>JBJTQT010000034.1:0-14237 GCA_046075745.1 Cyanobium sp. | reverse complement strand
GGTGGTGGTCACCGATGGCCGCACGATCGTGATGGAGCGCAGTCTGCAGCAAGCCCTGTCCGAGCTGATCAGCCGCAAGGGCAAGGCCTCCGCCCTCCCGAGCGCCGGTTCCCCCGCGGCAGGACCAACGGCGGGCGGCTGATGCCTGCCGGCCGGTGGCACCACGGCGGCAGAGCGATGGTTGACCAGACCAAAAAAAGGGCCCCGAAGGGCCCCCGGCAGGATCGGAAGCCTGCGGCTCAGACGGCAACGGCGCTCTTGGGATCGAGCGCACCCTTGGCGTAAAGAGAGGCGTAGTAGTTGATGTCGCGCTGCTTGATCTTGCTGGCGTTGCCGGCGCACCAGAACTGCTGATAGCGATCGAGGCAGACCTGCTTCATGTACTGGCGAGCAGGCTTGTTGAAGTGGCGGGGATCGAAGTTGGCGGGATCCTTGGCGGCGGCTTCACGCACGGCGGCGGTGAAGGCGAGGCGGTTGTCGGTGTCGATGTTCACCTTGCGCACGCCGTTGCGGATGCCTTCCTGGATCTCCTCCACGGGCACGCCGTAGGTCTCGGGGATGGCACCGCCGTACTTGTTGATCATGTCCAGCCACTCCTGGGGGACAGAAGAGGAGCCGTGCATCACCAGGTGGGTGTTGGGAATGGCCTTGTGGATCTCGGCGATGCGGCTGATCGCCAGCACTTCACCGGTGGGCTTGCGGGTGAATTTATAGGCGCCATGGCTGGTGCCGATGGCGATCGCCAGGGCATCCACCTTGGTCTTGGCCACGAAGTCGGCCGCTTCGGCGGGATCGGTGAGCAGCTGGCTGTGATCCAGCTTGCCCTCGAAACCATGGCCATCCTCAGCCTCGCCCATGCCGGTTTCCAGGGAGCCCAGGCAGCCCAGCTCGCCCTCCACGCTCACGCCGATGGCATGGGCCACATCCACCACTTCCTTGGTGACCGCCACGTTGTATTCGTAGGTGGCAGGGGTCTTGGCGTCCGCCTGGAGGGAGCCATCCATCATCACGGAGGTGAAGCCGTTGGCGGCAGCGCCGTAGCAGGTAGCTGGGCTGTTGCCATGGTCCTGGTGCATCACCACCGGGATGTCGGGATAGGTTTCAACGGCGGCCAGGATCAGGTGCCTGAGAAAGCTTTCACCGGCGTACTGGCGAGCGCCGCGGGAAGCCTGCAGAATCACCGGAGAGTCGGTTTCATGGGCCGCCTCCATGATCGACTGCACCTGCTCCAGGTTGTTGACGTTGAAGGCAGGGATGCCATAGCCGTTTTCGGCGGCGTGATCGAGCAGCAACCGAAGCGGAACGAGCGCCATGGGGAAAACCTCGTGTGTGGGAAATGCGTCGGCGGCAGGTTAGACCGCCGGGTCTGGCGGGGAGTCTAGGGGATGTCCCACCGGCCCCCCGAGGCGCCGGAAAGCCCAACGAAAAGCCCCGCCGAAGCGGGGCCAGGATCGGTGGATGGGAAGGCCGCCGATCAGCCGATCAGTCGACCAGGTGTTCACGGCGCAGGGCCGAAACGAGATAGTCGTGTTCCCTGGCAGCGCGACGGGCTTCTTCAGCCTGGCGGGCCATCTGGCGGGCGGTGGTGATGGACATGGAAGTGCCTCCGTGGTGGTCTGTTGCGTGATCAACAGGTGGATGGCGCGTTGCTTCGGGAAGCCAGGCTTCCCTACTTCCGCCGGCCGCTCCCGTGGAAAACCACAAGGGCAGCCGATCAACGATGGTGAAATGGTAGCAACCGCTACTAAATCAGCCAAGGGCGCCGCCGTTCGGTTCGCCGCCCCAGCGCAGATAACGCTCCATTGCGCCCCTCTGTCTCAGGACTGCCGAGCGGCATCGCAGACCTGCTGGCTTGCCACCGCCTCCGCCAGGCCCGGCACCATGGGGCGGCCCTCCCGAATGGCCCGCACCCACCAGCCGATGAGCCTGGTCACTGGGGCAATGCGCCCATCCTCCCAGGTGCGGGGAAAGGCCAGCGAAGGATCGGGTGGGAGCTTGTGCAGGTTGCGCTCTCCCGGCTCCCCACACCAGAGCTGAAACCCATGCACGTAATCGGATTGGCTGCTCGAGCCCAGCACCAGCGTGGCCTCACTTCCATACAGCTCCAGCCAGAAGCCCCGACCATGACGCGCCACAGAGGCCAGGGTCACCTGGGCAGGCACAGAGCCGCCGGCCGGGGGGTCCAGCATCAGCTGCACGAGGGCAATGTCATCGGCATCCACCGCGGCCATCCGGCCATCGCCCGGCAGGGGCCGCTCCCGGATGGCCGTGCTCAGGGAAGCCTTCACGCTGTGGCTTGGGCCCACCAGCCAATGCAACATGTCAAACGCATGGGTGCCGAGGGCCCCCAGCACGCCCCCGCCGCAAGCCGCCTGGGAATACCAGCTCCAGGGGCGTGTGGGATCCGCTCGGCTGCTCATCAGCCAGTCAAGTTTCACCAGCCAGGGGGTGCCGAGCCTTCCTTCGCTCAGGAGACGATCGAGTTGCTGAAACAGGGTCACGGCCCGGTATTCGAAGTCAACGGCCACGGTGCATCGCTGCCGCAGAGCGAGTCGCTCCAGGGCTTGGGCCTCCCCAGCTCCAAGGGTGACCGGTTTCTCCAGCAACAGGTGCTTGCCGGCCTCCAGGGCGGCGGTGGCCAGGGCCAACCTGGGCTCGGGGGGAGTGGCCAGGACAAGGGCCTCGATGGCAGGGTCGGCCAGCAGGGCCTCGAAGGACGGAGCTCCAGGAAGGTCCGCCGCAGCACAGGCCGCGGCCAGTCGCTCCGGATCGGGATGCCACAGGGCAACCGGATCGGTGCCCCCACAGGCCCTGAGGGCGGGCACGTGCACAGACAGACCAAAACCCAGACCCACAACCGCCACCCGCAGGGGATGGTTCAAAGGGTGTGCCATCAGCCTCTCTCTCCCGTGGAAGGTGGAGCAAACAAGGAGGCACCTGCCTGGCAGGCCGCCCTGAGCACTTCCGTGCTGAGGGCATCGCCGGAGGCCGTCTGCCATTCGGCGCGGAAACGGGGCAGGCCATTCACCGAGATGTCGCGGTAAAGCTCCTGATCGCAATCCAGCTCCATCACATACAACGTGGCAGCGCCAGGCCGGGGCTCCGCTACTGAGGCATCCGTGCCCGGACGAGGAGCAGGTTGAAAGCGGCTGAGCACGGTGAGGGCACCCTGGCGCGACAACCGCAGACTGCCCGCATCCCACCACTGCCGTCCCTCCGCCGACGGCGGCACCTCATTCCAGCTCACCGGACCAGCCCAGGCGGCGGGAGGCAGCAGGAGCGACCAGGCCAGCAGAAAGCTCCCCAGGAGAGCAGCGGTGAAGCGTTTCCAGGCGACGGTCATGCCAGGACAGGCCTGCCGACTGCCCTGGGACTGTGGAGACGCATCAGGTGGGCAAGGGTAGCCCGAAGCTCCGTGCGCGCCACGATCAGATCGACAAAACCATGGTCCTGGAGGTATTCCGCCGTCTGAAAACCCTCAGGCAGCTTTTCGCGCAGGGTCTGCTCGATCACCCGTCGTCCCGCAAAGCCGATCAGGGCCTTGGGCTCAGCGAGGAGCAGATCGCCCAGCATGGCGAAGCTGGCGGTCACCCCCCCGGTCGTGGGGTGGGTCAGCAGAGGCAAATAGAGCAGGCCCTCCCGGCGATGGCGCTCCAGCGCACCGGAAATCTTGGCCATCTGCATCAGGCTGAGCATGCCCTCCTGCATCCGCGCACCACCGGAAGCGCACACCACCACCAGAGGGACCCTCCGGGCCGTGGCCTCCTCGGTGAGACGGGTGAGCTTTTCCCCAACCACAGACCCCATGGAGCCGCCCATAAAGCGGAAATCCATCACACCAAGGGCCAAGGGCTGCCCCTCCAGGCGACAGAGGCCCGTGACCACCGCATCCCTGAGACCGGTCTGCTGCTGGGCGTCGCGAAGGCGATCGGCATAACTGCGACGATCCTTGAAAGCAAGCGGATCGGTGGGTGCCAGCTCCGTATCGAGGGGCTCGAAGGTGCCTGGATCCACCAGCAGCCTGAGCCGTTCATCGCTGTCGATGCGGTGATGGTGGCCGCACCCCTTGCACACACTGGCGTTGGCCAGCAGATCCTTGCGGTACATCACCAGAGCGCAGCGGGGGCACTTGCTCCAGAGCCCATCCCCGTCATCAGGCTCCTGCACCTGGTTGCTGCGGGCAACAGGAAGGGTTTTGCGGCGGTCAGCAAACCAGTCGAAAAGCGACATCAGCCAGAAGGGGAAAGGGAAGGGATCGGAGCGATCAGCGGGGTGGGTGCAGGTCCAAGGTTGCGCACCATTAAAAACTGTTCAAGGCCCGCCTGCCCAGTGATCTGCCAGCCAGAGAGCCTGCCAGGGCCCGGCACCGGTGAGCCAGAGCAGCACCCCAGCGAGAGCCAGGAAAGGAACGAAGGGAATGGGCTGATGGCGCTTGAGAGCTCCGCTGGCCAGGCCAAGACCGCCGATCGCGGCGGCAATCAGCACCGCCAGCATCAACGCCAGCACCAGCCCTTGGGGACCCAGCCAGGCACCAAGCAGGGCAGCCACCTTGCCATCCCCTGAGCCCAGGGCAGGTCGGCCCATCCACCGGGCCGCTAGCGACGCCAGGAGTTCAAAGCCAAGCAGCCCCATGGCGGAAGCCAGGAGATGGGAGGTCAGGAGCGACCTGGCGAGGGCAGGGGACTGGGACCATCCCAACCAGGCGGTCAGTCCCCAACCGGCCACCACCCCCCAACGGCAGACGGGCTCTGGAATCCAGAGCTGATCCAGATCGATCAATGCGAGCACCAGAAGCAAACTCCCCAGAGTCCACCCCGCGAGCCAGAGCAAGGGCTGGGCTGGGGCAGGTCCCATGGCTTCTGTCCTGGCCAGAAGCATCAGCACCCCCAAGCCACTGCAGAGGGCTTCCACCGCCGGGTAGCGGAGGCTGATGGGAGCATGGCAGTAACGGCAGCGCCCACCCAGGACAAACCAGCCGAACAGGGGCACATTTTCGAACCAGGCAAGGGTGGTGCCGCAGCGCGGGCAGTGACTCGGCGGCTTGATCAGGGATTCCTGCCGGGGCAATCGCCAGGCCACCACATTGAGGAAACTGCCGATGCAGGCCCCGAGCAGAGCCACAAGCAGCACAGTCTCCGGAGCTGGCCAGAGTAGCCCGGGGAATCCGGCCAACTTCAGAGGCGACACATCAGGCGAGATGCCTCTTCTCTTCGATCATCCGATGGATGATGGGCGTGAGAATCAGTTCCATCGCAAAGCCCATCTTACCTCCATTGACGACGATACTAGTGGGGCTGGACATAAATGAATCATGGATCATGTCTAGGAGATAGGTAAAATCAATACCCCACTTCTCCCTGGCCCCTTTGCGGAAATGAATGATCACAAAACTCTCATCCGCCGTAGGGATATTGCGGCAGATGAAGGGATTGGATGTATCCACGGTGGGCACCCGCTGGAAGTTGATATCCGTCTCGCTGAACTGCGGGCAGATGTGATTGATGTAATCGGGCATCCTGCGCAGGATGGTATCCACAATCGTTTCCGCTGAATAGCCGCGCTCCGCATTGTCGCGGTGGATCTTCTGGATCCACTCCAGGTTGGCGATCGGCACCACGCCCACCAGGAGGTCGGCATAGGAAGCCACGTCATAGCCATCCCCCTTCACGCCCCCGTGCAGCCCCTCATAGAAGAGAACGTCCGTCTCAGAGGGGAGGGGTTCCCAGGGGGTGAACTGGCCGGGATCCAGCTGGGTGCCGAGGCGGCCGTTGTGTTCGGCGGCCTCCTCCACGGAGTGCAGGTAATACCGCTTCACCCCGCTGCCGGTTTCCCCATAGACCCGGAAGAGCTCCTCCAGCTTGTCGAAGAGATTGGACTCCGGGCCGAAGTGGGAAAAGTTCTCTCCCTTGGCCACGGCCTGGGCCATGGCTTCCTTCATGGGTCCACGCTCATAGCGGTGGTAGCTGTCGCCCTCCACCACGGCAGGCACGATGCCCTCCCGGGCAAAGATGTGCTCAAAGGCACGCTTGACGGTGCTCGTGCCGGCGCCTGAGGAACCGGTGACGGCCACGACCGGATGACGCTTCGACATCAGACACAGCTTCGGGAGGCGTCAGAGAGTTTGGCAGGTCGCCGTCCCCCTGAGCCAAAAACCCTCAGACGACGGACTGGCTGGCCATGAGCTCGGCCTCCAGCCGTTCCCCCATCGCTTTGCATCCCACCCTGGTGGTGCCTTCCGTCCAGAGATCGGCGGTACGGAACCCAGCGGCCAGCACCCGGTCCACGGAGGCCTCGAGGGCAGCGGCTGCCCCCTCCTCCTTCAGGCCAAGCCTGAGCATCATGGCCGCCGAGAGCACCATGGCCAGGGGATTGGCCGCATCCTGGCCCACCAGATCGGGAGCGGAACCATGGATCGGCTCGAACAACCCGGGGCCGCTCTCCCCCAGGGAGGCCGATGGAAGCATGCCGATGGACCCGCTGAGCATGGCGGCCTCATCACTGAGGATGTCGCCGAAGAGATTGCTGGTGAGCAGCACGTCAAATTGACGGGGGGCCCGCACCAGCTGCATGGCGGCGTAATCCACATACATGTGACTCAGGCGCACCTCGGGGAACTCGGCATGGATGGCTTCCACCCGTTCGCGCCAGAGCTGGCTCACATCCAGCACATTCGCCTTGTCCACCGAGCAGAGCTGGCCCCGCCTGCCTGCGGCCAGGGCAAAACCCACCCGCGCGATGCGGTCCACCTCATCGGCGAAGTAGGCCATGGTGTTGAAGGCCCGCACCCTGCCTTCCGCCTCCACTCGGCCCTTGGGGGTCCCGAAATACACCCCCCCGGTGAGTTCCCTCACCACCAGCAGGTCCACCCCTTCAATCACGGATCGTTTGAGGCTGCTGGCCTCCAGCAGGGCGGGCAGAATCCTCACGGGCCGAAGGTTGGCAAACAGCCCCAGGGCGGCGCGCAATGCCAGCAGGCCGGTTTCGGGCCGGAGCTCCCGCGGGAGGTTGTCGAAGCGAGGACTGCCGATGGCAGCCAGCAGCACCGCATCCGCGGATCGGGCCGCCTCCAGGGTGGAGGCCGGCAGGGGCTCGCCACAGGCATCAATGGCTGCACCACCGAAGGGTCGCTCATCAAAGGCCAGCGAGAAGCCATGGGTGGCGCTCACCACCTCCAGCAGACGACGGGCCACGGCCATGATCTCCGGGCCGATCCCATCGCCGGGGAGCAGGGTGATCCGGTGGGTGGTCATCGGCTCGGGCAACACAAGGGAGGGCTGGTGGAGAGGCTACCCAGCCGGGCACACCCCTCCTCAACTCTGCCGCTCACCCTTGAGCTGCCTGAGGGTGCGGGTCATCTCCGGAAGCTTGCTGAAGGCCGCGGAACAGCGCAACCAGAGCCTGTTCGAAATGGCCGGGTAACCACTCACCACCTCTCCGGCAGGCACATCTCCATGGATTCCAGATTTGGAGGAAGCGATCGCCCCATTGCCGATGGTGGCCCGATTGGCCACCCCCACCTGGCCGGCAAGGATCACTCCATCCCCCAGGCGTGCGCCGCCAGCAATCCCCACCTGGGCGGCAAGGGCACAGCCGCGGCCGATGATCACGCCATGGCCCACATGCACCAGATTGTCGATCTTGGTGCCCGCCCCCACGCGGGTCTCCCCCACGGCTGGCCGGTCGATCATCGAACCGCAGCCCACTTCCACGCCGTCTTCCAGCACCACCAGACCTGTCTGGGGCATCTTGCGCCAGCCTGCAGCGGTGGGAACAAATCCGAATCCCTCCGAACCGATCACCGCTCCTGAATGCACCACACAGCTCTGGCCGAGGCGGGCTCCCGGGTGGAGAACGGCATTGGCATGAATCTCACAACCTTGGCCGAGGTGCACATTCTCCACCAGCACCACACCGGGATGGAGCACGCACCCTTCAGGCACCACGCAGCCGGCTCCGATCACGGCATGGGCACCCACATGGGCCCCAGGAGCAACCTCGGCCTTCTCACTCACCACCGCTGTGGCATGCACCCCAGGGGGAGGCAGCCGTCTGGGGTAGAGGGCTTCGAGGGCTTCGGCGAAGGCCAGGCGGGGATTGGCCACGGCAACCCAGGCCAACCCTCTGGCGGTGGCCAGCTCCTGAAGCTCCTGATCGGGGAAGAGGAGAACAGCCGCAGCGGCCGTCCCTTCCAGGGGCATGGAGGGGGCATGACCGGGTTCCAGAAAACTGATCTGGCCAGGGCCGGCCCGTTCGAGGGATTCGGCAGCGATGATCTCGGGATCATCGGCCAGGGAGCGGGCGCTCCCCTCAGCCACTGCTGGGAGCTGACTGAGCAGGTGGCTGAAGCGCATGGGAGGTCTAAAGACCAACGAAGGATCCTGGGGCGGATCGTAGGCCGTGCCTAGGGTCCCTGACCCGGGGCCGTGAGCACGAGGTGATCCCGATGCACCACCGCACTGGCGTCCTCCCCAAGCAGGCGACGGATCTCCTCCCGACCCAACCCAACAATGGATCGCACCTCCTCACTGCTCAACCCACAGAGCCCCCGACCGATTTCCAGGCGATCCGGCCCCAGCAGGCGAACGGGGGCACATCGATCGAAGGTTCCCTCCACGGCCCTGATCCCCACGGCCAGAAGGGAAGCGCCGTGGCGTCGCAGGGCCTGCTCCGCACCGGCATCCAGCACCAGGGCACCGCTCGGGATCAGGGCATGGGCCAGCCAGCCCTTCCGATCAGAGAGGGGCGTGGCACTCGGCTGAAACACCGTGCCCACCTGTTCCCCCGCGAGCAACGCATCGAGCACGGCAGGATCCCTCCCATCGGCGAGACGCACCCGGATCCCGCTGGAGGTGGCGATGCGCGCTGCCGTGAGTTTGGTGGTCATGCCGCCCGTGCCCCACTGGCCGCCGCTCCCTGCTCCCTGTTGAAGGCGCTCGAGTTCAGCAGGATCATTCACTTCAGTAATGGGCACGGCCTCGGCATCGGTTCGGGGATCGGAGGAATAGAGCCTGTCCACATCGGTGAGCAGAACCAGCTCCGCAGCTCCGATGGCTACGGCCAGCAGGGCGGAGAGGGTGTCGTTATCCCCGAAGCGCAGCTCATCGGTGGCGAGGGTGTCGTTTTCATTCACGATCGGCACCACATTCCAGGCCAGCAGTTGCTCCAGGGTCTGACAGGCTCTGCGGTAACTGCGCCGGGACGCCAGATCCCCCCGGGTGAGCAGCACCTGGGCCACGGTGAGGCCGCGCACGGCAAAGGCCTCCTGATACAGCGCCATCAGACGACCCTGCCCCACGGCAGCCGCCGCCTGAAGCGCAGCGAGCTCGCTGGGGCGACGTGGGAGGGCCAGAGCCGTGCAACCGAGGCCCACGGCGCCGCTGGTCACCAGGGCGATGCGTTCGCCTGCCCTCTGGGCTCGGGCGATGGAGGTGGCCAGATCGGTAATCACGGCGGCGGTGGAGCGGTCTGGCCGACCCCGCAGAAGGCTCGTGCCCACCTTGATCACGCGGCGGGGGATCGTGCGGTTCAGGGCCACCTCTCCCACAGCGGATGTCGCAGATGGCGAGCTACCTCCAGCTCCAGTCCTTGCCAGCGATCCTGCCGGCTGGGCAGCCCGCTGGCATCGATCGGCTTGAGCAGCACGGTGAACAGACCGAGACGATTGCCCGCCAGCACGTCGGTGAACAACCGGTCTCCCAGCATGGCCACCTGAGCGGCAGGAAGATCCAGCTCCTGGATCACCCGCCGCAGGGCACCGCGCCGAGGCTTGGCCGCCCCGGCGGTGTAGGGGAGCCCGAGGCGTTCGGAGAGTCCACCGATGCGGCGTCTTGAAGGGTTGTTGCTGAACAGGTGGATGGGTAGCTGGGCGTGCTTCTCCCGCAGCCACCGCTCCGCAGCGGGGGGAAGAACCGAGCTGTGATGGGGGAGCAGGGTGCGGTCCACATCGATCACCAGAGCTCGGATCGGGCCACCTGACTGGGCCTCAAGAGCCTCCAGGGTGAGCTGGGGCAGGGCGCAACCCGGAGTCCAGTCAGGTGTCAGCAAGTGGCGCAACATCAGCGGCCTCAGCTCTCCCTTTCGCGCTCGTCGAGCTCGGCTTCCATCCGTGGCTGGATCCGCTCGAATTCCTCACCCTCCACCACCACGGCGTGGCCCCCCTCCATCCGGGCGACGACGAAGAACGGATCCAATGGGATATAGAGCCCATACTCCCGATCATCCGCCCGGAACTGAATCAGAAGCTCATAGAGATCACTCTCCTCATCGGCATCCTCCAGGTCCTCCTCGAACTCGTCCTCCAGGTCATCGGGATCCGGTTCCTCCAGCTCTCCACTCACGGTGAGTGTCACCGCTGAGCGCACCAGCGTCAGGTCGTGTTCCTGCAACACCACATCCGCCACCGAGAGAATTGGCTCCGCTCCCTCGAGGCTCTCGATCAGCTCATCCTTGTCATCGTCCCCCTGGGCGATCCGCACCAGACAGACCGGGGTATCCACCGGGGTCAGCAGGGCGTAATCCTTGCCATCCAGTGGAATCAGATGCTCCAGAAAACAGAGGATCTCCCGACCGGTCTGATCCTTCACCAGGACAGTGGGCACATCTCCCGACCCGGTCAGGTCAGGGGGTTCAGGGGTCATGGGTCAACGGGCAGGGGGATGGGGGAGCGGGATCGGGTTCCAGGGGGGAACCTTCTCTTAGCCATTGTTCCAGCAGCAGCGCTGCTGCTGCGCTGTCCAGTCTCCCGCTTCGATCCTTCTTCAGGGCAAAACGATCGGTGGCAGCCCAGGTGGACGCATGTTCATTGACCCACACCACGGGGAGGGGCACCCCCCTGGCGGCCATCAGGCTCCCCAGCTGCCGTGTGTAGCGAAGGCTGTGGAGCGCCTGTGGGGTGAGGTTCTGGGAGGCATCCAGGGGCAAGCCCACCACCAGGAGCCGAGCTTGCCTGCGAAGGGCCAGGGAGGCAACAACCAGGGCATCCTGCTCGGTGGTCTGTCTGTGCAGGGCAGGCAGCGGAGTGATGGTGATACCAAGCGAATCGCAACCTGCCAGACCGATGCGCCTGCGCCCCACATCCAGGGCCAAGGCGGAACAGGGGGGCTGGGGAGGCACTCAGCGCTGACCGGCCGGGGTGGGAAGGGAACGGGGGGAGGGCTTCCACTGATCCAACATGGCTTCCAGCCTGAGGGCGACCTGGCGGGCCGGCTGGGGGTCCTGCCGGCGCCAGACCGTGCGTGCCATCAGGATCTGCTCGCCGAGAAGGGTGGCTCCAAGGCTCTCGAGCCAGAGGCGGCGGGGCTCGTCCTCCCGATCAGCCCGCAGCACAAGGGGAGTGTCGGGTTTGGCAAGGTGCTGGAGCAGCCAGGCACTGGGCGCACCGTAGAGGTCGCCCCGGCCAGGCTGAAGACTCAGCTCAGCCACCACCCCCACCTCGGGATGGTGGATCTGATGGCGAATGGCCGCCACGGCCTCATTGCGGCTGCCATCCACCAGCAACCAGCCAGCCCCTCCGGATTGGTCGAGGAGGTCTTCGATGCGGCGATCGAAGACATGGCGAAGATGGGCGGGGCAGCAGGATTGCTCCAGATGCCAGAGAAGCGGGGCCGTTTGACGATTCAGGGGCTGGGCCTGCAGACCCGGGGGCAGGATCGCCGGCTCCCCTTGGGGTTGCCACTGCCAGAGTTGATCCAGGCGCACCTGCTGGAATCCCTGCTCCCGAAGAAACGCCTGTCTCTGACCATCCAGGATGGAGGAGGTGGCGATCCAGCTGGCCACGCCCCTTGTGTTCTGAATGGCCTCACGAACCAGGGCCTCCACAATCTCGGCCTTGGGGGGCGAGAACGGCTCCGTTCCTCCTGCAAGGCACAGATGGTCCACCTCCCAGCATGTGCCCCGGCGATTGAGCCGACGGGTGACGATTAGACCCAGGGGGACGGGGGGATGGGCGGGGAGGCGGAGCAGGGCGATATGGACGACGGGAGCGGGGGGCAGGGAAGACACCACTGCACCGAGTAGACGCTCAGGAAGACCCAGGAGGAGAGCCCGCTGCAGCTGGGGAAGCAGAGGGAGAAAGGCAGGATCCTGAAGAAGAGGAAGGTGCCAGCCCTGGAGACGCTCCACAGCGAGGCCCGGGGGGGAGGAGCCCCGCAAACGATCCATGCCGAGACGAATCCTTTCCACAGGTCTCAAACCAACGGACATGGCCAGGGGTGCAGGCCGCAAAAAGGCCAGAGGGGACAAACCATTTGAAGGGATTTTAAGGGTCTGGCGCGGCCAATCCAAGGCGGCCAACCCTCAAGCTGGGCCGTCTCAGCCTCAGGCAGGGCGGATCAACACCAAAGGAGTGCGTTCATTGGCATTCCCTGCGGGATTGGGCCGCAGGGCCCGCTCGATCAGGGCGAGATCACTGCCCCTGCTGGCGGCCAGCACCTTCACCCGGCCGAGATCATTCACATCCACCACCGCAACGGACACCCCCAGGGCGGCAGCCATCCGCTGACAGAACGCCTCGGGTTGATCGGGACCCAGGACCAGCATCTGGTCATAGGGGGGGGTGGTGCCGGTGACGTCATCAATCAGGCGGGCCTGCTCCCCTGCCAGGCGATAGAAACCGCCTTTGCTGCCCACAAGCTTCAGCAGCAGCCCTCCGATCCAGGCACCGAGCACCCTGGCGGGACCAACGATGTCAATCAGGGTCTGCAGACCGCAAGCCGTGGCGAGGCTGCTGGTGGGATGGAAGACACGGCAGAGCAACCGGGCCAGCATGGAGGGCTCCACGGTGGAGGGGTGGGCATAACGGCCCTGCATCACAGCGAGAGGGGTCTCCCCGATGGTGAGCACATCGCTGGGCTGGAGCAGGCTGCCGCAGTAACGCTCCAGCACGGCTGCGGGATCATCCAGCACCCCCAGCAGATGGGTTTTCACCGGCAGTACCCGGCACTGCTCCCCCTCCCTCCAGGGAGCGGACGCCGGAGCGAGAGGCACGGGCTTCTGAAGGGGAACCAGGATCTCGTTGCGACGGCTGAGGCGACCGAAAGGGCCGTAGTTGATCCAATGGATATCGAGCCAGAGGGTGTCCAGGATGGCCTGGGGATCAACTCCGGCAGGGGGCTCGAGGGTGATGGTGAGCCGGGCGACTGTGGCCTTGCGACCCTTGACGATGTAGGCCGCCCAATACCCATCAGGACGAGCCGGCTCATCCGGGTGGAGAGCGGTGATACGAACGCTGCGGCGGACGGAAGAGACATCCTCCCGGCCCAGAAGCACCGGATGCACCTCAATCTCGGGAACGAACACCTCCATGCGAGGGTGTTGATTGCGGATGGTGATCTCCCCCTCCACCTCCAGAGCATCCCCCTGACGCCCCACCTGGAAGGGACCGGCTTCCAGTTGAAGTGGGGAGGAGGGCCTGAGGCGGTGGCGCAACTCCAGCCAGATCAGAAAGAGGCCAAAGAGGAGGAGCAGCAGCAGGAGTGTGGACAACAGGAGGGACAACCCGATCACGCGCAGGAACCTGGTGCAGGAGCGTAGGGGCAGGGGCGGCCCTAGGTTCCACTGGATGGCACCGGCCCGGCCACTGGCATGCGCAAAACCTTTGTTCTGGATACCAACGTGCTGCTGCACGACCCCCAGGCCCTGACCAGGTTTCAGGACAACGACGTGGTGGTGCCGATCGAGGTGGTGGAGGAGATTGATCGGTTCAAACGGGATCCCTCCGAGAAAGGGCGCAACGCCAGACAGGTGTCCAGGCTGCTTGATGAGCTGCGGGAGAAGGGAAACCTGGCGGATGGGGTGTGCATCGACCCAGCCACCGGCGGCACCCTGAAGGTGGTGTTCTGCCGCAGCGAAACACTCCAGCAACTGCCCCCGGAACTGAAGGGGGGAAATGGCGACAACAACATTCTTGCTGTGGCCCTGGAGCAGCGCCTGCAGGAAGTGATGGGGCGCCACCTACCAGTGGTGCTGGTCACCAAGGACACCAACCTGCGCATCAAGGCCGATGCGGTGGGCCTGATCGCCCAGGACTACACCACCGACAAGGTGGACATCGCCGATCTCTATCCAGGCTTCTGCGAGGTTTGGACCAGCGCTGAGCAGATGGACCGGGTGAAACATCCGGGGGGCCTGCCCCAGGCCGACCTGCCGGCCGGCCATCCAGAGCTGGTGGCGAATGAGGGGGTGACCCTGGTGGATCAGGCCCAGCCGAACCACACCCTGCTGGCTCGCTTCGATGGGAC
>JBJTQT010000033.1:0-4060 GCA_046075745.1 Cyanobium sp. | reverse complement strand
ACGCCATCCAGCGCATCGATCTGGCCATTGATGGGGCCGATGAGGTGGACCCCGCCCTTCAGTTGATCAAGGGTGGCGGAGCCTGCCATGTGCAGGAGAAGCTGGTGGCTCGGCGGGCCGATCGCTTTGTGGTGGTGGTGGATGCGACCAAGCTCGTGGACAGGCTCAACCTGGGCTTTCTGCTTCCGGTGGAGGTGCTGCCAGGGGCCTGGCGCCAGGTGAAGGGGCAGCTTGGGGAGATGGGGGGTGCAGCCGAGCTGCGCATGGCGGTGCGCAAGGCCGGCCCCGTTGTGACTGATCAGGGCAACCTGGTGCTGGATGTGACATTTGCCGGTGGCATCGCCGATCCGGCGAGCCTGGAGAAGGAGATCAACAACCTCCCCGGGGTGCTGGAGAATGGGCTCTTTGTGAACCTCACCGACCAGGTGCTGGTGGGAGAGATTGTGGATGGGGTGGCCTCCGTGCGCGAGATGGCGAAGGGCTGAACCCGACCCGTGCGAATCAGCCCAGCCGCAAGCGCACGGATTCGGCGTGGCTGTGCAACCCCTCGCTTCGGGCCAGTTCCATCACGGCCTCACCGGTGGCCTCCAGGGCCTCACGGTTGAAGCCAATCAGGCTGGTGTGGCGCAGGAAGGTCTCCACACTCAGGGCGCCGGAGAAGCGTGCCGTGCCGCAGGTGGGCAGAGTGTGGTTCGGGCCGGCCAGGTAATCCCCCACGGCTTCCGGGCTGAAGGGGCCCAGAAAGATCGCACCCGCGTGGCGGATCCGTTCTGCCAGGGGTTCAGGGTCCTCCACGAGCAGTTCCAGATGTTCCGGAGCGAAGGTGTCGCTCAGGCGTGCCGCTGCCCCCAGATCGCCGCACACCACGATCAGGCCCCAGTCGGCCAGGGCCTGGCTCACGATGGCGGCGCGAGGGTGATCCTTGAGCTGCACCTCAATGGCCAGGGGAACCGCGGCGGCCAGTTGCTCACTGGTGGTGATCAGGATCGCGGCCGCCAGGGGGTCGTGCTCGGCCTGGGCCAGCAGATCAGCGGCCACCTGTTCGGGGTGGGCGGTGTGGTCGGCGATCACCAGCACCTCGCTGGGGCCTGCCAGGGAGTCGATCCCCACCCGGCCGTACACCGCTTTCTTCGCCAGGGTGACCCAGAGATTGCCCGGACCGCTGATCACATCCACCCGGGGGATCGTTTCGGTGCCGAAGGCCAGGGCGCCGATCGCCTGGGCTCCCCCAACGCGATACACCTCCTGTATTCCCGCCAGGTGGGCGGCGGCCAGCACAGTGGGGTTGGGCTCCCCATCCCGCCCTGGGGGGGTCACCATCACCACCCGCTCCACCCTGGCCACCAGAGCCGGCACGGCGTTCATCAACACCGTGCTGGGGTAGGCGGCCCGCCCGCCCGGCACGTAAAGCCCAGCCCTGTCCACCGCTCGCCAGCGGCGACCCAGCCGTTCGCCATGGGGGCCATGGATGGCCAGATCCGCAGGCCGCTGCTGCCTGTGGAACGTGAGGATGCGCCCGTGGGCGAGGGTGAGGGCCTGCTGCAGAGCGCTTGGCAACCCTTCCCAGGCCTGTTGAAGTCTGGCTTGCGGCACCCTCAGGGGATCGGGGCGCACTCCATCGAAGGTTTCGCTGAGCCTAAGCAGGGCGGCGTCGCCCTCCACCCGCACCTGCTCGAGCAGCTGGGCCACCTTCTTCTCTTCCTGACGCATCTGCGCCCCCTCGGTGCGGGCAGCGATCTGGGCAAGACGGACGACCGCGTCGTCGGAGTCCCGCAGGCAGGTGAGGGGGGCTGTGGCGGAGGCAGCCAAGGGTGGTTTGCTCGGTGGAATCCAGGCTAGGGCTTCCTGCGGGGAAATCTGACGAAGAAGGGACAGGGTGAGCTAGGATCTCAGATTGTTCGGTCGTTGCCCAGATCCATTGGCCAATAACAAATCATCCAAGAAGCGCATCGAGATTGCCGAGCGAAACCGGCTGCGCAACCGCAGCTACAAGTCTGCGCTGCGCACGCTCATGAAGCGTTGTTTCACGGCTTGCAGCAGCTACGGCCAGGAGCCTGGTGCGGCGTCTCGCGAAGCTGTGGAAACCAGCATGAATGCAGCGTTTAGCAAGATCGACAAGGCAGTGAAGGTGGGAGTGCTGCACCGGAACTGCGGAGCCAACAAGAAGTCGCGACTAAGTGCCGCGGTGAAGAGGGCCCTGGAGCCTGCAGCCAGCTCCCTTGCCAGTTCCTGAGGGTCTGCGGAGCCCTTCGATGACCACCACAGCCACAAGGGCCCCGCTGGTGGACAGTCATTGCCACCTGGTGTTCCGGCAGTTTGACGGGGATCTGGAGGATGTGGTCTCCCGCTGGCGGCAGGCCGGAGTGACGGCCCTGGTGCATGCCTGCGTGGAGCCTTCGGAAATTCCGGCCATCCGGCAGCTGGCCGATCAGTTGCCGGAGCTTCGCTATGCGGTGGGAGTGCATCCCCTGGATGCCGGCAAGTGGGAGTCCACAACGGCCCAGGTTCTGCGGGAAGCGGCCAAGGCGGATTCCCGGGTTGTGGCCGTGGGCGAATTGGGTCTCGATCTCTACCGGGAGAAGACCCTGGATCATCAGCTCGACGCCCTGCTGCCCCAGCTGGATCTGGCCACGGACCTTGGCCTTCCGGTGATCGTTCACTGCCGTGACGCGGCTGCTCCAATGCTGGAGGTGTTCCGCGCAAGGGCGGCCCTGGGCACCTGTCCTGCCGGAGTGATGCATTGCTGGGGGGGAACCCCTGAGGAAATGGAGGCCTTCCTGGAGCTTGGCTTTCACATCAGCTTCAGCGGCACGGTCACCTTCAACAAGGCGGAGAGCATCCAGGCCTGTGCCAGGCAGATCCCCGCGGATCGCTACATGGTGGAGACCGATTGCCCCTTCCTCTCCCCGGCGCCCCGCCGGGGCAAGCGCAATGAACCAGCGAATGTTGCAGCTGTGGCGGCGAAAGTGGCTGAACTGCGGGACGAAAGCCTGGAGGAGGTGGCCCTTACCAGCACAGCCAACGCTTCGCGTCTGTTTCGGCTCGACCTTCACACTGTATGATTTCTAATTGGCCCAGTGGCGGCAGCGCCCCTTCTCCTCGGTGTTGGCTTCCTTGGTGATCCCTCCCACGGTGATGGCTTCAACGATGGCTTCAACGATCGGTGAGGTCCAGAGGTCTGAGCACCAGTGCCTATGGGGGCCCTCCCCCTGAGGTGAGTGGCCCTGCACCATCCTTCCGGGGAGGTGGGGTTTTGCCTGTCCACGTTCAGGGATTCCCCCGATCCCTTTGATCTCCCCGGCTCTTTTTTCGTCCTCCTGTCTTCAGGTTTCCGCATGAGCAGCGCGATCCAGGTCGCCAAGACCGTCACCTATCTCCCCGATCTGGTGGAGGTGCAGCGGGCAAGTTTCAAGTGGTTCCTGGAAAAGGGTCTGATTGAGGAGCTCGACAGCTTCTCACCGATCACCGATTACACCGGCAAGCTTGAGCTGCATTTCATCGGGGATGAATACCGCCTGAAGCGTCCCCGCCATGATGTGGAGGAGGCCAAGCGCCGGGATGCCACCTTTGCCTCCCAGATGTATGTCACCTGCCGGTTGGTGAACAAGGAAACCGGCGAAATCAAGGAACAGGAGGTGTTCATCGGCGAACTCCCGCTGATGACTGAACGGGGCACGTTCATTATCAATGGTGCTGAGCGGGTGATCGTCAATCAGATCGTGCGCTCACCAGGTGTTTACTTCAAGGATGAGCAGGATAAGAACGGTCGCAAGACCTTTAACGCCAGTCTGATCCCGAACCGTGGAGCCTGGTTGAAGTTTGAAACTGATAAGAATGATTTGCTGCATGTCAGGGTCGATAAAACGCGCAAGATCAATGCCCATGTGCTGATGCGGGCCATCGGTCTTTCGGATAATGATGTGCTGGATAAACTCCGGCACCCTGAGTATTACCAGAAGTCGATTGCCGCCGCCAACGACGAAGGCATTTCCTCAGAGGATCAAGCTCTGCTGGAGCTCTACAAAAAGTTGCGCCCGGGGGAGCCCCCTTCCGTGAGTGG
>JBJTQT010000032.1:0-21065 GCA_046075745.1 Cyanobium sp. | reverse complement strand
CCGATGGCGGAGGCTCTGCGGCTCCTGGTGCTGCTGCTGCTGCTGGCGGTGCTGCTGCGCCTGGCCCTGCAGGGCACCCAGAGCTTCAACGTCCAGGTGGTGGGCCAGCGGCTCACCGCCCGCATCCGCGACGACCTGTTCCGCCACGCCCTCTCGCTGCCGCTGCGCTTCCATGACCGCATGCCGGTGGGCAAGCTGCTCACCCGCCTGACCAGTGACGTCGATGCCCTGGCCGAGGTGTTCGGCAGCGGCGCCATCGGTGTGCTCGCTGACCTGGTGACCCTGCTGGTGATCGGCATCACGATGGTGTCGATCGAGTGGCGGCTCGGCGCGCTTCTGCTCCTGATCCAGGTGCCGGTCACCCTGGGTGTGCTCTGGCTGCAAGGGCGCTACCGCCGTGCCAACTATCGGGTGCGGGAGGAGCTGGCCCAACGCAACGCCGACCTTCAGGAGAACCTGCAGGGTCTGGAAGTGGTGCAGATGTTCCGGCGAGAGGGGGAGAACAGCCTCCGCTTCCGCAGCACCAATCAGGCCTACCGCCGCGCGGTCGATGGGGTGATCTTCTACGACAGTGCCATCTCGGCGATGATCGAGTGGGTGAGTCAGGCCGCCATTGCCCTGGTGCTGGGGGTGGGCGGTGCCCTGGTGAGCGGAGGCGCCATGGGCCTGGGTACCCTCACGACCTTTATCCTCTTCTCCCTGCGCCTCTTTGATCCCCTGCGCCAGCTGGCGGAGCGGTTCACCCAGATTCAGGGTGGCCTCACCGCCGTTGAACGAATCGATGAGCTGCTCAGCCGTCCGATTGACATCACGGACAGCCCCTCCAGCTCTCGGCCTGCCCCGCTGAGCCCCCTTGGCGGTCCGGCCAGCCCTGGGGAAGTGGTGTTCGAGTCGGTGAGCTTCGCCTATCGGCCGGATGATCCGATCCTCCA
The DNA here is from genome assembly GCA_046075745.1 of Cyanobium sp. Classification (GTDB taxonomy): domain Bacteria; phylum Cyanobacteriota; class Cyanobacteriia; order PCC-6307; family Cyanobiaceae; genus Cyanobium. The sequence goes on along the minus strand of JBJTQT010000032.1, from coordinate 20,133 downwards.
CAACCTCAGCTTTCACATTCGTTCCGGGGAGCATGTGGCCATCGTTGGACCCACCGGATCCGGCAAGACCACGATCATCCGCCTCCTCTGCCGCCTCTACGAACCCCAGGCCGGGCGCATCCTTCTCGATGGCGTCGACATCCGGGAGATCCCCATGGCGGATCTGCGGCAGCGGCTGGGGGTGGTGTTGCAGGACACCTTCCTGTTCAGCGGCAGCGTGGCCAGCAACGTGCGTCTCGATTGCCCCCTCAGTGACCAGGAGGTGGAGCGTCTCTGCCTGGATCTGGGGTTGGGGGGATTTTTGAAGCGGCTGCCGGCCGGGCTGGACACCTCCCTGCGGGAGCGTGGCGCCAACCTCTCCTCCGGCGAGCGTCAGCTGCTTGCCGTGGCTCGGGTGGCGGCCCGCAATCCCTCTGTGCTGGTGATGGATGAAGCCACTGCCTTTCTGGACCCCTCCACCGAAGCCACGCTGCAGCGGGATCTAGAGCGCCTGCTCCGGGATCGCACGGCGATTGTGATCGCCCACCGCCTGGCCACCGTGGAAGCCGCAGACCTGATTCTTGTGCTCCGCAAGGGCCGGCTGGTGGAAAGCGGCACCCACCGCCAGCTCCGCGGAGCCGGGGGGCTCTACGCGCAGCTGGCTGATCTCCAGGAAAAAGGACTGGCCACGTTCTGATGGCCGCTCTTGGGGCCTTCCTCCAGCCATGCCCTGATCAGCGCTGCCAGTTCCCGGGGGTTCTGGCACATCGGCAGATGGCCTGCACCCTCGAGAATCTCCAGCTGATGATCAGCGGCATAGCCCGCCAGATGGCGCACGTAGCGGGGTTCCATCACCTGATCCTGGCTGCCGGCTATCCAGAGGCTGGGCACCGAGAGGCTGTGGGCCAGCCGGGGCAACTGCCTGACGGCCCCTGGATTGGTGCTGCAGGCCAGTAGACCCCTGGCGGCACGGGGATCAGCCCGCAGGGGCGAGCGCACCCGCTCCAGCAGGGTCCACTCCGCCAGGGCCTGGGGGCGCAGGCGGAGGAGAAGGGATCCTCCCCGTCGTAGCTGGCGGAAGGGCCTGGGTTGGTAGACGCCACCCCCGGCGGCGATCTGCACCACGCCCTTCAGCTGATCCCCCAATGCCCCCGCCGCATGGAGCGCGATGCTGCCACCGAGGGAATGGCCGATCAGCACGATGGGCTGATTCGGCAGCTCCTGCGCTACCCATTGGGCCACCCATCGGCCGTAGCTCGCCAGGGAGGGCTGCAAGCCTTTTGGTCTGGGGGTTCCACCAAAGCCCGGGAGATCCGGAGCCAGCAGAGGCCACTGGGGGCTGAGCTCCTCTTGCAGCCGTTCCCAGAGCCTGCCGGACAGGAGCCAACCATGGAGGGCCACCAGGGTCGGGGGAATGGGAGGGGCGCTGCCCATGCGCGACCGGGGGAGGGGCTGCCCACATTCGCGCACATCGCCGGCCATCCGCGAGGATCTTCAGACTGCGTTGCCTTGGTGGCGTCCAACCGTGACGGAGGACTTGCCGATTCCCAGTTCCCCCGCCCGCGAGGCTCTTTTTGCGGGCCTCTATGGCGCCGGCTATCGCCTCTGTGATCTACCTGGGGCGAAGCTGGAGGCTGTGCTCAGCCTGGAGCGTCCCATCGATCTGATCGAACTGGAGGCGCTTTGTGATGCGGTGGGCTGGAACCGCCGACCCCTGCGCCGTGTGCGCAAGGCCCTCCAGCACAGCCTTCTGCGCGTTGGGCTCTGGCGCCATGATGAACGCCTCCCGCGGTTGGTGGGCTTTGCCCGCTGCACCGGGGATGGCGTGGTGGACGCCACCGTTTGGGATGTGGCGGTGCACCCCCTCTATCAGGGCGCTGGGCTGGGGCGGCAGCTGATGGATTACGTGATCAGAACCCTGGAGGAAATGGGTGTGGAGCGGGTCACCCTGTTCGCCGATCCCGATGTGGTGGAGTTCTACAGCCATCAGGGCTGGGAACTGGAACCTCAGCAGCGCCGCTGTGCCTTTTGGTACGCCCCATAACGTGCCGCCAGATCCTCTGGATCCTCTCCATGGCGCCAGGCGCGTCTGAGCTGGGCATTGCTCCAGCTGGTGCGCACCAACCCAAGCTGCCGCCAGCGCCGTCCGTTCACCAGGAAGCGCCCGGGCAATGGGCGGATCGGCAGTGCGGCGCGCAGCCGCAGCACGAGGTCCAAATCCTCCATCAGGGGAATCGGCGCCACTCCTCCCACGCTCTCAAGCACCTGGCGGTGCACCAGGAGACCCTGATCGCCATAGGGAAGCTGACGGAAAACGGTGCGCCACCGCACCAGCTGCTCAACCACCCGAAACGCCGGGGATGGGTCCGCAATCCCCAGATGGAAGGCCCAGCAGGCGCCGGGGCCGAGGCGAATGGCCCTCTCCACGTCTGTTGCCCATGCGGCAGGAAGCCGGCCATCGCCATGGAGCAACAGCAACCAGGGCGCCGCTGATGCCTCGATGCCCCTCTGCAGCTGTCTGCCGCGGTTCGGACGCTCCGGCAACACCCGGGCCCCAGCCAGCTGAGCCACGATCCTGGTGGCATCCCCGCTCCCCCCATCCACCACCCAGATCTCCCGCACCAGCTCGTGGCCACCAGCCAGATCAGCCAACAGCGATGGCAGGCGGGCCGCTTCATTGCGCGCTGGAATCACGACCGCCAGGGGCGCCATCATCGCCAGGGCAGCAGATCCGCCGCTCGATCCAGATCCGCGCGTTCGGGCAGCAGCTGGGGCTGGAGCCCTTCGGCAGCGGCGGCCTCCAGGGTTTGCGCCAGCACTTGATCGGTGCCCCAGGGGATGGGGCTCCTGGATCCGGCGAACAGCCTTGGTGCTCGCACCTGGGGGCAAAGTCCGATCAGCCAATAGCCACCATCGGCAGCGGGTCCGAGCACCAGTGCGCTGGTTCTCAGTTTGCTGAAGGCGTCCACGAGGTCGGCCCCCTGGAGATGGGGAAGGTCGCTGCCGATCAGCACCAACCGATGGATCCCCTCCCTCTTGGCTCGATTCACCTGCCGTTGCAGCCGCACCCCCAGGCTTCCGGCACCTTGCTCCACCAACCGATCCACTGCAAGGCAGCGTGCCCAGCGCCTGGAGGCAGCGGCACCCAGGCCACTGAGGGCCAGGACCACCTCCACGGAGCGGCCCTGCTTCTCCCCTGACCTGGCCGCCGCAAAGGCTGTCTCCAGCCCGTGGAACAGAAGCTGCCGCTGCACCAATGCTGCCCGCCTGGCGCCGATGCCTGCTGCGAGCCGCCGCTTGCAGCGGCCCGGTGCAGGCCAGCGGGCCATCACGACGAGTTGCTCGGAGCAGGTGGACTCCTTGCCGATCCTGACCCTCCCTGCAGGTCCGTTCACTCCTGGCGGGGCAGGTTAGCGGGCCTCACGGTGAGATCCAGGGCGCCTTCCCCGCGCCGGACCCGCAGGGCCAGAGGATCCCCGATCTTGGCCTGATCCACAGCCAGCTGTACATCCGATGGATTCTTGACCGGTTGCCCCCCCACCTGTTCGATCAGGTCACAGGCCTTGAGGCCGCCCTGGTCTGCGGGACTCCCGGCCATCACATCCACCACCACCACCCCGTTCACCTCCGGCAGCCGGCATTGATCCGTGCTGCTGTTGATCTCCCTCGCCAGCTGTGGGGTGAGGGCCTCCAGACGAACGCCGATGTAGGGGTGGCTGGCGAAGCCCCGCTCCATGATCTGAGCGGCGATTTTCCGCGCGGTGTTGATGGGGATGGCAAAGCTCAATCCTGCGCCCGGCGCCTGCCGGATGGCCGTGTTGATGCCGATCACCAGGCCGCGATCGTTGATCAAGGGCCCCCCACTGTTGCCAGGATTGACGGCCGCATCCGTCTGCAGGTAGGGCACCCGTTGGCCTTCCCCGACCGCATTGGTGCGCTGGATGGCGCTGATGATCCCTGCGGTGACGGTGTTGTCCAGTCCGAGGGGGTTGCCGATCGCGATCGCCCATTCGCCAGGCCGCACCTTGTTGGAGTCCCCCAGGGGGGCCACCGGCAACCCCGTGGCCACCACCTTCACCACGGCCACATCCGTGAGGGGATCGGCCCCGAGCACCTTGCCAGAGAAGCTGCGGCCGTCCGGCAGGGTCACCCCCACCTGGCTGGCGCCATCCACCACGTGGGCATTGGTGAGCAGGATTCCATCGGAGCGGGTGATGAACCCAGAGCCCTGGCCCTGTTGCTGTTGGATCGATGGCCCGCGCCCAAAGAGTCCTCCAAGGGGATTCAGGGTGCGTTTGACCGTATCGATCCTCACCACTGCCGGCCCCACCTTCTCCACGGCGGCAACGATCACGTTGCTGGTGGGCTGAAGGGAGGGGGTGGGCGGTGCATCACTGATGCGCTGCTTTTCGGCCTGCGGCATCCGTGGCTGCAGCACCCCGGTGCAGCCGCTGAGCAGGGAGAGCATCGCTGCTGCGGGCAGGGTCAGGGCAAGTCGACGCGCAACCATGACAGAGGAATGGCCAGTCAGCATTAAAAGCCAACCACGAGCAGGAGGCTGCCCTCGGCCCTGCTTATATTCCCTGTTCGACGAGGGGGAGGTTGGTGCAGCGCGGCGAAGACCTCTGGTCCCAGGTGCAGGACGCCCTCAAGGCCACCCTCAGCAAGCCCACCTTCGAAACCTGGATCCGACCGGCCCGTTGCCGTGATTTCCGCGATGGCTGCCTGAGGCTTGAGGCGCCCAACACCTTTGCCTGCACCTGGCTGCGCAAGCACTATCTGGTACAGATCCAGCAACTGGCAGGGGATCTCACCCAGGGTCCTGTCACGGTGCTGGTGGAGGTCTCTGCTGAGGACTCCCCTTCAATGGCAGCGTCCCCATCGGCCCCAAAACCGCTCCGTGCTCCAGAGGGCATTGCGTCCAGGTCCGATGGGCTTGTTGGTGGACTTCCCCTGCAGGGGGCTGGTGGCCGGGGGAGCGGCAACGGCCCGGGGCGAGGGGAGTTGCTGGGAGGAGAGGCCGGTCTCAACCCGCGCTATGTGTTCAACCGTTTTGTGGTGGGTCCCAACAGCCGGATGGCCCATGCCGCCGCCCTGGCCGTGGCGGAGGCACCGGGGCGGGAATTCAACCCGCTCTTTCTCTGCGGTGGAGTGGGTCTCGGCAAAACGCACCTGATGCAGGCGATCGGTCACTACCGGCTGGAGATCAATCCGGATGCCCGGGTTTTCTATGTCTCCACGGAGACGTTCACCAACGACCTGATTCAGGCGATCCGCAAGGATGGCATGCAGGCCTTTCGCAATCGCTACCGAGCCGCAGATCTGATTCTGGTGGATGATATTCAGTTCATTGAAGGGAAGGAATACACCCAGGAGGAGTTTTTCCACACTTTCAATGCATTGCATGAGGCCGGTCGCCAGATCGTGATTGCCTCTGATCGTCCGCCCAGCCAGATTCCTCGGCTGCAGGAGCGTTTGATCTCGCGATTTTCAATGGGTTTGATTGCGGATATTCAGTCGCCTGACCTTGAAACCCGTATGGCCATCCTTCACAAGAAGGCCGAGCAGGAGCATATGTCTCTGCCGCGGGAACTCATTCAATACATCGCAGGGCGTTTCACCTCCAACATCCGCGAACTGGAGGGCGCCCTGACCAGGGCGGTGGCTTTCGTATCGATCACGGGCCTGCCGATGACGGTGGAATCCGTGGCTCCCATGCTGGATCCCTCGGGTTCCAGCGTGGAGGTGACCCCCCAGCAGGTGCTGGACAAGGTGGCCGAGGTGTTTGAAGTGGCCATCGAGGAGATGCGAAGCCCCAGCCGCAAGAGAGCCGTCAGCCAGGCGCGGCAGGTGGGGATGTTTTTGATGCGTCAGAGCACCACCCTTTCCCTGCCCAGGATTGGCGAGGTGTTTGGCGGTAAAGATCACTCCACGGTCATGTATGCCGTTGAACAAGTTGAGAAAAAGATCAACAACGATCCAGCCTTGGCACGCCGCATTCAGCAGGTGAGAGATCTCCTGCAGATTGATTCGAGGAAGCGTCGTTGAAGAAACGGATATTGCTGGTCATGATGCAGCCACCGGGCTGCACCGGTGTGCAGGCACTTGTTTGCAGTAAGTTGCTGCCATTTGTTGAATCTTACGGCTGGGAGTTTCATTTTGCTGGCCCCGCCCCGTGGCTTGTTTCTGTTTTGACCGAAGATCTGAACGTTCCGCGCGAACGCCTTCATTATTCCAACCGGGTTTCTTTTTCAAAGCGATTCTCTGTGCAAAAGAATCGATGCGCGAAACGTTCAAGTGGTTACGTTCTCTATGGCTTTCTGCAGCTTGTTGCAAGGTTTATTGAGCGATGCGTTGGCCACGATAGTGATTCTTACCTCCTGGAGGGAATCCGGCAGGCTGTCATTGGTGCCGAACATGCAACGGGTTTTGATCTGATCGCGGGAAAAACACCTGACTTCAGAGTCTTGTGTCTTGTGAGTGAACTTGCTGCGGAATTTAACAAGCCATATATTGCCTTGATTGATGACCCCTATGGAGCACGAGATGAAAAGGGTTTTTATCCAACGGCTCCAGAGCTGCAGCGATCGATCTTGGATCAGGCTTCCGGAGCAATTTTCATGTCACCACTGACCAGGAACCGTTATATAAAAGCCGATCTTATCTCCACCTATAAGGCCAATCAGCTTACCGACAGCTATCCGGAGGCTGCCGAGCTCTACCAGCCGGTTTTTCACGCCACCTCGCACAAGTCCCCACTGAGGCTCATCCACCTCGGCATGTTGCCGGAATGGCGTCCGATTGAACCACTCCTTGAGGCTCTAGGGCGGCTCGCCCACTCCAGTTCACCTGCCTCCTGCCGTCTTGAACTTTCCATTTATGGCTTTCTCTATCCTGCTGCGCGTCAGCGGATTCAGGATGATCCACTGTTGTCACACCTCATCCATCTCAAGCCAATGGTTTCCTATGCGGAGTCTCATCGTCTGGCAGAAGATGCAGATCTACAGCTTGTGGTGATAGGTCCACGCCATCTTGATAACTATCCCTCAAAATTCTTTGAATACCTTGGCCATGGAAAACCTGTCTTGGTTCTCGGGCCTCTGCAGAACCCCCTCAGAGAGATCGTTGAGAGGCTGGAGATAGGTCTCTTTGTGGATGTTAAAGATGCTGATGCTATCCATGATGCTTTGAAACTGATGCTGGGAGACCATGAGATCTTTCGGCGGGCCTATTCGGTCCATTCTGCAGAGATCCAGGCCTTCAGCGCCCGTCGTGTTGCTGAGAGCTTCTGCGCTGTTCTGGACGCATCAGTTGCCTCGCAATGATCGCCTCAGGCTCCAGTGATTGGCAAGGCCCGATCCAGTCCCTCTACTTCGCCATTGAAGACCCGACTGACCAGAATGTCTGAGGCTTCGATCGTCATGAGATCGACCTTGCTAAGTGTGGTGCTCATCCGTGTAAACAGCCGGTTGGCCTGGCGCATCCGTGCACGATCGATTGCGTTTCGGATGGAGCGGGCATTGGCAAAGTATGGCAGTAGTCTCCTGCGTTTGATGTATTCGGAGAAGGCGCTCTGGGCCTCTTCACTGAACCTGTAATTCTCACTGGCGAGAATTAATTGTGCTATGGCCAAAAGCTCTTGGTCGGAGTAGTCTGGAAAATCAATATGATTCGCTACCCTTGAAGACAGCCCTGGGTTGGATTGATAGAATACATCCATTCTCTCCTTGTAGCCAGCAAAAATGACAACAAGATCGTTGCGACTGTTTTCCATCACCTGCAGCAGGATTTCAATGGCCTCTGATCCGTAATCCCGTTCGTTATCGGGTCTATAGAGGTAATAAGCCTCATCAATGAAAAGCACTCCTCCCATGGCTTTCTTCAGCATCTCTCTGGTCTTTGGGGCCGTGTGACCGATGTATTGCCCCACCAGGTCATCCCGCGTCGCCGTCACCACATGCCCCTTTCGCAGATAACCGAGGCTGTGGAGAATTTGGGACATCCGTTCCGCAACAGTTGTCTTCCCCGTGCCTGGGTGGCCGGTGAACGACATGTGCAGGCTGGGGGGGGTGGTTTGCAGCTCCATCTGCTCCCGCGCTCGATTGACCACCAGCAACGCAGCAATTTCCCTGATTCGCGCCTTCACCGGCTGCAGCCCAATCAGCTCCTGATCCAGTTGGCTCAATAACTCCTGGATCCCTGCTGTGTCATAGGCAGCCTGAAGGTCGATGCAGGGCTCATCCGATTCGATGCTTTCAGATAAGGCCATCAATTGCTGCCGCAAAGGACGTCTCGTCAGGCCCAATGGACTCGGCTTCCCCCTCGGCGCGCAGGGTGAGATTCACATAGGTTCGTCCAAAACTGATGTCCGGGAATCGTCCCGCTTCTTCTGAAAGGCTGTTGAGCCGTTCCAGAAACACCCGGGTGCTCTCGTAATCCTCAAATTCAATGCGCCTTTCCAATCGCTCAGGACGCGCTCGGTGGGTCCAGGGTTGTTCCATGGCCTCAGATTACGCCTGCTTCTCCAACGCCAAGGCAGGAGCGTTGCCTTCCTCTTGAGGGGCATCCAGGCAATCCGTTCGGGCCTGGCTCAGGCGGGTCGCCCAGGCTGCGGCGTAGGCCTCATTCGCGGCACGTTCTGTGGGATCGCTGCTGCTCAGGGCATGGGGAAAGGTGCCCCGGATCGCCGCATTGGTGACGCAGAACATGGATTTCTGAAAACTCATGCAGATCTTCACGCGCACATCCCCCTCTCCCCGCCCTTGCTCCCGATACCAGTTGTGCAGCCGCTCCGGGAGGTGGCGATACATGTCCTGCATCAGCAGGCTCGGTGGAATGCCAGCGCCCATGGTGGGCAGGGGGTCCGCATAGAGGGCCCCATAGGCGAAGGCCCCCTGATCCGGAGGGATCTGCTGGGCCTGGGCATTGAACGACACCGTTCCCAAAAAAGGTGTGCCTCGCAGAAACACTGCCTCCACATAGGGAACAGCCACATCCACCAGAAAGGTGAGCCCCGCTTCAGGCGGTAACACCCAAAACATCTCGCCACCAACGTTCACCTGGTAGGTGATGGGGTTAGCCGCTGCCGCCACGAGGCCAGCCTTGATGAATTCAACAACATCGTCCACGCTCTTTACTGTGCCCTCCCCTTCAGCTTTCGCCAGATCAAGGAAGAGATCACTCATCACTCGCCAGAACTGGCCCAGAGCATGGGTCGTGGCAGCGGTGCGGATCAATTCAGGGAGGAACTGGGGAAAGAGGGGATTGAGTAGAGCCAACAGGGGATCCCGTGCCGTCTTCCTGCGGATGATGGCCTCACAATTGGCTTGGAATCTTTCGCTGTCGAGATAGGCATCCAGCCCTCCAGTGCCATGCCAGAGCATGGCACGCATGCAATATTCGGCATATTCAAAATTGATGCGGTCGTGATTGAGATGGCGCCAGATCTTGCCTGCGCTGTGATCACCATCGAGATACTTGAAGATCGGAAATGGATTGAGAAACTGGCTCTCCGCCTGATAGATCAGGTTGCGGCTGTAGGCATCGAGCACGATTCCGTAGCTCTCCAGCACATCCACCACCTGCATCACGTGGTCGGCTGATTCGGCTAGCAGGGTTTCACCGGCGAGCAGACGCCGCTGCAGGTCCTGAGCCGTTGGTTGACCGCCGCTGCGGGTGAGGAGCTCCGGAATGACCGGCATCAGCCCACCCCCCGCCCCACCAGGGCCTGGGCGATGGCAGGAACCCGGGCCATCGCCGTGGTTGTGGTTTCCGAAAGGGTGCCCAGCAGGGCTGGCAGTACCCCCAAGAGCACCACCGCCAGGCTCAGGGCCGTGGCTGGGATGGTTTCCCGTGAGGCCACCGGCGCCAGGCGGATGTCCAGCCGGCTGTGGCGGGCCGGATCCTCCGCCGGGGTGATGGCCAGCCGACCGAAGTACACCCGGTTGACCAGCAACAGGAAATACACCGCCGTCAGGCCTGAGCCCACCATGCAGAGCAGGGTGGCCGCCGGGAAGGTGGCGATCGCCCCGCGGAACACCAGGAATTCGGAGATGAATCCCGACATCCCAGGCATTCCGGCACTGGCCATCACCCCAAGGATCATGAGGGTGCCGGTGAAGGGCAGCCCCCGTTCCGGGTTGAGCAGACCGCGCAGCACCTCCAGATCACGGGTCCCTGTTTTCCGATACACGATCCCCACCAACAGGAAGAGCAGGGCTGAGATCAGGCCATGGCTCACCATCTGAAACTCCGCCCCCAGGAGGCTCACAGGGGTGGCCGCTGCCGCTGCCAGAAGGATCGATCCCATGTGGCCTACGGAGCTGTAGGCCACCATGCGCTTCATGTCCCGTTGGGCGATGGCCGCCAGGGATCCGTAGAGCACGGAGACGGCGGCCCAGATCGCCAGCCAAGGAGCCATCACGGCCCAGGCTTCTGGAAACAACCCCAGCCCGAAGCGCAACATTCCATAGGTTCCGAGTTTCAGGAGCACCCCGGCCAGCAGCACTGACACCGGCGTGGAGGCCTGGGTGTGGGCATCCGGCAGCCAGGAGTGGAAGGGCACCAGGGGAATCTTGATGCCGAATCCCACCAGGAGCATCGCCAGCAGCACCAGCTGGCTTCCCATCCCCAGCTGTTCTGTGCTCACGGGCAGAAAACTGAAATCCGCCGACCCTCGCAGCACCGCAAGGGCGAGAAACGCAGCCAGAATCAGAACGCCGGAAACCGCGGTGAAGATCAGGAATTTCGTGGCGGCAAAGGCCTTGCCCGTTCCACCCCAGACGGAAATCAGCAGCCAGAGAGGAATCAGTTCAAGCTCATAGAAGAGCACGAAGAGGAGCAGATTCTGGGCAAGAAAGGCCCCATTCACCGCCCCACTGATGAGCAGCAGCAGGGTGAAGTACACCCGGGGGCGTTGACTGATGTCTCGGGTGCAGACCACCGCCACCAAGCTCAGCGCTCCGTTGATCAGCACCAGTGGAAGGGAAAGGCCATCGATCCCCAGGCTGTAGGTGAGGCCAAGCCCCTGGATCCAGGGAGTGGATTCCTGCAGCTGCATGGAGCCATCTCGGGGATCAACCGCCAGCAGCACCACCAGGCTCCAGGCCACCTGCAGACAGAGCACCCCGAGGGCCAATTTGCGCATCAGACCGGGCGCTGGATGGCCAGGCCAGACCACCAACAGCAGGCAACCGAGAAAGGGAATCAGCAGCAGAAGGGTCAACATCGGCTCACCTCCCCACCTGCCACCACGCCAGGCCTGTGAACAGGACCACAATTGCGGTGATCACGGTGAGCACATAGCTCTGCAGCTGGCCGCTCACCCCGAGTTTCCATCCCTCGGCGGTGGCCAGGGAAGCCAGGCCCACCCGTTCGGCAAGCTGATTCACCACGCGGCGATCGAAGCCATTGGTGAGCCGCGCGAGGCCAGCCACAAAGGCCACGATGGTGTTGCGGTACAGACGGTCGGTGTAGAAATCGGCGGCCAGAAGATCCTGCAGGGCCCGCAACGGGCGGATCACCGAGCGGGAGGAGAAGCTGGCCACGGGCAGGGCGAGCTCCGCCACCACGCCAACCAACCCGCTGGCCAGCACCAGAACTCCCCCCATCGTGGACACCGGCCCCAGCCCGAGATAGGGCTCAAGACGGCGCATCACCACTGGCAGGAGGGCCACAAGCACCCCCAGGCTGACCATGGGAAGGGCCATCAACCAGAGCACCTCCGGGGTGCGTCTGGTCTTCGGGTGGGGCACATCGAGAAACACCTGGCGATAGACCCGCACCAGGTTGAACACCGTGAGAAGGTTCGTGATCAGCACCACCCCCGCGAACAGGGGGTGGTGCGGCAGGAGCACCTCCACCAGGCGGGCCAGACACCAGAAGCCCGCCAGGGGGACCAAGCCCGTGAGGGCGGCCCCCCCCAGGAGGTAGGCGCTGGTGGTTGCGGGCATGCGGGATCCCAGCCCCCCGAGTTCGGTGATGTCCTGGCAGTTGGTGGTGGCGATCACACAGCCCACACTCATGAAGAGCAACGCCTTGCTAAGGCCATGGGCCAACAGAAGCAGCAGGGCGATCGTGGGTTGCTGCAGGGCGATCGCGATGAACACCAGTCCGAGATAGGAGGTGGTGCCATAGGAAAAGGCCCGCTTGAGATCCACCTGGGCGATGGCCACCAGAGCCCCTGCCAGGGCACTGATGGTGCCCACCGCCAGGAGCACGGTCACGGCCAATGGGGAGAGGCGCAGCAGGGGCAGCACCTTCACCAACACCAAGGCTCCACAGGTGACCACGGCCGAATTCCGAAGGATCGAGGCCGGATTGGGGCCTTCCATGGCTTCGTCCAACCACAGATGCATGGGGAACTGGGCGCACTTGCCCATGGGCCCAGCCACAAGGCCGAGCCCGATCAGGGTGCCGGCCAGGGGGCTGATCCGCCCCTCCTGCAGGGCTGTCTGCGACCACTGCTCCAGGTCGGAGAAGGCGAGGGAGGGCGCCCAGGCGGCCAGGGCCACCACACTCATCAACAGGAGCACGTCTCCCACCCTCTTGGTGAGAAAGGCATCCCGTGCCGCAGTCACCACAAGCGGTTGCGCATACCAAAAGCCCACCAGCAGGTAGGTGGAGAGCGTGAGCATCTCCAACAGGAAATAGGTGATGAACAGGTTGCTGCTCAACACCACCCCCGCCATGGCCCCCTCAAAGAAGCCCACCAGGGCATAGAACCGCGCCAACGACCATTCCTTGTCCAGATAGCCGAGGGCAAACACCTGCCCCACCAGGCTCATGAAGGTGACCAGTTCCAGGGCGGCCAGGTTGGTGAGGGAGAGATCAAAGCCAATGCGCAGGTCGAGATCCGCCACGTGAAACCAGCGCAGATCAAGCTGCTGGGGTCCGAGGATCAGCACCTCGCGAAGGATCAGGCTGCCGTGGATCACGGCCGCCAGGGTGAGCAGCAGGTTCAGATAGGCCGCCGGACGGGGACCATTGCGCTTGATCCAGCCAGCTGCCCAGGGCAGGGAGAGCAGCACCCCACTGAAGCCATAGAGGGGAAGGAGCCAGACCAGCTGGATCGGGAGCGGAAGGGCTGGAACCAGAGGCAGGCTCGTCATGTGGACGCCATGGCGAGGAAGGAACGAAGGGGCCGGATCAAACCGCTGCTCGGGCCAGGGAAGGGGGAGGGGCGGATTCGAGGCTGGTCAACCAGGCCTCCAACACTTCCCCATGCTGCCGCTCTTCCTGCCACAGATCGTGGAAGAACGCTTGATTTTCAACATCACCGATGCGCTGGCAGAGGGCCATGGCCTCCGCGTAGTGCGCCACCAGCTGCTCCTCCAGGGCCTGGTTCAACCGCAGGAGGTCCGTGAGGTTGGCGGCATGGCTCGCGGGCTGGAGCTGGGAGGCCCCTGGGGCCACGCCAAGGCGGATCATGCGGCTGACGATGCGTTCGGCGTGCTGCATTTCCTCCACGGTCTCCCGCCGCAGACGATCGGCCGAAACGCTATCTCCCCAAGTCTCCACCAGGACAGCCTGGGTGAGGTACTGCTGCACGGCCGTGAGCTCCAGGCTGAGGGCCCGTCCCAGATCGGCAAGCACGCGTGGGTGAACCGGGGATGGGCCCATCAGAGGCGTCTGGGGGCGCTGCTGGCGATCAGAGCAGGTTCCACTTCCCCATGGGGCCTGGCAATGATGTGGGCAGCCACCAGCCCATCCCCCACCCGCTCACAGGCATCGGCACCGGCTCGCACGGCTGCGTTCACCGCTCCGGTTTCGCCACGCACCATCACGGTGACGTACCCGCCGCCGACGAATTCACGGGCCACCATGGTCACCTCAGCGGCCTTCGTCATGGCGTCCGCAGCTTCGATCGCCGGCACCAGTCCGCGGGTTTCGATCATGCCGAGGGCGATTCCCGTTCTAGCGGCGGGCACGATCGCCTGGCTTTGCCGGGACGGCGGGGTGGGCACCGAGGGGCCCCCCGTACCCTTGCTGAGCCCCGCTCCCCCGCTGCTCGAGCCAGAGGCCGTTGAGGCGGGGCTGGAGGGTGCTGCGGGGCTGGAGCTCGAAGGGTTGGCGGGGGAGGCCGATGCCTTGGCGGGGCTAATGTTCAGCGCCCCCGCATAACTCACCGGTGTGACCACGGCTGGAGAGGTCTGGGGTTCCGCTGGGGGGAGCAGGGCGAGGCTGGCCTCTTCCTTCTTTACTGAAGATGGGACGCTGGCTTTGGCGGGCGCCTTCCTCCGGGCGGCGGTGGTGCGGGCTGCAGCCTGAGGTCCTGTCCCCTTACGGGCGGGACGGGAGGAACGGGAGGAGGAGCTGGCCATGGGTCGGAGGGAAGAAGGGGACGTTCGATGAATTCGATGAAGACGAATCGGTCGGTCTGCGGTTCGACGGTGGCCTCAGCCGTCGGGTTCCCAGAAGTCGATGATTCCGCCGATGGTCAGGTCGGTGTGGATCTCGGGATTGCCGCAGGCGAATCGGGCGGCGCTGCCGCTCGCGGTGAACACCCAGTTGCCGACGGAGGCCCCCACCGGGTCGACGGCGACACTGAGCTTTCCCTTGCTGGTGCGCAACACCCGCAGGTTCATGTGGGCCAAGCCTTCCACCCGTTGGGTGCACACCAGGGAGCCGGCCACCTGCATGATCTCCATCAACCCGTGCCTCCGCCCAGGCTCGGGCTTTTCGTTCCCTGGCCGGCTCCTGCAGTCCCGCTGGTCTTGCTGTCCGCGCCAGGCGTGTCGCCATTGCTGGCGGGCTTGGCGGCAACGGCAGGAGCCCTCCCTGCCTCTGGATCCCAGTGGTCGATGATGCCCACGATCGTGAGATCACTGGGATAGGACTTGCTGCCGGCCGCCTCCCTGGCGGCTGAACTGCCCACGCAGATCACCCAATCCCCAGGGATGCAGCCCACGGCATCCACCGCCACTTTCTGGGTGCTGCCATCGAGCACCACCTGCAGATGTTTGTGTTCGAAATCGGGAATGCGGTTGGTGGAGACCAACGGTTTCACCACCTTGCAGATGATCATCTCAATGGGCTCCTGCGCTGGCGAAGGTGATCGTGGAACCCACCGCTTCGGCGGGCACATGCCGGTCCTGATCCCGCACCGTCAGCAGCACATGGATCAGGCCCTGCTGATGGAGATCCGCATAGCGGTTTTCAATGGCCGTCTGCAGCCGCTTGGCGTGCAGCACGGCGCGCTCCTTCCCTCCTGGCACCTTGCCGTGGTAGTCGAAGCGGGCGACCACGGGGATCGGCAGACCGCGGGAGACATTCAGCCCCTTGAAGATCTTGACGCCCACATCCAGGTCAGCGGATCCTTCCTCCACCGTGTCCATGTAGGCGAAATAGGTGAGGTTGCGCAGGTGGATCTCCTTGAAGCCGATGCCCACGCCGATGAAGCGTTCGGCATGCCCGGCGTCGGGGTAGTGCCCGCCGTGGTACTGGCGCACGTAGTCGATCTGGGAGATGTTGTTCACCAGGAGGCGGCTGATGAAGCGCACCATGCCTTCATCCGGTGTGGATGCCGCCGCCTGCTCCACCAGGCTCAGGATCCGTTTCTGGGCTTCGGCCGGCGCGAGATGGCGCGTGGCGTCATACACCGCTTCAGCATCCAGCCAGGCATTGAGGTTGGTGCGGCCGTCGCGGCCAGGCACGTGAACCCGGATGGCATCGGTATCGGTGTCGATGCCCATCAGCAGCAGATCCACCGAGGCTCCACAACAGAAGCTGTTCTCGATGGCGGTCTGAAAGTCTTCCAGGCGATGCCAGCCGCAGCTCGCCGCCAGTTCGTCATTGCTCCCATGGGCGGCACAGCCCTCATGGGAGGGATCCCGGGAGCTGTAGTGGTAGAGCACCACCTTCAAATAGCGGGTGTCGGCATGGGCTGGATTGGGAACACCCTCCCGATAGCGGCGGTGCTCGGTCTTCACCCAGCGATTCACCGTGTTCTCCACATCAAACAGGGCTCCGGCATGGGGCCGCCGCCGCACGGAACTGAAGGGAATGCGCAGAGCGGAGGCCACCGCATGGGCCAACCTGCCGTCGGCGCAGGGGGTGACATCCAGGAGATGGAAGCCGCACTCCAGAAGGAAGGCATCGAAGGCGTCCGCTGCGGGCCCCCCGGGGCGTCCATCCAGGGGGTCGTCCTGAAAAAAGGAGGCACTGGTCTGTTCGTAGGTCTCGAACAGGCACCAGGCGTAGAGGGTGCGCATGTCGAGCTGGGTGACCCAGGCGGTTTCGAGCAACTGCGGGGGCAGCTCAAATCCGAGTTCAGCCCGGGCGAGGTCCTGGGCCCGCTGCTCGAAGCCATCCTCGTGTTGCAGCGCAGAGATCTGTTTCAGCACCGGCACCAGTCGATCGAAGGATCCCTTCACCCGGGTGTCGTAGGCATGCAGTGCCGCATTGGCCCTGCCATCGGTGAGGGGATGGAGTGTGCCTGAGGCTGCAGTGGGATGGGTCCGTCTCCAGGACCCCGTGGCTCCGTTGCCGGTGCCATCAGGACGCCCGGAACGGACGTCGGCCAAGCGGGAGCGCAGATCCTCCGGTGAAAGGTCCCAGCGGCGACGGGGCGAACTGGGAGCCTGCAACCGTGGAGCCGTGGCCGGACGTCGGGGCATCGGGATCAGCCTCGGGCTCCGCCGGACACCGTGATCAACGAGCCGGCGAGGGTGTTGCCACTGGAGCCGGTGATCTTGCTCACGGGCTCAGGCAGGGCCTCATTCCGCTTGGCCTGGAAGGCAGGCATGGCCGATGAGGAGCCGCTGCGGGAAGGATTCCTCCGTCGGGCGGAGGGGCCCTCGGTGCCCGTCACGTGCTTGCCGCGGTTCCAGTCATCCCCGGTGATGTTGAGCCCACCGGAGAGTCCCTCACCCGTGATCCGCGAGGTGGGGCGTTCGCCTCCCTTGGGTTCCCCAGGGGTGCTCTCCGCAGCTGGGGCCACGGGGGTGAGGGGCCCGCGGGCCTGATCCCGCTGGCGGCGATCAAAGCGGAACTGCTCCGTTCCGGTGACCTTGCCAGCGGCCATGTCAAAAGGGCCGGTGATCCTCCCTCCGTGCTCATAGGTGCTGCCTGTGACGGCCCCCGTGGTTTCCCGCTCGACCTGGGCGACCCGGGCGGGGGATTTCACGCTGAACTCCTGCCAGGGCGCGGTGGTGAGGGGTTGGGGAAAATCAACCGGTGTGGCGGCTCCGATCCCGCAGGCGGCGGAGAGTTGATCCCGTCCCACGTAAGGGGTGCCGCTGATGTCCTCGCAGGCGCCGCGACCGGCACCTGTCATCACTCCGCCGATCCCGGGCTGGATCCCACTCATCACGGTGCCCATCCGGACGGGCGTGCGCTGACGGATCGCCTGAACGTCATTGGTGCTGCACCAGTTGCCAGCCTCCTCGAGGCCCGCGTAGGGGGTTCCCGTCACGATCTTGCAAGTGCCGGGCTCATCCCCGGTGACCTTTTCCGAGCGGCCGGTGCGGGTGCCGCTCACCACTTGGGAGCGGGGTGTGACGCTGAAGCCCACCTTGGGGGCCTCAGGAGCAGGGCGAACGCCACAGAAGCCCTCGTATTGCTCCGAACCGATGTATTCGTCTCCGGTGACGTTGCGGCAGGATCCGGGTTCGTCGCCTGTCACCCGTCCGCTGCGTCCCACGGTGGTGCCGGTGATGCCCGTACCCCGGAGGGTTTGGAAGGCGCCCACTTTCTGGGGGGCACGGCCTGGCGCCTCGAACTGTTCGGTGACGTATTGATCCCCGGTGAGCTGGCGGCCCGATCCCGGCTCATCGCCGGTGACCTTCTCGGAGCGGCCCACCATCACGCCGGACACGGGCTGGCCAGCCACGGTGGCCGTGCGACCCACCTTGCGGGGCGTGGCTGCATTGATGCCGCAGTAGGCCTGACTCTGGTTGGCGGATAGATATTCCGTGCCGGTCACCATTTTGCAGGTGCCTGGCTCATCGCCGGTGACCTTCTCGGAACGTCCGATTTCATTCCCCGTCACCCGGTTGCCATGGCTGGTGGAGGTGACGGCCACCTTCGCGGGTTGGGTGCCGAGGGGGCCGGTCTGACAGAAGGAGTTGAACACCTCAGAGCCGAGGTATTCGGTGCCGGTGACCACCCGGCAGGTGCCGGCCTCGTTTCCAGTGGTCACGGCAGAGCGGTTGGCCTGGGTACCGGTCACGATCTGCCCCTGGCTGGTCTGGGTGAGGCCCACTTTCCAGTGGGCATCGGCGGCCGTGGCCAGGGCCGCCTGCTTGGAGCCATTGCGATTGGGGCCGCTCGGGCGGGTGCCGCCATTACGGGCGCTGCCGGCGGAACCCACCTTGCATTTCAGTTCACGCACTTTCTGGGCCAGTTCCCTGCTGCTGAGATCAGGGTTCACCTGGCGGGCCACGGAGGCCGCAGTGCTGCTGGTGGAGGAGCTGGCGGACTTGCCTCGCTTGGAGAGGGCTTCCCTCCGGGCAAGCACCAGGGCCCGACTGGGGTTGTACTGACTCGCCCGCTTGCTGCTGGCCCGGCGCTCACCATTGGTGCGGGAGGCACCGCCGTTGCTGAGGCCACTGCGGGAGCTTGTCCCCAGGGAGAGAGAAGGAGTGTTCGAGGCTGTAGAGCGCTGCTGGCTCTCAGGGGTCTCCTGGCATTTGCAAGGACCTTTGGAACGGGGAGCCCCTTCTGCTGGCGACGGGGCGGTCTTTGCCACATCGGTACGGGTGCGATCTCGGGAGGTGCTGGCCCGCTTGCCCCGTTGGGAGAGGGCTTCCCGGCGGGCGAGCACCAGATCACGACTGGGATTGCTGATGGCCCGTGGGGCTCGGCGGTTCACCGATGGGGCGGGTGCACTCAGGGGGGTGAAGGCCTGGCGGCTAGGAGCTGCGCTCACGGGAGTGGCCGCCGGAGCGGTCACCACCACCTCCGTGCGGGAGGGGCGGGCATCGACGGCATCCGCACCCGGATGGGTGCGGAACTGAACCGGCCTTCGGCTTTCTTGCCACCGTTGGTGAGCGCTTTGCGGCGCTCGAGGGCGGCATCACGACTGGATGTACTGGCCATAACCACTCGAGAGGATAAAAAACCGAGAAGGACAAAGAAACCGCAACCGCTGACCGATCAGCGCACCGAGGTTGAAGAAAGGTGCTGGTGGAATTGGATGGACGGATCCCCAGGAGCTCTGGAGGTCCGCCCATCAATTCCTTCTCACTGGAGGGTGCCTCAGCGACCCTCGAACACCACAAAGCAGGCACCCTGGCTCTGGGTGTAGGCGTCGTAACCGACAAGCCGCACATGGTGATCGGGGTAGGCCCGATGGCAGGCTTCTAGTTCGTTCACGATCACGCCCAGATCCTTCTCCCCAAAAAAGGGAAGTTTCCAATAAGACCAATAGGTGGCCATGGAGCGGCTTGGATGAACATGCTCAACGAGCGGACTCCAACCCTGGGCGATGATGTAGGCGATTTGATCGTAGATTTCGTCCTGGGTGAACGGAGGCAGGAAGCCAAACGTTTCCAGGGTGGGGACTGTTTGGTAGTCACCCACTGCGCTTTTGAAAGGCATGGGGATAAAGGCGAAGATGAATGGAAATCGGCAGACAACCGATGGGTGACATCACTCCCTCCCCCACTGAACACCCCGGACAGTCCAGGATGTTCAGCAGGTAGGGATCACTGCACGTCGAGCTTGTCGACGGTATCGAATTCGAACTTGATTTCCTTCCAGGTGTCGAGCGCGATGGCCAGCTCAGGGCTGTGCTTGGCAGCTTCCGTGAGGATGTCGCGGCCTTCCTTCTCGATCTCCCGTCCAGCGTTGCGTGCCTTCACGCAGGCTTCCAGAGCAACGCGGTTGGCGGCAGCACCGGCTGCGGATCCCCAGGGGTGACCGTGGGTGCCACCACCGAACTGGAGCACGGAATCGTCTCCGAAGATCGCCACCAGGGCAGGCATGTGCCACACGTGGATCCCACCGGAGGCCACGGCGAACACGCCGCCCATGGAGCCCCAGTCCTGATCGAAGAAGTTGCCCCGACTCCGATCTTCTGGCACGAAGGATTCGCGCAGTTGATCGATGTAACCCAGGGTCGATTGCCGGTCACCTTCCAGCTTGCCGACCACGGTGCCGGTGTGAAGCTGGTCACCACCGGAGAGGCGCAAGCACTTGGCGAGCACCCGGAAG
>JBJTQT010000031.1:0-8354 GCA_046075745.1 Cyanobium sp. | reverse complement strand
TCGCCACGCCGTTCCACTCGGATTCCTGGATCCTGGCAACCGTTTGCGTCAGTTCGGGGCTTGTGGCCAGCCCCCTCTGAATGGCATCTTGAAGGCTGATGCGTTCTGCAGCCTTCTGCAGCCCATCACGGTTTTCACGATATTGCTGATAGATGAGATAGAGATTCGAGTCCTTGTTGATGATGGAAAGCAAATTCCGCACGTCCGTACGGATGCTGGGTGTCATCTCCACGGACTGGCCATGGGCTTGGCAGATGGGGTTGAAAGCAGCGGCAATCCACAGAAGCCCAGACAGATGGATTGGGTAGCGGATGAGGAGCTTTTTCACACTGACCTGGGGCACAACAACTTGCGTGAAGCCTGGTAAAACTAAACCATCGTCTTCATGTTGGTTGCTTTGTTCCCTTCCTCAGATGGGAACAGCCACTGCAGGAGCCTCCTCGATGGAGGTGTTAACGGGGGATGTTTCCCTTTGATACTTCTGGGCGGCTTCAATCAGGCCGCGGAAGAGGGGATGGGGCTTGCCGGGACGGGAGAGAAACTCTGGATGGAATTGGCAGGCCGCAAAGAACGGGTGCTGGGGCAGCTCGATCAGCTCCACCAGCCGGCCATCGGGGGAGGTGCCGCCGATGGCATAACCGGATTCCACGAACAGCCCCCGGTAGGCGTTATTGAACTCATAGCGATGGCGATGGCGCTCATACACCACCTCCTCGCCATAGAGCTTCTGGGCGAGGGTGCCGGGCACCAGCCGGCAGGGGTAGACGCCCAGGCGCATGGTGCCCCCCAGATCCACCACGTCCTGCTGTTCGGGGAGCAGGGCAATCACTGGGTGTGGGGAGTCCGGGTCGAGCTCGGCGCTGGTGGCCCCGACCAGCCCTGCCTGATTGCGGGCCCATTCGATCACGGCGCACTGCATGCCGAGGCAGAGGCCCAGAAACGGCACCCGGGTCTCCCGGGCCCAGCGGATAGCGGCCACTTTCCCGTCCACGCCGCGGTTCCCGAAGCCACCGGGCACCACCACTGCATCCATTCCCTCCAGTAGCGCAGCCGCCCCCTGCCCCTCAATCTGCTCCGCGCAGATCCAGTGGAGATCCAGGGAGGCATCCCGCTCCAGGCAGGCGTGACGCAGGGCCTCCACCACGGAGAGGTAGGCGTCGTTGAGCTGCACATACTTGCCCACCAGGGCCACCTTCACGGTCGGGCCCGGGTGTCGCAGCTTGCGCACCAACTCTTCCCAGCGGGCCATGTCGCTCTGGTGGTCGGGCAGACCGAGCACATCCAGCACCTGGCGGCAGAGGCCCTCCCGTTCGAGAGCCAGGGGCACCGCATAGATGCTGTCCGCATCGAGGGCGGGGATCACGGCCCGGGTGGGCACCCCGCAGAAGCCCCCGATCTTGGCCTTGAGGTCGTCGCTGAAGGGTCGATCACTGCGGCACACGAGCACATCGGGCTGGATGCCGATGGAGCGCAGTTCCTTCACCGAGTGCTGGGTGGGTTTGGTCTTCAGCTCCCCGGAAGTGCCGATGTAGGGCAGCAGGGTGACATGCACGTAGGCCACGTCATGGCGGCCCACATCCAGGCGGAACTCACGGATGGCCTCCAGGAAGGGAAGCGACTCGATGTCGCCCACGGTGCCGCCGATCTCGGTGATCACCACATCGGCACCGCTGTTGGCCGCCACCCGATGGATGCGCTCGCGGATCTCGCCGGTGATGTGGGGGATGACCTGAACGGTGCCGCCGTCGTAGTCGCCACGCCGTTCCTTGTTGATCACGGCCTGATAAATCGAGCCGGTGGTCACGCTGTTCAGCCGTGACATGGCCGTATCCGTGAAGCGCTCGTAGTGGCCCAGATCCAAGTCGGTCTCGGCCCCATCCTGGGTGACGAACACCTCGCCGTGCTGGTTGGGGCTCATGGTGCCCGGATCCACGTTGAGATAGGGATCGAGCTTGAGGATCGAAACGTTGCAGCCACGGCTCTTCAGGAGCCGCCCGAGGCTCGCCGCCACGATCCCTTTGCCGATGCTTGAGACCACCCCGCCGGTCACGAAGACGAACTTCGTGCACGGGCTGTGGGCGGGGGGGGTCATGGAACCACGGCTGATGGTCCAATCTACCGGGCCCCTTGAGCAGCCCGCCAACTCCTGGCTCCGCCCTAGTCCAGGCTGCCCAGAAACTCCCGCATGCGTTGGCGCTGGCAGGGCTGACGCAGTTTGACCAGGGCCTGGGCCTCGATCTGGCGCACCCGCTCGCGGGAGATCTGCAGATGGCTGCCGATCTCGGTGAGGGTGCGGGGCTGATCATCGTTCAGGCCGAAGCGCTCCCGGAGCACCTGGGCTTCCCGTTCGCTGAGCTCCGCCAGCAAGGCTTCCATGGCCTCATGCAGGTGCTGGCGCATCAGGCTGCGCTCCGGCGAGTGGTGCACATCCTCCAGCAACTCGATCAGCTCGGTGTCCAGATCGCCACCCCTGCGTCGCTCCAGGGACACCGGCTGGATCTGCTGTTCCAGGGTCTGACGCAGCACCGCCTCGCTCAGATTCAGGGCGCTCGCCAGTTCAGGAACCGTGGCTGAGCGGCCGAGGCTCTGGGCCAGTTCCCGCTGGGCTTTTCGGATCCGTGCCAGTTTTTCCGTGACGTGGGAGGGAAGCCGGATCATCCGGCTCTGGTTGGAGATGGCCCGGGTGATGCCCTGGCGGATCCACCAGTAGGCGTAGGTGGAGAAGCGGAAACCCCGCTTGGGATCAAACCGTTCCACGCCCCGCTCCAACCCGAGGGTGCCCTCTTGCACCAGGTCCAGCAGTTCCACGCCGGAATGCTGATATTTCTTCGCCACTGCCACCACCAACCGCAGGTTGGCCTGGATCATCCGTTCCTTGGCCCGCCGGCCTTGATGCAGGGCCTGCTTCAGGGCCGCTTCGCTGAGGCCGCTGGCCCGGGCCACCGCCGCCGCATCCCCGCCCGGTTTTTCCACCTGGGGATGCTGCGCCAGGATCGCTTCTCTGCGCTGCACCAGTCGGGCCAGGGTGAGCTCCTCCTCCTCCGAGAGCATCGCCACCCGACCGATCTCCCGGAGGTATTGACGTACCACATCCGTGGAGGAGGCCCTGGGCAACGCGTGAAAGTTCACAGCAACGCCCCCACCATGCCTGCAAAACGGCCTTGCTGTGGGATTCAGGCGATTTGCTTTGGGATTGCAGGGCTGACAGGCCTCGCCTCTCAGCCCTCGTCCTCCACCCAGGTGCTGGCCACATGCAGCTCCTTCAGCTGGCCCGGAGCCACCCCCGCTGGTGCCCGGGTGAGCAGGCAGCGGGCCTGCTGAGTCTTCGGGAAGGCGATCGTGTCGCGGATCGATTCCTCCCCCGCCAGCAGCATCACCATGCGGTCGAGGCCGAAGGCGATCCCGCCGTGGGGTGGGGCGCCCAGATCGAGGGCTTCCATCAGGAAGCCGAACTGGGCCTCGGCTTCCTCCAGGGGCAGGCCGATGGTCTGCAGCACCTGCCGCTGAAGGGCGGAATCGTGGATGCGCAGGGAGCCGCCGCCGAGTTCGAGACCATTGAGCACCAGGTCGTAGGCCTGGGCCTTGGCCGTGGGCAGCCGTTCGGCCCAGGCTGCCGGGTTGCTGCCCAGATCCTCGGCGTTGGGGGCGCAGAAGGGATGGTGCAGGGCTTCCAGGCGCTGCTCGTCGGCGTTGAATTCGAACATCGGGAAGTCCACCACCCACAGGAAATTCCAGGTGCTGTTCTCCCGATCGTGCTGCACCAGAGCCAGCTCCCGGGCCAGGAACTGCCGCACGCGATCCAGCGCCTTGTTCACCGTTGCGGTCTCGCCTGCGCCGAAGAGCAGGAGGGTGCCCGGCTGGGCGCCCGTGCGCTCCAGCAGCTCGGCCTTCATCTCCGGGGTGAGGTTGTCCTTGATGGCACCGATCGTGTCGATCTCCCCCCCTTCCCGCACCCGGATGAAGGCCAGCCCCCCGGCGCCCGCGGCCTGGGCCTCGCTGAACACATCCCCACCGGGCTTGATGCGCACGTTGCTGATGGCCTCGTTGCCGCCGGGTACGGGCAGCACCTTCACGGCCCCGCCGGCTGCCACCGCGCCACTGAACACCTTGAAGCCCATGCCGGCCACCAGGTCGCTCACGTTCACCAGTTCCAGGCCATAGCGGGTGTCGGGCCGGTCGGTGCCATAGCGCTCCATGGCCTCTGTCCAGGTGAGCCGGGGGAAGGGCAGGGGCAGGTCGATTCCTTTCACCGCCTTCCAGATCGTGCGGATCAGCCGTTCGTTGAGGGCGAGAATCTGCTCCTGCTCCAGGAAGCTCATCTCCATGTCCAGCTGGGTGAATTCCGGCTGGCGGTCGGCCCTGAGGTCTTCGTCGCGGAAGCAGCGGGCGATCTGGTAGTAGCGCTCGATGCCTCCCACCATCAGGAGCTGCTTGAACAGCTGGGGCGACTGGGGCAGGGCGAACCACTCGCCGCCGCAGACCCGGGAGGGCACCAGGTAATCCCGGGCTCCCTCCGGAGTGGAACGGGTGAGCACCGGCGTTTCCACCTCCAGGAAGCCTTCCCCCTCCAGAAACCCCCGAATGGCCCGCACGGTGTCGTGCCGCAAACGCAGGTTGTGGGCCATGCGCTCGCGGCGCAGATCAAGGTAGCGATGCCTGAGGCGCAGCTCCTCTCGCACCGATTCTTCATCGTGCACCGACACCGGGAAAGGCAGGCTGGCCCGCAGGGGATTGAGCACCGTGATGGAGGCCGCAAGAACCTCCACTGCACCGGTGGCCAGGCGGGGGTTCACGGATTCGGCGGGCCGGGCCCGCACCCTGCCGCTCACCTGCAGCACGGTTTCGTTGCGCAGGTGCTCCGCCACGGCGAACGCCTCGGCGCCCAGATCCGGATCCACCGTGATCTGCACGGTGCCGCTGCGATCCCGCAGATCGATGAAGATCACGCCGCCGTGGTCACGCCGCCGGTCGACCCAGCCGCAGAGCTGCACGGTTTGTTCAATCGCCTCGGGGCGCAGATCGCCGCAGGAGTGGCTGCGCATGGGGGGGGGACTCCACGATCGAGGATGATCCCACGCAGCCGGCCGGGGCCTGTTCCCGCCAGGCCTCCAGGAGCTCTGCCACCGTGTGGCCGCTGCGGGGATGGATCCACTCCGGAACCAGATCTGCCAGGGGCACCAGCACGAATCCCCGCCCCTCCATCCGGGGGTGGGGCACCACCAGGGTGGGCGTGTCGATCACCTGCTGGCCGTAGAGCAGCAGATCCAGATCCAGGGGTCTGGGCCCCCAGCGCTCCCGCCGCACCCGGCCGGACCGCGCCTCGATGGCCTGCAGCAGCGCCAGCAACTCCGGTGCCGGGAGCAGGGTCTGCAGCAGGGCGCAGCCGTTGAGGTAGTCGGGCTGGGGTGGGCCGATCGGAGCGGTGCGATACCAGGGCGAGACTCCGATGAGCGACACCCCTTCGGCTGCAGCAAGGGCATCAAGGGCAGCCTGCAGCAGGGTTCTGGAATCGCCCAGGTTGCTGCCCAGGCCGATGGCCGCCGCCACCAAGGCGCTCTCCGGTTGGCTGCGGGCGCCCATGGGTTCCATCAGGCCGTGGACTCCGCCTGGCCGCGCCGGAGGGTCACCGCCACCTGGCCGCTGAAGTCCGGGATGGGGGGATGGAGTTTGGTGAGGGTGATCTCCACCTGCCGCACCTGTGGCCAGGCCAGCACCCGCTCGCAGATGGCGGTGGCCAGTCGCTCGATGGTGCGGAAGCGGGCCTGTTCCACCAGCTCCTTCACGGCCAGGGCTACGGCTCCGTAATCGAGGCTGTCGCTGAGGGCATCGCTGCCTCCGGCGGCGGCCAGTGGCAGCCAGAGGCTGAGATCCACTTCGAACCACTGCCCCAGCTGCTGTTCTTCGTCGAAAAAGCCGGTGTGGCCGAAGGCACGGAGGCCCCGGATCGTGAGGCGGTCATTCTCGCCGCCGGCAGCAGCTCCGGTGGCGCTTGGATCAGCCACGGCGGTAGAAGGGGCGCTTCACCACGGTGGCGGGCTGGGCCTGGCCCCGGATCTCCACTGCCAGTTCCGTGCCAGGTTTGGCGAGGGCTGCTGGCACGTAGGCCAGGGCGATGGCTTCAGCCAGGGTGGGCGACCAGGTGCCACTCGTCACCTCCCCCACCACCGCCCCCCCGTGAAGCACGGGGTAGCTGTGGCGGGCGATGGCCCGACCGGCGAGTGTCAATCCCACCAGCCGCCGGCTCACCCCCTGAGCGGTCTGCGCCTCCAGGGCGGCGCGGCCGATGAAGGGCGCGGGCATCTCCAGATGCACCAGCCAGCCCAGGGAGGCCTCCAGCGGTGTTGTGGTGGCGTCCATGTCGCTTCCGTAGAGGTGCATGGCGGCTTCCAGCCGGAGGGTGTCGCGGGCCCCGAGGCCGCAGGGGGTGACGCCATCCGCCAGCAGCCGGTCCCAGAGGGCCAGGCCCTGGGCACGGTCCAGCAGGAGCTCGAAGCCATCCTCGCCGGTGTAGCCCGTGCGTCCCGCGAACACCGGGGTACCCCCGAGGCCCTCGCCCTGCAGGGTGAGATCCCGATGGCCGAAGCGGGGGAGGCCCGCCAGGCTCTCGCCGGCAAGAGCCTCCAGCCGGCCCGCTGCTTCCGGACCCTGCAGGGCCAGCAGCACGCCATCGCCCTTGCGATCGCTGATGGTGATCCCGCGGGGTTCGAGCTGGCTGCGGAGCCAGGCCGTGTCGTTGTCAGCGCAGGCCGCATTGATCACCACCACGGCCTCCCTGCTTCCCCGGTCGTAGATGATCAGGTCATCCAGGATGCCCCCGGCCTCGTTAAGCAGCACGCTGTAGCAGGCTTCTCCCGGACCGATGCGGTGCAGATCGCTGGGCACCAGCAGCTGCAGGGCATCCTTCACGCCCACCCCTTCCAGGGTGAGCACCCCCATGTGGGAGATGTCGAAGACGCCGCAGTGCTCGCGTACCGCCGTGTGCTCCTGCACCAGGCCAGCGAACTGCACCGCCATTTCCCAGCCGGCGAAGGGCACCATCCGACCCCCACTGCGTAGGGCTGCGGCATGGAGAGGGGTCTGCCTCAGGGTGGTGGGGTCGGCCATGGCGGGGGGGTCGTGCACTGGCCGGGATCCTATGGATGGGCCCGATCTCTTGGCTTCTCTTCAGAACTCGGAAGAAAGCCTGTGATTCGGCTCTCTCCCCTCCTCAAAACCAGCGGCCGTGTCTAAGTTGAGCGGCCAATGCCTCTGGCCCCGAATGGGCAAGCGCCCCAACTGCCGCAGCTGCCGCCATTGCGCTCCCCCCAAGGATGCGGAGATGGGATGGTGCCAGCTGCGCCAGCTGGCGATCCATTCCGACCTGGTGGGTGAGCTTTGGTGCCACCACTGGACGGCCAGCCCACCCCGGCTGCCGGCGGTGGTGCCCGGCGGTGTCGCGGCTGCCGAGGAGCCGAAGTCCCTCACCAGTCAGCAACTCTCCCTCAGCGGATTGCCCAAGGATCTTTCCACGCTCTGAGAGCTGGCGGGCTCGCCTGAGGCAGAAGGGTGCGCAAGGGTCTGGAAATTGTGACAAGTTTCCTGAGACCCCCCCTTTTGCCATCCTGCAGACACCCCTTTTCTGCGGGGAGGGTGTATGAAGAGTCCTTATCCCTTTGTGTGGAGGTCCCCTGAGTTGATCAGCACCCGCCCTGCCCTGAAATCCACCCTCAATCCCATCGATCTTCTGGCCTCGCATCTGGAGTGCGAGCACATCACCCTCCCCACTGGCTCCCCGGTCTTCAAACGGGGCTCAGCCGCCACGGCGATCTATGCCGTGAAACGGGGCATCGTTGAACTGGTGGGGCAGAACGGCGAGAAAACGTGCTATCGGCCAGGGGAGCTCTTCAGTTTTCAGGACATCGTCTGGCGGGAGAGCGCCCATCTCAGTGATGCCCTGGCACGGACGCCGGTGGAGGTGCTGCGGCTGGATCGGCTGAGCTTTCTCAACCTGCTCCATCACCATCCCACGCTGGCCCTGCTGCTGATCGGGCAGCAGCACAACCGCCTCAGGGAACAGCGCTCCAGCGGCTCCTGCGTCTACTAGAGCCGGCTGCAGCGCTCTGGATCCAGCAGAAGCAGGAGGCTCCGCACCACCTTGGCGGCGAGCACGGCGCTCACCCCCGAGGGATCCAGCTGGGGGGCCAGCTCCACCACATCGGCAGCCACCAGCCGGTGATGCCGCAGTTCCTCCACCAAGGCGGCGAAGTGGTTCCACTGGAACCCTCCCGGCTCCGGCGTGCCCGTGCCGGGCAGCACGGCTGGATCAAACCAATCGAGATCCACGGTGAGGTAGAGCGGCCGACCCCGATGGGGCG
>JBJTQT010000030.1:0-2738 GCA_046075745.1 Cyanobium sp. | reverse complement strand
CTGGGGCACCGGGGCCCCCTGGGCCCTGGGCTATCTGGCCATGGCGGTGGTGTTTCTCTTGGGCTGGTGGAGCAAGCGCTGTTTGGGGTCCCAGCCCAACCGGCTGCTCAACCGGTAGGGCTGAGCAGCCGGTTGGGCGTTGGCCTCAGGTCAAGCCCGCCACCTCCAACAGGGTCCACATGCTCATTGTGCGTTTGCCGTGATCCAGAAAATGGCTGAGCCATTCTTGCCAGAGTTCCCTGTCGGCCTGATCGCTAATGCTCCCGTAAGACTGGGGATCCGAGAACAGCAAGCCATAAAAGGTTTCCAACACGATTCGACCTCCAACCGGTCCCAACTGGCTGGTGGGAGCTTGCCCGGTGGCAAGGCCAAGCAGATCGTTGTTTTCGAGCCTTTGAGCGCCGGGAGCACCACCGTTTTTGGCCAACCAGGCATCGACCAATGGCCTTTGCGCTTCGGCGAGGATATAGAACCACAGCGGGGTGTCATCTTTGAAGCGATCATCAATCGCCTCGTAGCCATACTCGCCCGTTTTGTTGTCACGAGCGACCAGATACTTATCTTCAAGCACCGGTAAACCCAATGCGGCGGCGAAGGTTTGGCCATTGGCGAGGCGAAACAGGTTGCCGCGTCTTAAGTTGAGAACGGCCAGGGAGTCACCGCCTGAGATGGCATCCGGTAGCACCCGCAAAGGATCGACAAGAGAGGTGTCGATTCGGTAGGCCCACTGCAAGCGGTCGTCAGCTGTGTTGTTGTTGATGCGAGGTTCAGTGCTGCCCGCTGGAAATTGATCGCCTTCAGGGAAAAAGCGCTTCCATTCAATCCAATGATCATCGCGAAGCTTGCCAAACCCCACCAGGCTGTTGATGCCCTTGTCTGGTGTAAAGATTTTTTGGGCTGGTGAGCGGGATTGAGTTTGTAACCAGTGCGGATCATCGAATGACCGAAACGATAAGCTGCGCCTGCAAACTCCAGGGGAATGCGCGTTGAAGTATCGCGCAGATTCTTAGGATAGAGGCGAAAGGCATTTTCACCTTTTGTTCTCAGCTCTTCGTGAAATCATTGTACGTGCGCGGTTCAATGATGCGTCTGAGGTAGTCGCGAACAACAATCTTCTGATAGGTCCAGCGTACGAGATTGCGCGCCTTGGCAAAATGAGCGGCGCCTGAAAGTGTCTGCTGGTGATCTAGCCAGGAAACAACCACATTATGGACTTGGAAAGCCACCATGGGGAGGCAGAAGGCGAACAAAGCTCCCTTCCCCTTGGCCGACGGACCCATGGCTGCCGGCGGCAAGCTTCGCATCCAGATTCGTTTGGTTGGTCATGTGAGTGAGCAGTGGGTCCCTTCCACAATCCAAGCTGGCCAGCCGGGCTCGGTCTAACTTGCAGCATTACAACTTGTGATCCAACTCACCATCCACTCTTGAGGCCGCTCAGCGGTGCAGCTTGGGCCTGCCACTTTTGGTTGCCAAGGAAGACCGCGGTTGAAGCTGGTCGCATGCGGCGCTACCTGGAGTCCCAGCTACGGCGTGATCTGCCGCGAAAACCCGTGCTGCTCACCGGCGGTGTGCGTTTCCCCCCATCGCGCCCTGGTGCGCTTCGCGGCGCAGTTTCCCGAGGCAGAGGCGGTGCAGCTTGTGCGTGATGCCAGGCAGGTGGAGGTGCGGGGGGCGGTCACCATCACGCCTGCCTCGGAGTGGTTGGCGCGGCTGGCGGCTTGAAAAAGCTGGTGTTGTGCAACTGGATGAAGCCATCCCAGCCGTTGCCATGTCTACTAGGCCATCAGGGTGGCGCTAAAGCGGGACTGGGGGCTCGCCAGCTGAATTCAAGCCATAATGAGGCCATGGCAGCACTCAGCGACCCCACGACCGAGTTGAGTTCCGCGGGCCCTGCCCTGCCGTGCGGCGCGGCAGAGGTCAACAACCAGGCTGAGGCGCGCGACCGTCTGATCCAACAGGTGGAGCAACTGCTGCGCGAATCGGGCCAAACCGAACCCTTTGATGCCGCCGCCTGGATCGACCGCTGGTTGCAACGGCCCAACCATGCCCTCGGCGGTGCCGCCCCCGAGCTCTACCTCGCCACCCCAGACGGCGAGGCCCTGCTCTCCCGTCTGATCGGCGCGATGGCGGCGGGTTCCTATTTGTGATCCGGATGCGGTGAGCGAGGCGATCATCAGTTGGCGCATCGCCAGCCCGGGCCTCACCTGGATGGCAAACGACCTCAGCGGCAACGGCTCCGCTCGCCATCCGGGGCGTTGGAACTCCCACGACCTGCCCATTCTCTACAGCTCCAGTTCGATCGCCCTGGCCTGCCTGGAAACCGTGGTGCATCTGGCCGGCGACGATCCGCTGCCGTTTCAGCGGCAACTGGTGCGCATCATCATCCCTCGCCAGCACTGGGAGCAACGCCGGATTTTTGCCGTGGAGGAGCGCAGCGATTGGCACCTTCCCCCCACCCTGGAGACCGCCGCAACCTGGCTCGCCACCACCCGGGCCTAGGGCGATGCCTGGTTGCAGGGTCTGGAATCGCTGATCGCCGAGGTGCCTTCGGTGATCGTGCCGGAGGAAAGCAACCTGCTGCTCAATCCCCGCCACCCAGCCCACCGGGAGGTGGTGGCCGATATCGTGCGCCCCTGGGTCTACGACGCCCGTCTGCTGCCCGGGGCACGGGCCGCCATCCCCCAGGCGGGGCCGCCCTGGCAGCAGCCCCTCGGGGGTGGGGTGGCCCTGGAGATGGT
>JBJTQT010000029.1:0-5246 GCA_046075745.1 Cyanobium sp. | reverse complement strand
GGTGGTGGCGATGCTGCACCTGGTAGGGCCTCTGGTGGTGGCCTTGATCGCCTTCACCCGCCTCACACCTCTTTGGTTGCGCAGGGCCCGGAATGGTGGAGCCCGGGTGGCCTGGTTCGCCCTGGGGCCGGCCTTGCTGGTGGGGCCCTTCCTGTTGATCCATGCCCTCGTGGGTGGCCTGGTTGGCGGGGTGCTGGCCAACACCCAGGGGGGACTGGAGCAGCGGCTGGGCCATGCGGTGGGCGCCATCGTGCCCATGGATCTCTTTTCAGCCCTGCTGCGCACGGCGCTCTATCTGGGCTCGGGAGCCCTTCTTTGTCTATGGGAAGCCCAGAGGCGCTCCCTCAGCCAAGACGGTGCAGAGGATCTGATCGCCAGCCTGATCGCCCGTCAGATCGCCCTGATGGTGGGCCTCAAGTTGGTCTGGATCCTCACTGTGGCCCCCGTTTCCCTTCCCACCCTGCCCTGATGCCCCCCTCTCCCCCCCAGACTCCAACGCCCCAGGACGAAGGGCACAGCCCTCGGGAGCGGTGGTTGTTTCTGATCTCGGGAGGGTTGTTGCTGTTGGCCCTGCTGGCGGCGATCGGGCGGGAGCGGCGTTGGGGGGAATCCACCTTCGCTGTGGATCTGGTGGCGCCCACCGCCGCAGGTTTGCAGGAAGGCATGGAGGTGCGCCTCTCCGGCATGCCCATCGGCCGCGTGAATTCCCTGCGCCTCCGCGACGACGCCCGTGTGGAGGCGAAGCTTGTGATCAACGACCGCTACCGCCATCTCGTGGGTCCCCGCAGCCGGGCCCAGAGCGATCAGGCCGGGCTGGTGGGGATGGCTTTCGTGAGCCTCTCGCCCGATCCCCGGCCTGAGGCGGAGGCGGCCAAGCCCCTGCCGGCTTTGGCCTACGTGCCTCCGCCCAACCTCAACCAGCTCGTGGCGGATCTGGCCGAGTCGCGCAAACAGCTGGATGGCACCCTCGCCCTCACCTCCAACCTGCTCAAGCACCAGCTGCCCCCCTCCCTGGCCAGCCTGCAGCACTCCACCACCAGGCTCTCCGGCTCTATGGGCGATCTTTCGTCGATGTCGAAAACTCTCACGAGCGAAACCCAGCGCACCGTGCCCTCCGTGAGGGCTCTGACGGGCACCTTGCAGCGGGAGAGCGTGCAGATCGGACCTGCGGTGCGGCGCACCTTGGCAAAGGCGAATCAGACCCTCACCCGGGCTGATCAGACCGCGGACACGGCGGCCCAGGCCTCCAGGGAAGCCCAGGTGCTGCTCCAGCAGGCCCGGCCCGTGCTGATTCCCACCCTGCAGAACGCCCAGGAGATCACCGGTGCGGCCGCCCGTCTGGTGCGCTTTCTAAGTGGGCTGGGGCTGCTGGAGCCTGCCGCCACTTCCCCTCCTCCGTCGCACCTGGTCAAAGCCAAGCCCGAGCCTCCTTCCAAGAGATTGGATCCCTACAAAGTGCATCCCACCTCACCGGGGCCATCGCCCTATCTCCCCTGAACGGCAGCCCTGCTAGCGCCAACACCGGCAGGGGTGGGCGTGACCTCAGGCTTCGTCCTCATCGTGGGCAAAGCGGTTGTAGAGGAAGTCGAGCGCCTGGTTGCGCATCTCGTAATACAAGGGGTCTTCCATGATGTCTTCCCGGCTGCGGGGGCGGGCGAAGGGAATGCTGAGCACCTCTCCGATGCCGGCGGCCGGGCCGTTGGTCATCATCACGAGCCGGTCGGCGAGGAAGAGGGCCTCGTCGATGTCGTGGGTGATCATCAGCACGGTGCATTTCTGGGTGTTCCAGATCTTGAGCAGCTCCTCCTGCAGTTCTTCTTTGGTGATGGCATCGAGGGCGCCGAAGGGCTCATCGAGGATCAGCACCTCCGGGCGGATCGCCAGGGCCCGGGCAATCGCCACCCGCTGCTTCATGCCACCGGAGATCTGGGTGATCTTTTTGTCTGCTGCGGCAGTGAGGCCCACCAACTCCAGGTGGTCCATGGTGATGGCGTGCTTTTCGCTCTTGTTGAGCCTCGGCCTCACCGAATCGATGCCCAGGTACACGTTCTCGTAGGCGGTGAGCCAGGGCAGCAGGGCGTAGCCCTGGAACACCACCATGCGATCGGGCCCGGGCTTTTCGATGGGTTTGCCGTTGAGCAGCACGGCCCCTGAGGTGGGGGTGGCGAAGCCCGACACCATGTTGAGCAGGGTGCTCTTGCCACATCCGGAGTGGCCGATGACGCAGATGAATTCGCCCTGCTGCACCTCCAGGTTGACGTTCTCCAGCACCGGGTAGGGGCCGGTAGGTGTGGGGTAGGTCTTGCCGAGGCCTTCAAAGCGCAGGAGGGGCTGGGTGTCTTGAGTGTGGCGAGGCTCGGTTGCGGGGGGGCTGATGGTCATGGAGGGAAGGGGTGTGGGGGATGGGTGACGTGACAAGAGGCGTGGGCGTGAACGATGGCAACAGGCGAATCAGGCTGGGGCCAGGGTTCGGGGCACGCCGATGGGGATTTCCGCCACGCTGAAATCGCGGTGGAGGGAAACGGCGTTGAGGTAGCCGATGGGGTCGTCGCTGTTGAAGGGCCGACCATCGAAGAGCTCGATGCCCTGGCGCTGATAGCTCACCTCATCCAGCCCCAGCTCGCGGGCGGCGGTGCTGAACACACCCACCTGGCAGATCCGCTCCAGGATCTCCACATAGTTGCGGGGGAAGGGAATCTCGGCCCAGCGGGCCAGCTGGGTCATGATCCAGAGGTGTTCGGTGCGGCTGGGGCGGTTGAGGCCAGCGCCGAAGAAGAGATGATGCGGTTCCCCGTGGGGGGCATAGGCATCTCCCGTTTGGGCGCTGAAGTGGATCAATTCGGCCTTCATGCCCAGATAGCGCCGGTCGCTCAGCAAGTCGCTCATCTCCTGCCAGTGGCCTGGTTCAGCGCAGTAGCGACAGGCTTCCAGCAGGGCCTTGGTGAGGGCGATGTGGGTGTTGGGATAGGCCAGGGCCCAGTCTTCCCGGGCGCCGAGCACCTTGCCCGGATGGCCGGCCCAAATCTCCAGATCCCCCACGATCGGCACACCGTGGCCCTCCCGGTTGGCGCGGAAGTTCCAGGGCTCGCCGATGCAGTAGCCGTCGATGGAGCCGTCCTTCAGGTCGGCCAACATCTGGGCGGGGGGCAGGGTTTGCAGATGGACGTCGCTGTCTGGATCGATGCCGTTGGCGGCCAGCCAGTAGCGCAGCAGCAGGTTGTGCATGGAGGCCGGATGCACGATGCCGATGCGATGGGGTTCCCGCTCGTGGCTGTGGAGCCAGGCGCGGTAGTCGTCCACCGTGTTCACGCCCTGCTGGGCGAGGCGCTTGGCCAGGGTGACTTCATTGCCGTTGCGGCTGAGGGTGAGGGCCGAGACGATGGGGGTAGGCTCGCCGCCGTGGCCGCCGGCCGTCATCCACACCGGCATGCCGGAGGGCATCAGGGCCGCATCCAGGGTGCGATCCAGCAGGCCATCCACCACGCCGCGCCAGCTGGTTTCCCGCACCAGATGCACTTCATCGAGGCCGTGCTTTTGGAAGAAGCCCTTGGCTTCGGCGATGGCCAGGGGCGCGCAGGCGGCCAGGGGCACAAAGCCCAGATCCAGATTCACCTTCTCCAGGCCATGGCGGGCGAGCACCTTGTGGGGCTTGGCCTGCCACTGCTTCACCCGCTTTTGGCGGTTGAGGAAATAGATCATTTCCGAGCGCAGGCTGTAGTAGCTCGGGTGGTGCACCACCGTGAGGCGCTGGCGGGGCCGGGGGATGTCGACCTCGAGGATGCCGCCAATCTTGGAGCCGGGCCCATTGGTGAGCATCACGATGCGATCGGAGAGGAGCACCGCTTCATCCACGTCGTGGGTGACCATCACGGCCGTGAGGGCGTGTTCATTGCAGATCTGCATGAGCTTCTCCTGCAGGTTGCCCCGGGTGAGGGCATCGAGGGCGCCGAAGGGCTCATCGAGCAGGAGCAGCTTGGGCTTGATGGCCAGGGCCCGGGCGATCGACACCCTTTGGCGCATGCCACCGGAGAGCTGCTGGGGCAGTTTGTCGACGGCGTGGCCCAACCCCACCATCTGGATATGCTCAGCCACGATGGTGGCGCGCTCTTCCTTGCCGATCTGGGGCATCACCTCATCGACCGCCAGGCCGATGTTTTCGCTCACCGTGAGCCAGGGGAGGAGGGAGTAGTTTTGAAACACCACCATCTTGTCGGGGCCAGGGCGCTTCACTTCCTCTCCCTCCAGCAGCACCACGCCACCGGTGGGCTGATCGAGGCCGGCGATCATGTTGAGCAGGGTGCTCTTGCCGCAGCCGGAGTGGCCGACAAGGGACACGAATTCTCCTTTACGGATCTGCAGATCAATGCCCTTGAGGGCGAGGTAGTTGCCCCCGCCTGAGAGGGAAAAATTCTTCTCGATGTTCTGAACGTCGACGAGTGTTGTCATGGCTGCTTCAGGGGGTGTAGTGGAGGAAGGCCCAGGTGAAACCGATCACCATGCCCGTCATCAGCACAAAGCGGATGATGAGGAAACTCAGGACGTTTTCCTTGCGGGTGAGGGTGGTTTCGATCGCTGAGAAGCGTTGATTGAGGGATTGGAGGAACGCGTTGGCAGGGGTTTTCATGGGAACAAGCGGGAGTGTTGGCGGGAAAAATCTCAGATCAATGTCCAGCACTGATGCGTTTTTGCAGCCATGCCAACAGGCGGTCCAGGATGAGGCCGATCGCGCCAATCCAGATCACGCCCAGCACGATGTCGGACACGTAGCTGTTTTGATAGGCATCCCAGATGAAGAAGCCGATTCCTGGAGTGCCCGGCATCACGATCTCAGCGGCGATGATGGCCAACCAAGCCAGGCCGATGGAAATGCGCAGGCCGGTGAAGATGTAGGGCAGGGCCGAGGGGAACAACACCTTGGTGAAGAAATTCTGTTTCGACATCTGCAACACCTGGGCCACGTTGCGGTAATCCTGAGGAATCTGGCGCACACCCTCAGCGGTGTTGATCAAAATGGGCCAGATGGAGGTGATGAAAATCACGAAGATGGCGGCCGGCTGGTTGTTTTGAAACAACACCAGCGCAATCGGCACCCAGGCCAGGGGGGCCACCATCCGCAAAAACTGAAACAGGGGATCAAGAGCGCGATCCAAGCCTTTGTTCAGGCCTACGGCAATGCCCGCTGCGATGCCCACCAAGGCGGCCAGGGAGTAGCCAATCGCCACCCGGCTCAAGCTGCTCATGGCATG
>JBJTQT010000028.1:0-9523 GCA_046075745.1 Cyanobium sp. | reverse complement strand
TGCATCTTGCTCCAGATGCCGAAGAGATGCTTTGGCCTGCCATGCACCTGGCAGGAGCCGAGGCCCACGGCCTCCAGGCGCTCCCGCAACAGGTTGGCGGTGACGGCCAGCCGTTCCTCCCGCTCGCTGCGCTTGGTCGCCACAGCCTGTTGGATCTCGCGGAAGGCCTCTGGTTCGAGGATCTTGAAGGCCAAATCCTCCAATTCCCACTTGAAGCGGCCGATGCCAAGCCTGTTGGCCAGGGGGGCGTAGATCTCGCGGGTTTCACGGGCGATGCGCTGCTGCTTCTCTGGCTTGAGGGCGCCGAGGGTGCGCATGTTGTGAAGCCGATCGGCCAGCTTCACCAGCACCACCCGGATGTCGCTGGCCATGGCCAGAAACATGCGCCGCAGGTTTTCCGCCTGGGCCTCGGTGTGATTGGTGAAATGGATGCCCCCCAGCTTGGTGACTCCTTCCACCAGGGCCCGCACCTCCGGACCGAAATGGGCTTCCACCTCCTCGGGGGTCACCTGGGTGTCCTCCACCACATCGTGGAGAAAGCCCGCGGCGATCACCGCCGCACTGGCTCCGATGTCCCGCAGCAGATCAGCCACGGCGATGGGATGCACGATGTAGGGCTCACCGGTGGCTCGGAACTGGCCCTCGTGCAGCTGAAAGGCGAAATCAAAGGCGGAAGCCAGCAGGGCTTCTGTATCCGTGGGGCAGCTGTCGCCCGTGCCTGGAGGCACATGCCGCACACAGTCCTGGAGCCAGGGCGGCAGGGTCACGCCGTAATCGGCCGGCTCATGAATTTCCCTGCGCCGCAGGGGAAGATCTCCAGCGGCGACGGGAGCTTCGAGCGATGTTGCCAGCCCATGACCATCCACCGAGTCCACCCTGGCGCCTTCGGCCTCTGCAGCGATCGGTTCGGGGATGGTCCTGAGCATCGACCTCCTCGAGGATGTCCCATGGTAGTCAGCTCGCAACCCCCCTAGGGGGGACCGGAGCCTGGAAGGGCCGGAGCTGGCAGAATGCCGCGGACTGCCGCCCTTGTTCCGTGTCGCTGCCAGCCCTCCAGGCCTTTGCCTCCAGCGTTGCTTCCGATCCCCAGCTGCGGCAGAAGCTGGATGCGGCATCCGGGCTGGATGATGTTGTGGCGATTGCTGAAACCCACGGCCATACCTTCAGCAAGGCCACCTTGCTTCGTGCCCATGCCAAGGCGGTGGCGGAGGCTCCCGATCACAGGCTGGAAGCCCTGAACAGCTGGGGCGATGCCCTGATGCACTGTTTTGGCGCCAGCGATAAGGACTGAGATCAGACCCATCAACCCTCCAGCCGCCCATTTGATCCGCCCCCTGGATTCCGAAGGGCTGGTGCTCCTTTCCCTTGGAGCGGTGGGTGTGCTCACCGCGGCCTGGGCCCTGTTCTGGCCGGTGCCCACCGAAGTGATTGGCCGCGGCGTGGTGATCGTGCCCGGCGGAGCGAGCGTGATTGATGCCCGGGCCGAGGGTCAGATCCTGGAGCTCCCGGTGGCCGTGGGCCAGGAGGTGCGGCGGGGTGAGCCCCTCGTGCGCCTTTATCTGCCCGTGCTGGAGCAGCAGGTGCGACGGGAGGAGAAGGATCTGGCGGAGCTGATCCGCATCGACGCCGATCTCAACCGCCGGGATGCCGCTCGCCTGGAGGCCGCTGGACGGGTGCGGGACACCGCCCTGGCGAAACTAGAGGACGACCGTGAGCGTTTCGACCGCCTGCGGCGCGTGTATGACCAGAAGGTGGCCGATTTCCGCCACCTTGCCCGCCGCGAGGTGGTGGCGCCCCTCGCCCAGGAGGTGGTGGCCACCGAAGACAGGGCTATCCAGCTGGACACCGATGTGGCCGAGCTGCGCATCCGAGAACAGAAGGTGATTGATGCCTGGGAAGCGGTGAAGCTGGAGATCGATACCGAGGCCCAGCGCCGCCGCTTTCGTATCGATGATGTGCGCCGCACTCTGAAGGTCACCCAGGCCCGCCTGGCCTACGAGAGCACCCGCACTGCGGAACGGGATGGCCGCCTCCTGGACCTGCAGGTGGTGCGGGGACAGACCGTGCGGCCCGGGGAGCGACTCGGCACGCTCTCCGGCAGCGATGGCCAGCCCCTGCAGGCCGTGGCCTACTTCGCCCCCGCCGATGCCCGCCGCCTGCGTCCCGGCCTGACCATGGAAGTGGTGCCCGACTGGAAGGAACGGGGACGCTTCGGTGGCATCCAGGGCCGGGTGAACCGGGTCAACCTGCTGCCCGCCACCCGGGAGGATGTGAACACCACCATGGGCAACCCCCAGCTCGCCGAGGCCCTGGTGCGGCGGGGGCCCGTGATGCGCACCACGATCGACCTGCTGCCTGCCAAAACGGGCTCCCCCGCCCAGGGGAGCCCTGATGGCGACTCGGCCACCCGCTACCGCTGGACCCTCAGCCGCGGCAGCACGGTGTTCCCGATTCGGGAGGGACTCACCCTCCAGGCCCACGGTTACGTGGAATGGCGCACGCCGATCAGCTACCTGCTTCCCCTGCTGCGGGATCTCACGGGCACCTACCGCACTCTGCGGCAGGAGGAACGTCAGGATCAGCCAGCCCTGCGTCAGCGCGGAGACCTGCCCTGATGGATCCTCTTCCGGGTTCGCCGTTGCGCCGTGAACTTCCCTGGTTGGTTGTGCTGGGGGGGCTGCTGGTGGTGCTGCTGCACGCCAACTCCCCGGAAGTGTGGTTCTGGCTGGCGGCCCTTCTGGTGCTCTGGCTCTGGCGCGTGCTGGCCTGGCGTGGGCGCTGGCGGGCGCGTCAGGAGGCGGGGCGGCCCGCCTCCAGCACCAGCGGCAGCGAGACCGGAGCCCCGGGCTGATCGGACACCGGCAGCAGCTCCCGCAGCAGCTGGGCATAGCTCACGTTGGCGAGGGTGGTGGATTCCGCTACGCCCTCCATGGCCGCCGTGAGGGTCGTCACCGTGTTGGCCACATCGGTGTAGTCCGCCAGGCCCAGCTGGTAGCGGGCCCGCACGTCGCGGAAGGCCTCCCGCGCCGCGGAGTAGGACGCCCGTGCGGCCAGGATCTGCTCCAGGGCTGCCTGGTGGTCGTAGAAGGCGGCCTCCAGCCGTTGCCGGATGGCGTTTCGCTCCCGGGCGAGGGTCTGGTCGGTGCGGCGGGCGGCGGAGCGGCTGGCTGCCGCCGCATTGGCCGTGACCCCCCCGTCGAACACACGCCAGTGCAGCCGCAGTCCGGCGGCCCAGTCGGCGCTTTGGTTGTAGAGCTGGCGGATGTGGGCGGCGCCGCAGCACCCCTCCAACTGGATCACGGGTTGGCTGACCACCGATTCGCCGTAACTGGCGGCGGCCACCAGCCGCAGGCTCGGCAGGAGTTCGGCCGCCCGCCGATCCGCCTGCCGCAGCAGGGCCTCCCGGGCGGCCTGCAGGGCCAGCAGCTGGGGGTTGGCGGCATACCCCTGCAGGATCGTCTGCTGCAGATCCAGGGGCCAGGGCGGTTGGAGCCGCACCGCTTCGTCGGCAGTGAGGGTGACGGTGAAGGGCACATTCAGGCGGTTGCTGAGTTGCCGTTCCCGGCTGAGCCGCAGGGCTTCGGCCTGCTGCAGCCGGAACCGGCTCTGCTGCAGTTCCGCCTCCGCCCGCAACAGATCCAGCCGGGGCACGAGACCAGCGGTTTTCAGGGCGGCCACCTGATCCCGCACAACGGTGTCGGAATCCACCACGGCACGGCGGATGCGCTGCATCTGGTCGGCCAGCTGGAGGCCGTAGTAAGCCAGGCTCACATCCAGTTGCAGCTGACGCAGGCGGTCGCCATAGCGCTGCCGGGAGGCCAGCAGCTCCTGGTCGGCTTCGGCGATCGCCGCCCCCCGTTCCGGGCTGATCAGGGCCCAGTCCATGCCGACGCCCCCTCCGCCGAAACCGTTGTTGGTCTGCACCAGGTTCCAGCCACCGGTCTTCACCAGGAAGGGCGAGGTCTGGGGGTAGATCCCCACGTTGCCATCCCAAACGCCGCTGTAGGAGCGTTGCTGATTGAACCCGCCCCCCAGGTTGAGCCCCACCTCGGGCCACCAACGGCCCCGGGCGGACCGGGCCAGGTCCTGGCGTTCCCGCACCGATTCCACCACCGCCGCCAGGTCGGGATCATTTCGCACGGCCACCGCCAGGGCCGTGGGGAGGTTCACGCGCAGCCGTTCCTGGATGGTCACGGCTTCGATCGTGCTGGGCAGGGCGGCGGGAGCCGGTGCCGTCAGGCGGGAGAGCAGGGCTCCATCCTCCTGGCCTGGCGGGCTGCCTTCGGCTCTGGCGGGGGGCAGGCTGCGGTCGAGGATCTCCAGATCCCGCTGCAGGGCCTCCAGGTTGCGCAGCAGGGCTCCCGACGGGGCAGGGAGGCTGCGGGGCCGGGGCAGGGGCACAAGAGACTGGGCCACCGCCGGCTGCAGCAGGATCTGCCCCACTTCCAGCAGGGTGATGCCGCTCAGGAGGAGGTGCCGAAAGCGCTTCCGGCTCACGGTTGCCGGTCCGCCAGGGCAGCCCCTTCCCGGGCCGGGGGGTCTGGAGGCTGCGGGGGGTGGGCCGGTTGGGAGAGCTCCGCCAGGGCCAGGCTCGTGCGGGCCAGGCAGCCAATGGAAAAACAGATGGCGGCACTTCCCAGCAGCCCGAGCTGGGTGGCCCGGGTTTCCCCCTTGATGCGGGTCATCGTCAGTAGCACCACGGCCGAGGCGAGCCAGGGGAGGGTCACCACCAGATGGAGTTGATGGCGGGTCATCGCAGGCCCAGCTCCTCCCGCAGCCGAGCCTCCAGCAGCCGCACCGCCTTGATCTGCGCCATGGCCCAGGAGATCTTGCAGACGCAGCCGATCGAGAAGCAGATCGCCGCATTGCCGAACAGGCCCCAGGCGCTGCTGTGCAGATCGAACTCCTCCTCCAGCAGCAGCCGCAGGGCCAGCACCACCAGGAGTCCGGCCGCCACCCAGGGCCCATACACCCAGCCAACAAAAAAGGTGCCGAGAAACAGGCGTGGGGCTGGCGGTCGTTCGGGCACGGATCAGGGGGGCCGCGAAGGAACTGGCCCACGGCTCGTTGGAGCACAGTCTGCCAGGGTTCCCCAATCCAGCCCGGATCCAGCGACGGTCTCGACGGCGACGACCCGCCCGCCAAGCTGGTGCGAGTCTTCCCGCCCCCATGGCGATCGCCACCCCATCCGAACCCTCCCCGGTGCTCGACCTGCGCCAGCTGAGGGTGCGCTATCCAGGGGCCCCATCGCCCACGCTGGACGGCCTGGATCTGACGCTGGGGCGTGGAGATCGCCTGGCCCTGGTGGGACCGTCGGGGTGCGGCAAGAGCACCGTGGCTCGGGCGGTGCTGCAGCTGCTTCCCCCGGGGAGCCGTTGCGAGGGCACCCTGCTGCTGGCGGGGCAGGATCCGCGCCGCCTGGATCAGGCGGCTCTGCGCCAGCTCCGGGGCGAGGCCGTGGGCCTGGTGTTTCAGGACCCCATGACCCGCCTCAACCCCCTGCTCACGGTGGGGGAGCACCTGCGCGACACCCTGGCCGCCCATCGGCCGGCCCGCCGCGAGCAGCTGCGGGCCCGGGTGGAGGAGCTGCTGACCCGGGTGGGCATCGAGCCGGGCCGCTATGGCAGTTATCCCCATGAATTCAGCGGTGGCATGCGGCAGCGGGTGGCGATCGCCCTGGCCATGGCCCTCAATCCACCCCTGGTGATCGCCGATGAACCCACCACCAGCTTGGATGTGGCGGTGACGATGCAGGTGATGGCCGAACTCTGCGGCCTCTGCCAGGAAGCAGGCAGTGCCCTGCTGCTGATCACCCACGATCTGGCCATGGCCGGCCGCTGGTGTGAGCGCATTGCCGTGCTCGATGGAGGGGGGCTGGCGGAGGAGGGGCCCAGCCGCCAGGTGCTCACGGCTCCCACCTCGGAGGTGGGCCGGCGGCTGGTGCAGGCTGCCCGGGATCGGGA
Organism: Cyanobium sp.; assembly: GCA_046075745.1. Lineage (GTDB taxonomy): Bacteria > Cyanobacteriota > Cyanobacteriia > PCC-6307 > Cyanobiaceae > Cyanobium. The sequence continues at coordinate 3,560 of JBJTQT010000028.1, read as the reverse complement.
GGGCCGCCACAGCACCGCCCCTGCGGAGGCACCGGTGCTCCTCGAACTCGAGGAGCTGCGCAGCTGGCATCCCCTGCCCCCCCCCTGGCGACCCCGCTGGCTCAAGGCGGTGGATGGGGTGAGCCTCACCCTCCATGCGGGGGAAACCATCGGCGTGGTGGGCGCCTCCTGTTGCGGCAAGAGCACCCTCTGTCGCGCCCTGATGGGCCTGGCGCCGCTGCGGGGCGGGGCGGTGCGGCTGCTGGGCCAGGATCTGGGGTTGCTCCGAGGGGGCGCCCTGCGCCAGACCCGCCGCCAGCTGCAGATGGTGTTTCAGGACCCCCTCGCCTGCCTCAATCCCCAGATGAGCGTGGGTGAAGCGGTGGCCGATCCCCTGCTCATCCATGGCCTCGCGGGCCTGCCTGAAGCGCGCCGGCGCGCCCGGGAGCAGCTGGCGGCGGTGGGTCTGGAGCCGCCGGAAGCCTTCGAGGGGCGCCGCCCCCGTCAGCTCTCCGGCGGCCAGCAGCAGCGGGTGGCCATCGCCCGGGCCCTGATCCTCCAGCCCCGGGTGCTGCTCTGCGATGAGAGCGTGAGCATGCTCGATGCGGAGGTGCAGGCGGAGGTGCTGGCCCTGTTGCGGGAGCTGCAGCAGCGGCTGGGCCTGGGGCTGCTCTTCGTCACCCACGACCTCTCGGTGGCCAGCGGTTTCTGCCACCGGGTGATCGTGCTGGAGGGCGGCCGCATCGTGGAGGAGGGCCCCGGTGCAGCCCTGCTGAGCCACCCCAGGGCTCCCATCACCCGCACCCTGGTGGAGGCCTGTCCGCGGTTGCCGGCGCTGGTGTCCTGAGGCGTCTCAAAGGGTTTCTCTACGTGCAGCCGGTACATTGCTGCCGGGCTTTTCCTCCAGCCCCCAGGCCGCGCCCATGCTCAACAAACTCCTCCTCTCCGTCCGCTTGCTGATGGTGGCGCCTGTCTTTGGATTGCTGGGGGCGAGCATGGCGCTCTTTGCCAAGGGGCTGCGGCTCGTCTTTGAGCAGCTCGACAATGCCGTGCTCAGCTCTGCCGAAGGGCATGATCTCGCCCCCTTTGAGGTGAGCGTTCTGGAGGGCATCAACCTGCTGCTGGTGGGGGCAGGGTGCCTGATCCTGGCGCTGGGGATGTTTTCCCTCTTCGTCAAACCCCTCAGGCTGCCCGCCGTGATGCGGGTGGAGAGCTTTCACGGCCTCAAGGGCCAGTTCGCCAATTTTGTGATCCTGGCCATGGCGGTGTCGTTCCTGGAGACCCTCACCAATCTCCAGGGGATGATCCGTGATCCGCGCACCAATGGCAGTGAGATTCTCTTCGCCGGGGCGGGCATGGCCCTGGTGACCCTGGCCCTTCTGGCCTTCAAGTACTGGGGAGGGGAGCCCCCTCCACCACCGGTCGGATCGCCTTCATCAGAGCAGGAGTGGCATCCCTGAGCCCGGTGGAGGCTGTGCCACCATGCGGCCTTGCCACGGTGACCCTTGACCCTGGGCATGTCCCACATCCCCTCTGACTCGTTCGGCGTCACCAGAAATCGGCATGGGCTTGTGCTGCTGATCACCGTTGCCCTGGGTCTGCTTCTCTTCGTCTGGAAGCTGGGCAGCACCGGCCTGGTGGATGAAACCCCACCCCTCTTTGCCGCGGCGGCCAGGGCTATGCCCGAAACCGGCGACTGGCTGATCCCCCGGGTGAATGGCCTGCCTCGGTATGACAAGCCCCCATTGGTGTACTGGCTGATGGGGGGGCTCTATGCCCTGCCCGGGCAGGCCAGCTGGAATCCCCTTGGCTCCTGGGCCGCTGGCCTGCCCTCGGCCCTGGCATCCGTGGCGGTGATGCTCGGCCTGGCCGATACGCTCTTGCGCTGGCCCCAGATTCCTGGGGGGCGGGACGGGGCCTCTGGGGGGGGCTTCCCGGTTCTTCCCATCGAGGCCGCCTTAGCCTTCGCCCTCTCTCCCCTGGTGCTGCTGTGGGGCCGCACCCCCGTGAGTGATGCCCTGTTCAGCGCCCTGCTGGCCCTTGCCCTGCTGGCCTTCTGGCGCTGCTACGCGGCTGCCTCCAGGGCCTGGTGGCTGGCCTGGCTGCTGCTGGGCCTCGCCGTGCTCACCAAGGGGCCGGTGGCGCTGGTGCTCGCGGCCCTCAACCTGTCCCTCTTCGGCTGGTTGCAGGGGCAGGGTGCGGTGCTGATCCGCACGCTCAGGCCCCTTCGCGGGGTGCTGCTCACCACCCTGGTGGCGGCCCCCTGGTATGGCTTGGCCCTGGCCAAGGAGGGCCGTCCCTTCTGGGACAGCTTCTTCGGCTACCACAACCTGCAGCGTTTCACCTCCGTGGTGAACCAACACCTCCAACCCTGGTGGTTCTTCGGCCCCGTGCTGCTGATCGCCAGCCTGCCCTTCTCGCCCCTGTTGCTTCTGGGGCTGGCCAGGGCATTGGGGCCCCTGCGCTGGAGCCTGCGGCCGGCCCGACCCGTGCCGCCGCCGCGCTCGTTCGGCCGCTTCTGTGCCTGCTGGCTGCTGGCGGTGCTGCTGTTCTTCACCGCCGCTTCCACAAAGCTGCCGAGCTACTGGCTGCCGGCGGTGCCTGCGGCTGCGGTGCTGATCGCCCTTGCGGCACAGAAGCCCTGGGCCCACCGCTGGGCCTGGTGGTGCACCCTCCTGCTCACCGCCCTGATCGCGGCCGTGTTCTTTGCGGGCCCCTGGTTGGTGGCCATGATCCAGGATCCGGAGCTCCCCACCCTCCCGGCCGAGCTGATCCGTGCCGGGCGCCTGCCGCTGGCGGGCCTGTGCTGGCTTCTCGCCGCAGTGCTCGGCTGGCTGGTGTCCAGTGGGGGAGAAACGGCCCGGTTGCTGGCCGTGCAGCTTCCGTTGGTGGTGTTCGTCCCTATGGCCCTGCTGCCCAGCTGGGCCCTCGGGGATCGGCTGCGGAGTCAGCCGGTGCGCACCCTGGCTGCAAGCATCAACCGCCAGGCTCAGCCCGGAGAAGCCCTGGCCATGGTGGGCATCCTCAAGCCCTCCCTCCACTACTACAGCCGCCGGGTGGTGCTCTACGAGGGCATCCAGCCCGGAGCGGTGCGAAACCTCACGGATCGCCTGCGCCAGGAGCGGCGCCAGGGTCAGCAGCCCAGCACGCCTGAGCAGCAGCCCACGGTGCTGGTGGTGATCGATGCGCGCACCGCCGAGGCGCCCCACTGGCAGGGCCTGGCCCCAGTGGAACTCGACCGGGCTGGTCTCTACCGCCTCTGGCGCCTGGATCGGCATCGGCTGGAGGCCAGGGCGCGAGAGCTGGCCGCGGCGGGGGTGCCCCTTCAGTGGCAGCTGCCGGTGCCGGAACGTTATTGATGCTCAGGATTGATCCTCAGGCTGCGGCGACCGGGCGGGTGAGCTCGGCGTAGAGCTTTTCGATCGAATCGATATTGCGGCTGAGGGTGTAGCGCTCCAGCACCCGTGCTCTGGCCCGGCGGCCCAGTTCAGCGGTGAGCACAGGCTGATCGCGCAGCACCGGCAGCAGCGTGCGCAGCTGGGTGGTGACGCCCTGGGTGCTGATCACGATCCCCGCCCCCC
>JBJTQT010000027.1:0-2939 GCA_046075745.1 Cyanobium sp. | reverse complement strand
GCGATGCGCATCGCGGTGGTGGCATCGACGCCAAGGCGGCGGCTGAGGGAACGGGTGAGGCTGCCGGGCAGATTGGGAGCACAGCGCCTTGGATGGGCAGGAGGCGGCGGAGAAGGGGATGACCAAGCCATAATGATTGGCACCTGTCCTATCAGGAGTAGCAAAGTCTGATGGGTGGTCAATGCCAACCAGGCTGCGCTGCAAGCATCTCCTGACAGAGGAGGGGGCTATTGGCAGCCTGAAAGGCTCAGGAGTAGGCTGATCTGAGAGTCGAGTTCCCATGGCGCCCACCGCAAAAAGCAAAGCCTGGCCAGCCTTTCTGCCTGTGCAAGAGCTGCTGCTGGAGCCAGGAGAAGCCCGCCGAGAGGCCGGAAGCCTGCACTTCAGCGAAGCGCTCCTGTATCTGCTGCGGTTTGTGAGCCATCCGCAGCTGAGCGATCTGGCGGATTGGGCCTGCAATGAGAGCGGCAATCTGCACATCTCCCAGATCTCCCACATGCGCAACAACAAGGTGCGCATGCTTGGCACCAAGGCCATTGATGCCCTCGGTAGAGCCAACCAGCTGGCCTGGGTGGCGCGCCACCGCAGTGATCTGTTGCCCAAGCTGGGTACCGCAGCGCTCACCCCCCGGATCCAGATGATCCTGAAGGCCTATCAGCCTTTGCTGCACCCCGTCACGCAAGAACCCTTGGGAGCTGGGGAGTTGATGGCGTTGTATCTGGGCTATCTGCGGCTGCCGATCGAGCTGCCTCGCGCCTTGAGCCTGACAGAAGCGGAACAAATCGGCGGGGTGCTGGGCGATTGGCTGGAGGGGGAGCTGGGCGCAAGGGGCCTGAGCTTTCGGGAGGCAAGCAAGCAGTTGCAAGCCGCCTGGAGCGGGGAAGCCAGTGGCGGCAAGCGACTGGTGCGGGTGCTGGCTGGGCTGGAGGAGTACAGCCCTCGGCAATTGGCTGATGACTGGGAGGCGATCGGCCAGGCGGTGCTCACGGTGCTTGAGCGGGGAGGGGATGTTTGGGGGTTGGCGGATGGGCTGTTGGGCCAAGGCGCCAGCCAGCCGGCCAAGGGGGTTCAGAAGGGAACCACTCCCAGCAGGAAGCCAGCCACCGCCAAGCACGCGAAGACCAAGGCTGCTCCGCTGCGTTCAGCCCTGCGCAAGGGACCCGCCAAGACTCCGAACAGGACATCCTGAGGCAGGCCAAAGCCTGGGACGTGTATCAGGATCCTGACAAGCAAAGATAAGCCGCTTGCCTATCAGGATCCGGAAAGGCAGGATCAAGGCATGTCACCCTGCCGCCCCTGGCGGCCTGGACCCATGGCCCACGCCTACCCCAGCTGCTCCCGCCACAGCTCTGCAGCGAGGCACCTCAGAAGCCAAACCACCAGAAGCACCGCCCCAGAAGCCGCGCCGATGGCACCAGCGGTGCGGAGCTGGATCAAGAGCAGCTGCAACGGTGAACCCTTGGCAGAGGCCACAGTGCTGGAGCTGGCCCGGCGGGTGCAGCGCTGGAAGACCCATCCTGAGGGCCCGGAGCAGGCCCCACCCAGGCTCAAGAGACAGGGTCTGCGGGCGCGAAACCAGCTGGTAGCCCACAACCTGCGGTTGATCGGGAGCACATGGGCTCGGCATCGCAGCGGGTTGCCTGGATTTGGCGAGGCTACTGCTGATGCCCTGCAGGAGGCGGCGATCTCGCTGGTGCGGGCGGCGGAGAAGTTTGACCCGGCTCGGGGGTACACCTTTTCGACCTATGCCTGTTTCTGGATCCGGCAGGGCTTTGGCCAATACGAGCGCCAGTTCCGCCGGATGATCCGCCTGCCGCACGACAAGTTGGATCTGTTGGCAAGGGTGCTGCGGCTGAGCCAGGAACACCTTGCCGAAACGGGCCAGACGCCCTCGGTGGGCTGGCTGGCGGAGCGCTGCGGGCCCAAGGGAACGGCGATGGATGCGGCAGCCCTGGAGCGGTTGCTACTGATCTGGAACCAGACCCTGCCTTTGGAGCTGGACCGTCCGAGCCAGGCCCAGGAGGGCTCAGGACACACCTTGCTGGACCTGGTGGCTGATCGGACCCCAACGGATCCCGCTGCCTTTGATCCGTTGGTGGAAGCGGCTGATTTTCCAGATGGAGCAGCGACGTATGCGAGTTGCGCAGGCGATGGCGAGGATCTCCAACGATCCCTGTTGCCAGTGCTTCTGGAGCAGTTGGATCCGGTGGCACGGCGGCTGATCTGGCACCGCTATCTCAGGGAGCATCCCCTCACACCCAAGCAAGTGATGAAGGTGATGGGGCTCACGTTGGAGGAGCAGGAGCAGCTGGAAGCTGAGGCCCTGGAGTGCCTGCAGGCGGCGGCCAAGGAGCACGGGCTGCTCTGATCCATTCGGGTGCCACCCTCCTGGTGGAGAGCAACACGCTTGCCCCCTCCGCAAGGGAGCACCAAAGGGGGCTCTGCCCCCCCAGGAGGGAGCAGCAAACAGGCAGAACAGCCAATGGGACAGGAGCTGTTCTTGGGGGATGGATCAGCCTTTCACAAGGCACCGACAGGTCTCAAGGAGTTCTGGCAGATAGCTCTCGATGACGCCCCAGACCAAAGCATGATCGACTTTGGCGTAGTCGTGGCTGAGTTTGTTTCGGAAGCTGATGATCTGACGCCCGTGATCAACTTTGGCAAACAGAGCTGGATCCACCCGAGCCAGGTTGGAAAGAGCCTCGCCAATGAGGATAAACTCCCGCTCCACAGCGGATCGGATCAACCGTGTAGCGCAGTAATCCTTGAGGCTGAGCCCCCTTACATCATCAAGGATGGCCTCGGCTGCATCCACAACATCGAGCAGAAAAGCTTGGGAATCACGCTGCATAAATCAGCTGTTTGGAAGACTCCACCTCCGCATGGACGATGGGATTGCGCAGAGCAGTGGCCATAACCAGATCGACGGTTCCACCGAT
>JBJTQT010000026.1:0-12215 GCA_046075745.1 Cyanobium sp. | reverse complement strand
CCCGTGCCGGGCAGCACGGCCGGATCAAACCAATCGAGATCCACGGTGAGGTAGAGCGGCCGACCCCGATGGGGCGCCAGCGCCTCGGCCATCCGCTCGCACCCCACCAGCCGGCCGCTGCGGTGCAGCTCGCTGAATTCCTGTCGGGTGCCACTGCGGATGGCCATCTGCAGCAGGGTGCGGCTGGGGAGCACCTCCAGGCAGCGGCGCATGGCGCAGGCGTGGCTGTGACGGGTTCCCAGCCAGGAATCGCGCAGATCGGCATGGGCATCCAGCTGCACAAGCACCAAATCGGGATGGCGTTCCACCACGGCGGCCACGGCGCCGCTGCTGATGGAATGCTCCCCGCCGAGCATCAGGGGCGCCAGGCCCAGGGCCAGCACCGCCCCGGTGGCCTGCCGCACCGCCTCCACCACCGGCTCCGGGGCGCCGAAGGGGATGGCCACGGCCCCCAGATCGGCGAAGGCCAGATCCTCGAGATCCTGATCCAGCTGGGGGCAGTAGGTCTCCAGGCCGCTGCTCACCTCCCGGATCGCCGCCGGGCCGAAGCGGGTGCCGGGCCGGAAGGAGGTGGTGCCGTCGTAGGGCACGCCGAAGAGGCCCACCCGGCAACCCTCCGGATCCCGCCGGCTGCCCATGTAGAGGGCGCCGTCGCTGTCGAACAGGGAGGAATCGGGAAAGCTCATGGCGAGTGGAGGGCGCGTTTCAAGAGTGGAGAGCCCGTTCGATGGCGGCGGGGATGGCCTCGAAGGCGCCGTGCTGCCAGCGCGGGCTCCAGATCTGGCACCCTTCGGCTACGGCCGCGGCCCGCTCCGGCCGGGGGGTGCGGTAGCGGGGGCCATCGGGGGCGGCGAAGGTCCAGCTCCACCAGCCGCTGGGATACATGGGCACCCAGCCGTAGAGCGGATCGGCATGGCCGAACACCTCTCGCAGCAGCTTCACCGTGGCGAGGTGCACCTCGCGGAAAGCCTCCGGCGATTCGCTCTGGGTGGCGAACAGGCCGCCGGGCCGCAGCAGGCGGCGGCACTGCTCGAAGAAGGCTCGGTTGAAGAGCCCCTCGGCGGGGCCGGCCGGATCGGAGCCATCCACGATCACCACGTCGTAGCTGGCCGCCGGCGCCTGCGCCGCCCAGGCGATGCCATCCCCCACGGTCAGGTGGAAGCGGGGATCGCTCCAGCAGCCCCCGCCGATGGAGGGCAGATGGAGCTGGCTCCACTCCACCACCAGGGGGTCGATCTCCACCAGATCGAGATGGCACACCCCTGGATGGCGCAGGCATTCCCGGGCGGTGCCGCCATCACCGCCGCCGATCACCAGCACCCGCTCGATGTCCTCCGCGCCGCAGAGAGCCGGATGCACCAGGGGTTCGTGGTAGTGCCGCTCCTGCCGTTCGGCGGTCATCCAGCAGCCATCGAGCAGGAGACCCTTGCCGTAGCGCTCGCTTTCGATGATCGTCACCCGCTGGAAGGGGCTCTGCCCTTCAGCGATCACCCGGCCGGCGAGGCCGTAGCGCACCCCCTGGTGGATCTCATCGATCCAGCCGGAATCGGGGGGTGGCCCCTGGGTGCTTGCGGACATCGCCCATGCGGTTGCTCCCTCCAGATTTGCGCATTGCCGGCACCCGGCCTGCGCGAGGCTGGGGGGATGGCCGACGACCTTCAGCTCAGCGACGGCCGTGGGGCCGTTCTTCTGATCCCGGCGGCGGAGCTGCGCTGGCGCTTTTCCCGCTCCGGCGGGCCAGGCGGCCAGGCGGTGAACACCACCGATTCCCGGGTGGAGCTGGTGTTTGATCTGCAGGCCAGCCAGGCCCTGCCGCCGCCACTCAAAGAGCGGGCCCTGGCCAGGTTGGCGCCTCGACTGGCGGCGGGGGAGCTGGTGGTGGTGGCCAGCGAGCACCGCAGCCAGTGGCGCAACCGCCAGGCCGCCCGCCGCCGGCTGCAGATTCTCCTGGAGACGGCCCTGCGCCCGCCCCCACCGCCGCGCCGCCCCACCCGGCCCGGTCGGGGCGCGGTGGAGCGCCGCCTGGAGGCCAAACGCCGGCGGGCCTCGATCAAGAGCCAGCGGCGGGAGCGGCCCCAGCTCTGAAGGGAAGAGCAGCCATTCCTCCTGTGGAGCCGGTATTGATGACTGCACAGCGTTTGCCTTCACGAACCAGCCAGAGTTCCAGGCTTTCTTTGGGAACGTGTTTGGCAAAGGATCGCTGATTTGAATCTCTGGCATGGTGTTTGCTTCACCACGAAGCAAGGTTTTTACTGCTGCATCTTTTGACCTGGTTTCGTTGAATGACCGAAGGGTTTGAAGCAGCTCCTTGGCCAACAACTTGTCCCCGATATGGAAGTAACGAATCGAATTGTATGGAGGTGATGACAATGACCAGGATTCCGGCCAGGGCAGCAAGGCCAGAGGCAATCTTGTTGAAGGCTCGTCCCCATTCGCTCTTCGCATCCGCCATGCTGTCGCCGGGCCACAAGGGATAGGGCTTTGGTTTGGATTGGCCCCCGTGGATGATTTGCAGGGGATCACACTTTTTTCGGTTTAGATCCCGGATGTTCTTCTTTCAGGGCAGCCTTGGCGGCCCGCCAGTGGCCCTCCAGCTCTTGGATGTTTCGGCCCTGCAGGTTGCCCCCCAGGGCGGCTTCCACCCGGGAGAAGCGATCCAGAAAACGCCTGTTGGTGCCGGCCAGGCCCTCCTCCGGATCCACGCCGCACCAACGGGCCACGTTCACCAGGGTGAACAGCACATCCCCCAACTCCTCCTGGGCATGGGTGCGATCGCCTGAGGCCACCGCTTCCTTGAGTTCATCCAGCTCCTCGTGCACTTTCTCCCACACGCCGGCCATGGAGTCCCATTCGAATCCGGCGGCGGCAGCCTTCTTGGAGATCGTCATGGCCCCAGCCAGGGCCGTGTCGCCCCGCACCTTCTGGGCCAGCCGATCGCTCAGGGGGCTGGCGCTGGGCTCCGCCTGACCCTCCGCTTGCGCTTTCGCCTCGCTTTCAGCCCGTTCCTGGGCCTTAATGGCCTCCCAGCTCCGTTTCACCGCGGTGCTGTCGCCCTCCAGCCCCCGGTTGCTCCCGTCCTCCTCACTGAACACATGGGGATGGCGCCGCACCAGCTTGGCGGCGATGCCCCTCGCCACACCCTCCAGATCGAAGCGACCCTCCTCGCCGGCGATGCGGGCATGGAGGAGCACCTGCAGCAATAGGTCGCCCAGCTCCTCCTCCAGGTGCCGGTCGTCGCCATGGCGGATGGCATCGGCCACCTCATGGGCCTCCTCCAGCACATAGGGGATCAGGGAGCTGTGGGTCTGCTCCAGGTCCCAGGGGCAGCCGCCGGCGGGATCCCGCAACTGATCCACGATGGCCACCAGGGCGCTGAGGGCCCTCAGGCGCGGGTCGTCCGGGGGGAGTGGAGGCGCCGGCGTTGGGCCAGGAGCTGGGGCGGGTGGTGAGGGCATGGGAGGGCGAAGCTGGGGCCATCCTGCGGCAGCTTCAGGAGCGCCTGCCCTCTGCAGGAGACAGCCATCAGGGCTCGCCGCCGTCAGCCGGAGAACCAGCTGCCCTTCCCCCGCCGTCTCCTGCGCCCCAGCATCCGGAGGATCCGCGGCGGCCGGGGCAGGGGATCTCCGTCCTGCAGGAGGTGCAGCCAGCTGCTGGCCTCCAGGGCCACCAGGCCACAGATCAACAGCGGGCGTTGGTGGCTCCAAAGCTGGTGGGCGACCCCGGGCCAGGCGTTGAGGGGCGCCAGGGGAAGGGAGGTCCAGGGGCCGATGTCCAGCAGGTGCTGCAGCAGGGCCAGGGTCGTGAGCAGATAGGCCAGGCGGCCGGTGGTGCCAAGCAGGGGGCAGTGGGAGAGCAGGGAGCGGTGGCGCAGCAGGCGGCGGTAGGGCCACCAGAGCCGGTGCAGGGGACCCCACCGGGCGGTGGCTCTGGAGTGGGTGTCGAGATCGGGCGACAGCCACAGCCCGCCCAGCAGAAACAGGCCACTGGCCAGGGCAACGCCGTTCAGCCCCAGGGCCGGCCCCCACAGCAACCCAAAGGGCAGGGCCAACAGGGTGGTGGCGCGATCGTGGGCCCGGCCCGTTGCCATGGCCCGCACCGTAGGGGCTCGGGCCCAGGGGCGCCACGCCCCCACCCAGCGGCCAGGCAGAATGGCTCTGCGCGCGATTAGCTCAGCGGTAGAGCGCCTGCCTTACAAGCAGGATGTCGCTGGTTCGAACCCGGCATCGCGCATTCATCCCATCCCTGCCCCTTTGGAGAATCCCGTGACGCAGGATGCAAGCTGCCAGCAGAAAGCAAGCCGAGCAGCTCGATTCACCCCTGTGCGATGGAGGCGAATCTGCAGCGGCTGATCCCAGGATGAGAAGCTCCCGCTGCCATTGCCACCGATGACCCGCTACGTCCCCACGGAAGATCAGCACTGGCACCCTGTCGATGTGCGGGGGGTGACGATGCAGGCCTGCCGCCTGTGGGAAATGGCCTTGTTCACCGCGCTTGAGATGCTCACGTTATCCGCCAACTGGCCTGCGGGATTCAGCGCAGGGACCGGGGGCAGCGGATCCACCAGCCCTGCAGCAGGGATGGGTGACGTCGGCAAGGGGATCGCTCCGAGACCTCGTTCATGGGCGGGTCTGCCCTGCACTGTGAACAGCGGGCGGTGAAGTGTCAACCTGGCCCTGCACCCGGAGCTTGCCGGATCCCACCACGGAAACGGAGAGGGATGCGGGGGATGCGCGGCGCCTCAGAGCACCCCATCGTCGTAGTCGAAGGTGAGCACCCCATCGATACCGCCCTCCAGCATCGGCAGCAGCTGGGCTACCACGCGCTGGTGCTCGGGATGGGGCAAGTAGGCGTCCCGGGCGGCCCCATCCCGGAAGGTCATGCAGAAGCCGTGGGTGAAGCCCTTGGTGAGGCCTTCCCTGGAGGCATCGGCGCCGCCGCTGAAGCCGGTGATCCCATCGATCCGCCCCTGCAGGCCCCGCAGCTCGGCGAAGATTTCTGCCACCGCATCCGGCGGCAGGTCGGCGCGGAAGCGGAAAAGCACCAGGTGGTTCATGGCTGGCAGGAGGGGCAAGGGGTATGGCCCGATCATGGATCTCCGGCTCCCGTTGATCAGTGCCAGTCGAGCCCAGGCAAGCCCGGCACGATCGCTGGTGTGGTGGTTTTGTAGGCGGCGTAGGTGGGGTAGAGCTCCAGCAGCTGCCGCTCTTCCCGATGGGCTTTGCCGCTGAGCACCGCCGCCAGGGCCAGCAGCAGGGTCAGATGGAGCAGGCTGCCCAGGGCCACCGCCACCCCGAGGGAACACACCAGCACCGCCTGATAGAGGGGATGGCGGCAACGTTCATAGGCGCCGCTGCTCACCAGCTTTGCTCCCGGCATCGGCTCGGGCAGGGGGGTGAGGCTGGAGCCGAGGGCGCCGACCGCCAGGCCGGCCAGCACCAGGCCCAGGGCGAAGATGGCCCAGCCCAGCAGGCGCAGGGCCAGGGGCCAGGCCACTCCCAGGGCAGCGGGCGCGGGGGTGGGGGGCAGCAGATGGGCGGTGATCAGGGCGAGCTGGGCGATCAACCACCATTCGCCGCGTCGGTTGTCGCGCAGACCCTCCCAGCTGAAGCCCCACTGGCTCAGGCGCTCCTTGAGGCTGTTCACGGTTGCCGCCTCCACAGCCCCAGCCATTCCCCCTCCCGGCTCTCCACGGAGCCGCGGGCTGGTTTCCAGATCTCAGGGGTGAAGCCCGCCTTCCGGATCTGCTCCGCTAACAACTCCGGATCGCTGCCGTAGGGCGGTCCGCCCGGGCGGCTGTGGCACCAGAACAGGCCCAGCAGCCAGCCGCCGGGCTCCAGCAGGTGGTGCATCTGGGCGAGGTAGGCCGGGCGCTGCTCCGGGGCGATGGCGCAGAAGCAGGTGTGCTCCACCACCCCGCCCAGGCTGGCGGCGCCCAGGCCCGCCCGGGCCAGGCCTTCGCGATCGAGGAGATCGATCTGCAGCCAGCGCAGAAGGGGCCCGCCGGGGCCATGGATGCGCCGCGCCTCGGCCAGCCCTTCCCCGCTCACATCCAGGCCGATGGCGTTGAACCCCAAGGCGGCCAGCAGGGCGGCCTCATGGCCCCGGCCGCAGCCGGGCACCAGCACCCGGGCAGGGGGCCGGGGGATGCGGGGATCCTGGCCCAGGGCCCGCTCCAGAGGCGGTGCGGGGCAGCCCAGCTCCCAGCCATCGCTTCCCTCCCGGTAGCGCTGGTCCCAGGGATCGGCGACTCCAGCAAGACGTTCGCCCATACGCTCAGGCGCCGGAGAGGGCCTGGAGCTGCTGTTCCAGACGCTGGCGCAGGCGGGTCTGCACCAAGTGGCAGAGCTCCTCCACCAGCTCGCCATCGGCGTGATACGTCAAGCGCACGCCGTCCCGTTCGCAGCGCAGCAGGCCGGCCCGCTGCAGCTGGCCCAGCTGGCGGCTGATGTGCGACTGGGAGAAGCCCGTGGCTTCGATCAGGGCGGCCACATCCCTGGGCTTCTGCTGGAGCAGGCAGAGCAGCTGGAGGCGGGCCGGTTCGCTGAGGAGGCGGAAAAACTGGCTGTACTCCTCCAGGAGCTGGGGGCTGGGCAGGGCGTCCGTCACGAAACAGCGCTTTATGTCAATAAGCGCATTATGGCGGGGTCACCCGCAACCCGGCCGACTCCGAAGCCAACGGCGTGCCCTTACGAGCGGAACAGTTGAATCCACAACGCACTCAAGCTCGCGAAAAGGAATGGCGAAAAGCATAAAGGCCCAGGGTATGCGGCTATGCTCATAAAAGAACGCCTCCTTCCGGCTGTGGCCCTCCCCTCCGCCCCTTCCCCCCTGCTGCAGGCCGCCGCGGGTGGTGGTGCCCTCCTGCTGCGCCAGCTCTTTGATGCCGATACGGGCACCTTCACCTACCTGCTCGCCGACGGGGCCAGCGGGGAGGGGGTGCTCATCGATCCGGTGTTTGAGCAGCATGGTCGTGATCTGGCGCTGATTCAGGAGCTGGGCCTCACCCTGGTGGCCTCCCTCGACACCCACGCCCACGCTGACCATGTGACCGGCAGTTGGTTGATGGCCCAGGCCACGGGTTGCGCCATCGGCCTGGCGGCCGCCGTGGGGGCGGAGAACGTGTCGCTCCCCCTGCGCCATGGCGATCGGGTGCCCTTCGGCGGCCGGGGCCTGGAGGTGCGCGCCACCCCCGGCCACACCGATGGCTGCCTCACCTACGTGCTCGACGACCACAGCCTGGCCTTCACCGGCGATGCCCTGCTGGTGCGCGGCTGCGGTCGCTGCGACTTCCAGCAGGGCGATGCCCGCACCCTCTACCGCTCCCTCACCGAGCAGATCCTCACCCTGCCCCTCAGTTGCTTGCTCTATCCCGGCCACGACTACAGCGGCCGGGGCGTTACTTCCGTGGCTGAGGAGCGGGCCTTCAATGCCCGGGTGGGCCGGGGGGCCAGCGAACGGGATTTTGTGGGCTACATGGACAACATGAAGCTGCCCCATCCTCACCGTATCGCTGAGGCCCTTCCCGGCAACCTGCGCTCCGGCAGGCCCCGGGAGCAGGCCCTCGGGGTGCTCCAGCAGACCGGTGAGCGCTGGGGCCCCGTGCGCCGCAGCTATGCCGGCCTGCCGGAGATCGCGGGCGAGTGGGTGGCGGCCCACCTGGGGGAGCTCACCCTGGTGGATGTGCGCTCCGCAGAGGAGTTCACCGGCCCCGATGGCCACATCCCCGGCAGCCGCCTCCTGCCCCTGCCCGAGCTGGAGGCCCGGCTAGCGGAGATCCCCACGGAGCGGCCGGTGGTGGTGGTGTGCCACGCCGGCAGCCGCTCGGCCCTGGCCACCCAGCAGCTGCTCAAGACCGGCCACCAACGGGTGGCCAACCTGCGGGGCGGCCTGCGGCTCTGGAGCGAAGCCGGCTACCCCCTGGAGGGGCATGTCTCCGCCTGAGTCGTCAACATTGTTCCTTTGTCTCCTTTCCCAGCCATGACCTCCACTCCTACCTCTCGCTGCAACGCCGCCGAGCTCGCCGCCCGTCTGGAACGCCAGGGGGGGCGGGCCTGGTGTTCGCGGGGGTGACGGGCTTCTGCGGCATGGCCCGGCTCTCGGCCTGCTGCGCGCCTGGCTGCGGGATCGGCCGGTGGAGGTGCTGGATGAACCCACCGCGTTTCTGGATGCGGAATCCGCTGGCCGCGTGCGGGCGATCCTGCTGGAGCGCTCCAGGCGGCGGCTCGTGTTGGTGAGCACCCACGATCCGGAACTGATTCGGCTGGCGGATCGGGTCGTGCGGCTGGAGGCCAGGGATCGGCGCGCCGCGGAGCAGCAGCACCACGGGGGTGGGTGGGCTTAATAGCTGTAGTCGGCCACGAACAGGCTGTCGTCGTCGGAGGGTTCGCTGCCGGCGGTGTAAGCGCCCCGGCTGGCGGCCCCATTCGCCCGGGCCCGGGCCAGCAGGGCGGCTTGGCCCGCCTCCCGATCGCTGCCGCCCCAGTGCTTGAGGCAGGAATGCTGCAGGGCCCGGCCGAAGGAGAAGCCCAGGTGCCAGGGGGCGAAGCCTTCCGCTGCGGCGTGGTTGATGGCATTCAGGCAGAGGCTGGCGTCCTCCTCACTCAGCCCGCCGGAGAGAAACAGGATCGCCGGCACCGCCGCGGGTACCGTGCGGCTCAGGGTGCGCACCGTGAAGTCCCCCACCTCCTCCAGGCTGGGCTGCATCGGACAGGCCGCACCGGCGGTGGTCATCGAGGGCTTGAGCAGGCTCCCCTCCAGAAACACCCCGTTCTGGGCCAGGGCCTTATACACCGTGCGCAGCACCCACTCCTGCACCGAGGCGGTGGTGGCGATGTCGTGGTCGCCATCCATCAGGATCTCCGGCTCCACGATCGGCACCAGACCTGCCTCCTGTACGGTGCGGGCATAGCGGGCCAGCCCCCAGGCGTTCTCCCGCACCGCCAGCTCCGAGGGGCAGCCGCCGGCACTGATGCGCAGCACCGCCCGCCATTTGGCGAAACGGGCGCCCCTGGCGTAATAGCGGGCCGCCCGCGCCGCCAGCCCTTTCAGGCCAGTGCACCAGGTTTCGCCCTCCAGCCCCCCGGCCAGGGGCTCCACCCCCTGATCCACCTTGATGCCAGGGATGATCCCCTGCTGGGCAAAGAGCTCCACGATCGGTGCGCCGCCGGCGTCTGGATCACTGTCTTGAAAGAGGGTTTCCTCATAGAGGATCACGCCGCTGATGTGCTCCGCCAGGCCAGGAGCGGTGGCCAGCAGGCTGCGGTAGGCGCGGCGATGCTCTTCGCTGTTCGCCAGGTCGATCGCCTCGAACCGCTTGCCGATGGTGCCGGTGGATTCATCCGCCGCCAGCAGGCCCGTGCCCGGGGCCGCCAGGGCTGCCGCCGTGGCGGCCAGGTCGTCGCGATGGATGTCGAGGGTCATGGCTGGCTCGTCGGTGGCGAGGGTTGAGGGATGTCAGACAGACCATGATGCGGGATGGGCCAGCCTTGAGCCGTCTCCGGCCGAGCAGTACGTTGTTGGCCGGTCCACTCCCCCGCGCTTTTGATTGCCTCAGGCAGCGCTTGATGTCCTGCTTTCCCTCCATGTAGCGACTGTCCCTCAGATGATGCTGATCTGGGAGAGGGAGGTGAAGCCGCTGGCGAACCGGTAGCCCGTGATCTCCACCACCGCATCGCTGAAGCCGCTGAAGCCGGCGACGCCATCGTTGAAGGCCAGGAAGGTTCGCAGGCTGCCGCTGCTGCCGCTGGTGAAGGTTGCGGCACCGTTGGCCACGAAATTCGTGGGGTTCAGCAGGTCGGTCAGCCCTCCAGTGGTGAGCGAAGCGGCGGATCCGAGGATGCGGAAGCCTCCGCTGGGGGGCGGTGTTTGCACGTCGAAGAAGTCGACTCCGATGTTGAAGTCGGTGATCCGCTCGAAACTGAGGCTGGTGGGCGTGCTGCTCACCAGGCCATCGTTGAGGGTGGTGAGCACGAAGGTGTCGGCTCCGTTGCCGCCTGTCAGCATGTCCAGCCCCTCGCCGCCCGTGATCGTGTCGGCGCCATCCCCGCCATTCACCGTGTCTACCCCCTGGCCCGCCAGGATCGAGTCGGCGTCCATGCTTCCGGTCACGATGTCGTTGGCTCCGCCGGCATCGATCACGAAGTCGCCGCCCAGGAAGCGCACGCGGCTGAAGTTGAGGGTGTTGGTGTTCCAGTCGCCCAGCAGCCGCACCTGGCCGGGCCTGCTTGAGCTGTTCTTCACCACAGCTGTGTTGTTCACGATCTGCTCGATGCCGTTGCTGGCCAGGAAGTTGCCGCCCGCCAGGCCGATATCCACGTTGCTGGCCCCGGTCGCCACGATCTTGTCGGTGCCGCCCAGGCCGCTGTCGCTGTAGGTGTCAGTGCCGCCGTAGGTCTGCCAGCCACCGGTCTCTTGACCGCTCACCCAGTAGGTGTCGCTGCCTTCGCCGCCGTCGAGGACGTCGTTGCCTCCACCGCCGGTGATGGAATCGTTGCCTGCCCGCCCACTGATCCGGTCATTGCCGTAGCCGCCGTTAATGGCTTCAGCGTTAGCGGAGCCGACAAAGGAATCGTTGCCGTCGCCTGTATCGAAGAGGAAGTTACCGCCTGTGAATTGAATGTTGGTGAAATCGAAGACGTTATCGTTCCAGCTGCCGAGGATGCGGACTTGAGCTTTCGTGCCGGAGGCGGTGGAGGTGTCGTTAACGATTTGCTCGATGCCAGAGGAAGCGGAGAAGGTGGCGGCGAGGCCGATATCGACGGGACCAGAGCCCTGGGCGAGGATGGAGTCGATGCCAGCGGATCCTGAATCCTTGTAGGTGTCGAAGCCTGAGAAGGAATAAGTTTCCCAGTTTTGATCCCAGGGATCGAAGCCAGAGACGAGGTAGGTGTCAGAGTCTTCACCACCGTCAAGGGTGTCCTCCCCGAAGCTGCCGTCGAGCTGGTCCCTGCCTGCACCGCCGTGGAGGATGTCGTTGCCCCAGCCACCATCGAGCAAATCGGCGCCGCCCAAGCCGTCGACGACGTCATCTCCTCCTTGGGCAAGCACCTGGTCGTCCTCACCGTTGCCAGCGATGGTCTCGCCCGCGTCAGTGCCGATCGAGAGACGGCGGTTGGAGAGGAAGTAGTTCACCCAGCCGGAGACATCGCTCAGCGACTGGTTGCGGTCGCCGTCCTCGTTGAGGAAGTTTTCGCCGCGGATCTCGAAGCCGTAGTGAAAGATGCCGTCGGCGACGGTGTTAACTAGGTTCTGGCCAAAGAACTGGGTGGTGGCGCCATCATTCTGGATTTTATGGAAGCCGGTTTCCACACCATTTTCATCATCACCATGGTTCAGAACGAAGGCTGAATAGCGGTTGTCGCGCACCCAGCGATTGATCAGGCGCAAGTCGTTGCGGCTGATCCAGCTATCGAGATTGACCCCGGTGGCGGCGACCGCCTCCAGGAAGATGCCGTTGAGGGAGTTGGCGGCCGCCAGGCCATCGTTGACGTCCAGCGCAGAGGTGCACTGGGGCAGGCCCGGATCCAGGCGGATCCAGTCGACCAGGCGATCAAGACCGCTGCCAGTGGTGGAGGGATCGCCGTAGTAATAGGTGATCCATTCGGCCACATCGCTCACCAGGGCATTGGCGTCGCCGTCTTCGTTCTGGAAGCGCCCATCGGCATTGATCGTGAAGCCGATGTGATAGATGCCATCAAAGATTGTGTTGACAGCGTTCTGGCCGAACAGCTGGTTGGTGGCTCCATCGTTCTGTACCAGGTGGAAGCCAGTCTCACTGCCATTCTCGTCATCTCCGTGGCGGTTCACGAACAGCGCATAACGGCTGGGGTCGCTTTGTATCCAGCCGTTGATCCAGCGCACCTCAGTGGCGCTCAGGCGGGTGTCGTCCCGGTCTGCCTTGTTCTGGGCCTTCAGGGCGGCGATGCCCTGCAGGATCAGTCCATTGAGGTCGTTAGCGGCCTGCGCCCCGCCCCGGATGTCACCCCAAGGAATGGCAGCCTGCAGTCCGGGATCCACCACGATCGTCTCCACGATGCGGTCGAGATTGCTGCCGCTGGTGGCGAGGTCTTCTTTCAGGGCGGTGAGCCAGCGGGCTACATCGCTGAGGGTGGCGTTGTCATCGCCGTCCTCGTTGGTGAGGCGGCTGCGGTCGGCGCTGAGGGGAAAACCGATGTGATAGATGCCATCAAAGATTGTGTTGACAGCGTTCTGGCCGA
>JBJTQT010000025.1:0-5913 GCA_046075745.1 Cyanobium sp. | reverse complement strand
GACGCTGCTGGGCCCGCAGCTCGAGTGCTTCGCGCTGGGCGAGCAGCCAACCGTCGAGCTCCTGCACAAGCGCAGCATCGCCAGCGCCCAATGCCTGGCTCAGAGGAGCGAGCGCCGCGGTCTCAACCGCCACCAGCCCGGCCCGCAGCTCGGCCTGCAACCACGCCGCCAGCGGCTCGACACCCGTGAGCTGCTGGCGCTGGACCAGAACCTCGAGCCCTTCTGAATAGCTGAAGGCCCCCACAGGCAGGGCTGGCGACACCAGCTGGTAGAGCCGGAGGCGAGGGGCTGGATCGGCGGTAGGAGCCATGACGACCGCAAAGAAGGGCTAATGGTGCGGGTGGGTGGAGCCATAGGCGCCGCGCTCCGGCAGGAAGGGCTCCCGGGTCCGCCCCACCTCCAGTCCCCGCTGCCGGAGCAGGGTTTCCAGCACAGGATCCACCAGCAGGCGCAGCTCCTCAGGACGCAGCTCCATCGCCACGTGTCGATTGCCGAGGTGATAGGCGGCCTGCAGCAGGGCCAGGGGCGTCGCTGCCCGCACCAGCAGGAGCTCCTCCTCCGCTGGCTCCACCTGCACCAGGGCCACCCCATCGTTTTGAGCGAGCCATTCCCCGGGCTCCAGGGCTTCACCCCGCGGCAGCTGGAGCAGCAGATCCCTGCCGCAGCAGCTGATGCAGTGCCCCCGCAGCCGGCTGCGCTCCTCTGCGGCAAGGGCCAGCCGCAGGGTGGTGGCGGCCCGACGGGTCGGTGGGTCCACACCAAGACGCTGACTCAGCTGCAGGGGAGGAAGCGCGGAGGTCACTCGGGCACAGTGGCCAGGTCGGCCCTCTCAGTGTGCTCCGCCGCTTGGACAGCCCGCCTTCCTCGATCCCCAACCCCTGGCAGGGTCGAGCCTGGATTCGGTTCCAAAACCGCCGGGGCCGCACCCACTTCCAGGGAGGGACCGAGGCCCCTCTCAAACTTCTGCGGGCCGCCCACCAGGACGATGGCCGCTGCGAACTCCCCCTTCTGCACACCGCCGGAGGGCTGGTAGGGGGCGACCAGCTGAACGTGGAGATCCACCTGGGGGAGGGCAGTGCAGCCCTGCTCACGAGCGTGGCCGCCCAGAAGGTGTATGGCTCCATCGGCCGCTCCTCCCTGCACCCGGCAGGGGAATGGGCCCGGCAGGCCCTGACGGTGGAGCTGGAGCCGGGGGCCGATCTGGAATGGCTCCCCCAGGAGATGGTGCTCTATGCCGACGCGCTCTTCGAACAGCACACCCGGGTGGTGCTGGCCCCCGGAGCCAGCTGGCTGGGCGCAGAGGTGATGCGGCTGGGACGCACCGCAGCTGGAGAGGATCTGGGAGCGGGCTGCTGGCGCTCCTGCCTGGAGATCCTGCGCAGGGATCCGGCTGGGGCCTCCCCAACCCATCCATCCCGCTGGGAGTTCGTGGACCGGCTCGCCCTGGGAGGAGCGGCGCTCACCAGCCCCCATGGACTGGGGGGAGAGCCGGTGGTGGGCACCCTGGTGTGGGCCGCTCCCCACCCCCTGCCGGCCACCACGCTCGCTGAACTGGTGGGGCGTTGCCGCCTGGAGCGCCAGGGACTGGAGGGGGAGATGGCCTGCGGCGCCCTGAGCCAGGGGCTCGTGGCCCGCTACCGGGGGCCATCGACCAGCGCGGCCCGTTGGTGGTTCACCCGCCTCTGGGCCCGGATCCGCGAAAGCCGCGGCCTGGCGGCTCCTGTGCCGCCACGGGTGTGGCCATTTCAGGAAAACCCGTTGGCTGCCGATCGGCTGGCCTGCAAGAGTGAGAGCGACCCTGCAGCCAGCCCCTTCCCGGCGCCGGCAGGCCTCTGAAGCGCCAGAGATGCATCTCACGCCCCAGGAAAAGGACAAGCTCCTCATCGTCACCGCTGCGCTGCTGGCGGAGCGACGGCTGCAGCGGGGGGTGAAGCTCAACCATCCGGAGGCGGTGGCCTGGCTCAGCTTCCTGGTGCTGGAAGGCGCAAGGGATGGCAAGACTGTGGCGGCCCTGATGGCGGAGGGCACCACCTGGCTCAGCCGCGACCAGGTGATGGAAGGAGTGCCGGAGCTGGTGAACGAGGTGCAGATCGAAGCCGTCTTCCCCGATGGCACGAAGCTGGTCACCCTGCACGATCCCATCCGTTAACCGCAAGCGCCATGGCCCCCCTGATCCCCGGCGAACTGTTCAGCGAACCCGGCAGCCTCGAACTCAATGGCAGCAGACCCGTCACCACCCTCTCGGTATCCAACACTGGAGACCGGCCGGTGCAGGTGGGCTCCCACTATCACTTCTACGAAACCAACGGCGCCCTGCTGTTCGATCGCAAGGCCGCCTATGGCCTGCGCCTGGACATCCCCGCCGGCAACGCCATCCGCTTCGAACCCGGCGACACCCGTGAGGTGCAGCTGGTGCCCTATGGCGGGGAGCGGCGGGTGTTCGGCTTCACCGGCCAGATCAACGGCCCCCTCGACTGACCCCCATGGCCTACCGCATCGATCGCCGCGTCTACGCCGAAACCTATGGACCCACCACCGGAGACCGGCTGCGGCTGGCCGACACGGAGCTGATCCTGGAGGTGGAGAAGGACTTCACCGTCTACGGCGATGAGGTGAAATTCGGCGGCGGCAAGGTGATCCGCGATGGCATGGGCCAGGCCCAGACCAGCCGCTCCGGCGGCGCCGTGGACACCGTGATCACCAATGCGGTGATCCTCGACTGGTGGGGCATCGTGAAGGCCGACATCGGCCTGCGGGATGGCCGGATCGTGGCCATCGGCAAAGCCGGCAACCCCGACGTTCAGGACGGGGTGACGATCGTGGTGGGGCCTGGCACTGAGGCGATCGCCGGCGAAGGCCACATCCTCACCGCCGGCTCCATCGACACCCACATCCACTTCATCTGCCCCCAGCAGATCGAAACCGCCCTGGCCAGCGGTGTCACCACCCTGCTGGGGGGAGGCACGGGCCCAGCCACCGGCACCAATGCCACCACCTGCACCCCCGGCAGCTTCCACCTGGCCCGCATGCTCCAGGCCGCCGAAGGGTTGCCGGTGAACCTGGGCTTCTTCGGCAAGGGCAACGCCAGCACGCCAGACGCCCTGGAGGAGCAGATCCGCGCCGGCGCCTGCGGCCTCAAGCTGCACGAAGACTGGGGCACCACCCCCGCCGCCATCGATTGCTGCCTGAGCGTGGCCGACCGCTTCGACGTGCAGGTGTGCATCCACACGGACACCCTGAACGAGGCGGGCTTCGTGGAGGACACGATCGCCGCCATCGGCGGCCGCACGATCCACACCTTCCACACCGAAGGGGCCGGTGGGGGCCATGCGCCGGACATCATCCGGATCTGCGGCGAAACCAACGTGCTCCCCAGCAGCACCAATCCCACCCGGCCCTACACCCGCAACACCCTCGAGGAACACCTCGACATGCTGATGGTGTGCCACCACCTGGATCCCAGGATTCCGGAGGATGTGGCCTTCGCCGAATCCCGCATCCGCCGCGAAACCATCGCCGCCGAAGACATCCTCCACGACCTGGGGGCCTTTTCCATCATCGCCAGCGACTCCCAGGCCATGGGCCGGGTGGGGGAGGTGATCCTGCGCACCTTCCAGACCGCCCACAAGATGAAGGTGCAGCGGGGTCCCCTGGCGGGCGACAGCCCCCGCAACGACAACACCCGGCTGAAGCGCTACATCGCCAAGACCACCATCAATCCGGCGATCGCCCATGGCCTCGACAGCCAAGTGGGATCGGTGGAAGAGGGCAAGTTGGCGGATCTGGTGCTCTGGAAGCCGGGATTCTTTGGGGTGAAGCCCGAGCTGGTGATCAAGGGGGGCTCCATCGTGTGGGCCCAGATGGGGGATGCCAATGCCTCCATCCCCACGCCGGGGCCCGTCCATGGCCGACCGATGTTTGCCGCCTTCGGCGGCGCCCTGGTGCCCAGCTGCCTCACCTTCGTGAGCCAGGCCTCCCTGGAGGAGGATCTGCCCCGCCGCCTGGGGCTCCGCCGGCCCTGCGTGCCCGTGGCCCACACCCGCGGCATCGGCAAGCAGGAGATGCGCAACAACACCGCTCTGCCCAAGGTGGAGGTGGATCCGCAGACCTACGAGGTGTTTGCGGATGGGGAACTGCTCACCTGCGAGCCTGCGGAAGTGTTGCCGATGGCCCAGCGATACTTTCTGCTGTAGACCTTGAGGAGGTGCCCGCGCCCACCCCTCGGTTGGGAAGGGTGCCATCCGACAGCGCCCTTTTGGTAGCAACTGTCACCAGAGAAGCGGCCAGAGGCACTGCAGGATCCAGATCAGCGGATGGAGGTGCATGTTCACGACGTATCGACCCAACCACGGCTACGACGAATATTTCAGTGCGCCCGAACAGCCTCGTCCCGCCCTGAAACCCCTGCTCTCCTCCCTCGGGCGCATGGGTCTGGAGCAGCTCAACCACAACCACGCCGCCGCCGGCATGTTGCTGCGGCGCCTGGGTGCCACCTTCCGCCTGAATGATTCCGGCAGCCTGGGGGTGGAACGCATCCTCCCCTTCGATCCCCTGCCCCGCCTGATCCGCGCCAGTGAATGGGCCCGGCTGGAAAAAGGGCTCTTCCAACGGCTGGAGGCGATCGATCTCTTCCTGGCCGATGTGTATGGGGAGGGGCACATCCATGCCGATGGCATCGTGCCCCTGGAAGATGTGGTGAGTTCCCACGGCTGGCGGCCCCAGATGCAGGGGATCCAACCGCCCCTGGGGCGCTGGTGCCACATCTCCGGTCTGGATCTGGTGCGCGACGGCCAGGGCACCTGGCGGGTGCTGGAGGACAACCTGCGCTGCCCCTCAGGGGTGGCCTATTTCCTCGAGAACCGGCGGGTGATGAAGCGCATCTTCCCCAGCCTCTTCTCCGGTCGGACGGTGCAGCCCATCGACAACTACGCGTCCCATCTGCTGGAAACCCTCCGGGATCTGGCCACCTGGACTGACAACCCCAAGGTGGTGCTGCTCACCCCGGGGGTCTACAACAGCGCCTACTTCGAGCACAGCTACCTGGCCCAGCAGATGGGCATCCAGCTCGTGGAGGGCCGGGATCTGGTGGTGGAGGACCGGCGGGTGTGGATGCGCAGCACTGCGGGGCTGGAGCCGGTGGATGTGATCTACCGCCGCATCGACGACGATTTCCTCGATCCCGAGGTGTTCCGCAAGGATTCCATCCTGGGGGTGAAGGGCTTGATGGGGGCCTATGCGGAGGGCCGGGTGGCGATCGCCAATGCCCCCGGCACCGGCGTGGCAGACGACAAATTGATCTATGCCTATCTGCCGGACATGATCCGCTATTACCTCAAGGAAGAGCCCATCATTGAGAATGTGCCCACCTATCTCTGCGCCCGGCCCGAAGACCGCTCCTACGTACTGGCCCACCTGCATGAGCTGGTGGTGAAATCCGTGGCGGAGGCCGGAGGCTACGGCATGTTGATCGGCCCCCATGCCAGCCGGGAGGAGATCGCCATCTTCGCTTCGAAGATCGAGGCCGATCCCCGCAATTTCATCGCCCAGCCCACCCTCGAGCTCTCCACGGTGCCCTCCCTCAGCGAAGGGGAGATCTACCCCTGCCATGTGGATCTGCGCCCCTATGTGCTGCGGGGCAAGAGCAACTGGGTCACCCCGGGAGGCCTCACCCGGGTGGCCCTACGCCGGGGTTCCCTGGTGGTGAATTCCTCCCAGGGGGGCGGCTGCAAGGACACCTGGATCGTGGAGGAGTCCGCGGCGGAACGGGCGGAGGGCGTCCCATGCTGAGCCGCGTCGCCGATTCGCTCTATTGGATCAACCGCTATGTCGAGCGGGCTGAGAACATCTCCCGCTTCGTGGAGGTGAGCGAGGCCATGGCGCTCGACTGCCCCGCCGGCAGCGCCGAGCCCTGGC
>JBJTQT010000024.1:0-8343 GCA_046075745.1 Cyanobium sp. | reverse complement strand
GTGAGGCGGCTGCGGTCGGCGCTGAGGGGAAAACCGATGTGATAGATCCCATCCAGCACGGTGTCGATCAGGGCTCGTCACCGTCGAAGAGGCGGTTCCCGCCATCGCCCTGGATGGTGTGGAAGCCAGTCTCGCTGCCGTTCTCATCGTCGCCGTGGAGCTTGAGGAAGAGCTCGAGGCGTTGCGGTTGGCTTGGATCGCGGAACCAGGCGTTGAGGGTGACGATGTCGGCGGCGACCAGAATTTTTTTGGCGAGCAGGCCGGTGTCCCGCAGGCCCTCGACCAGCAGGGTGTTGAGACCGTTGGCGGCGGCAATGCCGGTTTGGATCGAGGCGGCTTCATTGGCGCCGGCCAGACCGGGATCGCGGGCGATCCAGCCCAGGGTTTGGTCCAGCCCGGAGCCGCTACTGCCGATGGGTTGCTGCAGGTAGGGGGAGTAGCTGGTGACGGGGCTCATGGGGAGGGGACGGGAGGCGGGGGTAGAAGTCAGCACAATTCAGCGGGCTGTCTTCAGCCCGGCCTCAGGCGCGCTTGAGGCACGCTGCATGCCGAAATTCCAGACCCGTAAAGCTTCGCCTGAGCGCTTCCTTTCCTCCTTTTTTGCCAACTTCTTGACCAATCGTGTGAAAAGATCATCAAGCGTCACCGGAAGCGCGGCAGGCACCTGGCGGATACTCAGGGTGCCCATCCCCCCTACACATAGTGGGCGGCGGATTCCCTTTTCGTGATTTGGATCTGGCCGCTGAACGCATCGTTGCCATCAGTTGAGCCCCCCCTTGTGGATCGGTGTGGGGAGATTCCGGCCCGGGCTGAGGGCGCGCAAGAGCGCTTCACCACGTTCCATGACAGTCCGTGTTCCGGAGCGCCGCCGAGGGCGAGGCTGAGGCGGCGCCATGGACCGCCGCCTTGATTCCTCCCCAGAAGCAAATGACCGGGATGCTGGGCCACCCGGTGGCGGAGAACCCGATCGACCGCATGTTTGATGCGGTGTACGCCCATTACGGCCTGCCCTGGCAGTTCTGGAAGAACGACATCGCCGACACGGCGGATCTCGCCCTCGCCGTGAAGGCACTGCGCCCCCTGGGCTACAGGGGCATGGCCATCACCGTTCCCTACAAGGTGGCGGTGATCCCTCTATTGGATGGGGTGGATGACGACGTGCGCGCCATCGGCGCCGCTAACTACATGACCATCGAAGCGGGCCGCCTGATCGGCCACAACAACGATGGCAAGGGTGTGGTGAAGGCCATCGAGAAGGTCACCCCCCTGGCGGGAAAACGGGTGGTGATGCTCGGTGCAGGCGGCGCCGGCCGGGCGATGGCGGTGGAGATCGCCTGGGCGGGAGCCGCCCATCTCACCCTGGTGACCCGCCGCGAGGAGCAGGGCCGGGAGGTGGCGGAGCTGGTGACCCGGGCCTCCGGCGTGCCCGCCACCTGGCAGAGCTGGCAGGGGGAGGTGGCTGTGCCGGCGGGCACCTCCCTGCTGATGAACGCCACCCATCTGGGCTGTGCACCCGAGCTGGAGCCCGTGCCCCTGCTCTGGGACACGGTGGATCCGGCCTGCACCGCCGTGGATGTGATCACCAATCCCCGCCTCACCCCCTTTCTGCTCACCGCCCGGGAGCGGGGCTGCCCGATCGTGGATGGGGTGGAGATGCTGGTGCAGCTGGCCATGCAGATCTTCGAGCGCTGGACCGGCGTGACGCCCGAGGAAGCGGTGTTTCAGAAGGCGGTGGCCGAAGCCCTCGGGGAAACCCCGCCCAGCTGAGGGGGTCGCTACCCTGCAGCGATGCAGGCTCCCTCGCCACTGCTGCGCTATCTGGCCGATGTGCCTGGGATGGGCAGGGGGCATCGCCGTCTGGTGGTGCTTCTCTCCCAGCTGGGGGATTTCGACAGCCTGGAATATGCCCAGGCCCTCTCTGGTGTCCTCCCGGAGCTGGGGGCCGCCGGGATCAGATTGCTGGCCATCGGCATCGGCGATGCCGCCGGCGCGGATCGCTTCTGCGGGTTCACGGGCCTTCCCCGGGAGTTGCTGGTGGTGGAGGACACCCCCCGGCTGCATCAGCTTCTTGATCTCCACACCGGCCTGCAGACCCCCGGCGTCCCCTGGCCTGGCCTGCTCCTGATGTGCGCCGGGGTGGGCTCGCCCGGCACCCTGGCGGAGGTGCTGCGGGGCTACACCGGGGATCGCTCCGCCCCGCCACGCCTGGACAGTCCACTGTTCGCCACGGTGGGTGAGGGGTACCAGCGGCCTTTTGAGCTGGCCACCGTGCGCCTGCGCAACATGGTGGAGGTGCTCAGCCACTGGCGCACCTATGTGCCGCGGGATGATTTCCTCACCCAGCGGGGCGGTACTTTCCTCCTGGAGAGGGATGACAGCCTGCTCTACAGCTACCGGGATCAGGGGTTGTTGGGGTTTTCCCAAACCATGGCCCGGCCCCTCAGTTTCCTGGATCCCTATCTCGCCGGCTCTGGCTAAAGAGAGGCCAGCGCGATCCTGCTCCTTTCGAGCCAGCCCATGCAGAAAACCCTTGTTCTCCTTGGCGGTTTGTTGCTGCTGATCGGCCTCCTCTGGCCCTGGATCAGCGCCAGTGGCCTGGGCCGCCTTCCGGGAGACATCTCGATCCAGCGCCCGGGCTTCAGTTTCTTCTTCCCACTCAGCACCAGCCTGCTTCTTTCAGCGGTGCTGTCGTTGGTGTTTTGGCTGGTGCGCCGCTGAGGTCCGTGCTGATTCCATCGGGCGCGGGAGAGCCGCCAGCAGGGCGGCCAGGAGGGCCGCGCACCTGCAGCGCAAGCCTCGGCATACGCCCACCGGAGGTCTCCATAGGTTGGTGGTAGTCGCCTGCACCGCCGATGGCTCTGGAGAAATGGGAACCGATGAAGGGGAAGACTTCTTCGATCGCTACAGCCGCCTGGCCACCTGGCCCACGATCCGCCCCTGGGGAGGCTTCGGCGACTGGCAGCCCCGGGTGGATATCCGGGAAACCGATGGCGTATATCAGACCAAGGCCGATGTGCCGGGGGTGGAGAAGGACGACCTCAAGGTGAGCTTGGATCAGGGGGTGCTCACCCTGCAGGGCGAACGGCGGCAGGAGACCACCGAAGACAAGGATCGCCTGCATCGCGTGGAACGTTTCTACGGTAGCTTCAGCCGCAGCTTCACCCTGCCGGCCGATGCGGATGAACGTGGCCTCCGGGCCTCCGCCAAGGATGGCCAGCTCACCATCGAGATCCCCAAGAAGGCCAGTGCTGCAGGTCCTCCCCCCCCGTGCAGGTGCCTGTGGAATGACCACCCTTCACCCCGGCACGCCCCCGCCCTCCAGGGAGCGCCAGTTCGTGATGGCCTACGGGCTCTGCCGCATCTGGCGGCTGCTGGAGGGCCCCAACCGGGGGGAGTACGTGGTGAGTGCCACGGATCCGCCCCACCAGGAGTGGACGGTCGCCACCCTGCCGGCGGCCCATCGGGTGTGCCTGGCCCTGGAATGCCGCCAGCGTGGTGACACTGCGTGAAGGGCCGCTGCACTTCTGCTGCAATCCTTCTGCAACCCTTCTGACTTCCCCCGCGCTTCAGAAAGGCTGAATGCAGTGCTGGCCTCGAAGGCGCCATGGCAATCCCTCGCGAGTATCCAGGTGATGCGGTGCAGGCCTACCTCCGCCTGATCGCGGCCATTCCCTTGCTCACCCCTGCTGAGGAAGTGCATCTCGGCACCATCGTGAAGCGCTGGCAACAGTCAGCCTCCCCTTCGCCCTCGGAGGTGCGCTCTGCCCGGCGTGCGATGGATCGCATGGTGCGGGCCAATCTGCGGCTGGTGGTGTCGGTGTGCCGCCATCAGCAGAGGGAGTCGGCGGGGGTGGAGCTGATGGATCTGATCCAGGCGGGCAATCTCGGCCTGATCCGGGCCGTGGAACTGTTTGATCCCTGCCGCGGCTACCGCTTCTCCACCTATGCCTACTGGTGGATCCGCCAGGCGGTGCGCCGCGGCCAGGTGGAGCAAGGCTAGATCCTGCGGGTGCCTCCCAGCCTCCGGAAGCTGGCCGGCGAGGCCTAGGCCCTGCGGCGGGCCAGCCCCTGGTGCCCCCTGGAGGAACTCGCCGCCCAGCTCGGCGCGGATCCCTCCCGGGTGGCCCAGGCCCTGGCCCTCCATCAGGCCGCACGGGTGATCTCCCTGGATCAGCCCCTGGGCTCGGAGGAGGAGGGTCCGCTTCTGGATGTGCTGAGCGACGGCCGTGTGCCCGAGGTGCAGGACGACCATGCCTGGTTGCAGCGGGGCATCGCCCAGCTGAGTGAGCAGGCGCGCCGGGTGTTGGCCCTGCGCTATGGCGGCGAGGACCTGCGTTCCCTCAGCCAGGTGGCCCATTGCATGGGGCTCACGAAAAGCACGGTGCAGGGGCTGGAGCAACGGGCCCTGCGGCAGCTGCGTGGCTGCCTCCATCCCCGGCTAAGGCGGGACATGGGCTCGTTGCTCAGCAGTTGACTAAGACGTTGAAGGTTGCCGCCACCAGCGCCAGCCCTCCAGGTTGATCAATAGGCCGATCGCCAGCAGCACCACCATCAGGAACACCTGATCGCCCCGGGAGTCGGGCACGAGGATGTCGGCGATCAGGTGGGGAATGTTGGTGATCGTGTAGACCACGCTCACCCAGAAGTGCAGGCGTCGCCACCAGCGCCAGCGTCCTGCCGTGGAGGGGTTGCTGGCGGTCCAGGTGATCAGGAGGATCGAGGCCAGCGGGATCAGGAAGTAGAGCAGCATCCCCCAGAACACCAGGGAGAGCCGGGTGGGGTCCACGTGGCTCTCGATCTCGGGAGAGAGGCCATGGAAAAGGGGCATCAGGCCCAGATCCACGTGGAAGAGCATGGCCAGCAGGTAGGTGAGCCAGAGCTGCCGCAGGCGGAGGGCATGGTCGATGGGGCTGGGCGGGGCATCTATGCGTTCAGCCGGGCAGGGTGACGAACTCCTCCGCCACCGAGGGATGGAGCGCCATGGTGCGGTCGAAATCGGCCTTGGTGGCGCCCATTCCCAGGGGGATTGCGGCCATCTGGATGATTTCGGCGGCGTGCTCCCCCACCATGTGGCAACCAAGCACACGCCCGCTGGCGCGCTCCACGATCAGCTTCAGCAACACCTTCGGATCCCGGGCGGGGAGCGCCTGGCTCATGGGCCGGAAGCGGGCCCGGTGCACCACGATGCCCTCGGCTCCGTGGCGGGCGATGGCCTCCTCCTCCGTGAGCCCCACCCCCGCCAGCTCTGGCTGGCAGAACACCGCGCTGGCCACCAGGCTGTGATCCACCTGGCGCGGCTTGTGGCCATACACGGTGTCTGCGAAGGCCCGGCCTTCATCGATGGCCACCGGCGTGAGGCAGATCCGCTCGGTCACGTCCCCCACCGCATGGATGTGGGGCACATTGGTGCGTTGATCCGGGTCCACCGGGATTCGGTGTCCTTCCACGGCCACGCCCGCCGCCTCCAGATTGAGGCCCGCCAGGAACGGCCGGCGGCCCGTGGCCAGGAGCACGCCACCACAGGGGATGGATTCACCCCCCTGGGTGGTGACGGTGAGATCGCCCGGAGCGCAGTCGCCTGTGATCGCCGAAGGGGAGTGGGCCAGGCGGATGTCAATCCCATCGTCTGCCATGGCGGCGCGCACCGCCTCACTCGCTTCTCGATCGAAGCCCCGCAGCAGGTGGTCGCCCCGCACCAGCTGGGTCACCTGGACGCCCAGCCCGTTGAGGATGCAGGCGAATTCACAGGCGATGAAGCCGGCGCCCACCACCACCATCTGCTCCGGCAACGTCTCCAGCTCAAACAGGTCGTCGCTCACCCAGCCCAGGTGGGCGCCGGGGATCTCGGGCCTGTGGGGCCGGCCGCCCACGGCGATGAGGATGCGCTCCCCCTCCAGCTCCTGCTCGCCGCCATTAGCGGCGGTCACCATCACCTGGTGGGGCCCGCTGAAGCGCCCCCAGCCCCGCACCAGCTGCACCCCGGCCTTCTCCAGAAAGCCGATGTGCAGGGTGTTGAGCCGGTCCACCTCGGCGCGCACGTTGGCCAGCAGGCGGGAGGCCTCCAGCCGCACCTCACCCAGCTCCCAGCCGTAGCTGGGGGCATCGCCCAGGAGATGGCGGTAGGCGGAGCCATACACCAGCAGTTTCTTGGGCACGCAGCCGCGGATCACGCAGGTGCCCCCCACCCGATCCCCCTCCACGATGGCCACCGATGCCCCGTGGGACGCGGCCCGTTTGGCGGCGGCCAGCCCGCCGGAGCCGGCGCCGAGCACGATCAGATCAAGATTCTTCTCCATGGACTCAGTCTGGAGCGTCCCGTCAAGCGGCTGGGGCCAGGGGGGCGGCGAGGAGGAACGGCGAGCCGGGTCGGCATACGCAAAAAGATCCAACTCGATCACGTCCCATCGCACAGGGCTGGTTTCAGCGCCGCAAATCAAAGCGATCGGCGTTCATCACCTTCACCCAGGCGGCCACGAAGTCGGCCACGAATCGGGCGGCGCCATCGTTTTGGCCGTACACCTCGGCGATCGCCCGCAGCTGGGAGTTGGAGCCAAACACCAGATCCACCCGGGTGGCGCTCCAGCGCAGGGCGCCGCTGGCGCGGTCGAGGCCCTCGAAGAGTTCGCCGGCCTCGGAGGTGGGGCTCCACGTGGTGGCCATGGCGAGCAGGTTCACGAAAAAGTCGGTGCTCAGCACCCCGGGCCGCTCCGTGAACACCCCATGGGGGCTGCCATCGGTGTTGGCGCCCAGCACCCGCAGGCCGCCCACGAGCACGGTGAGCTCCGGCGGGGTGAGCCCCAGCAGCTGGGCCCGATCCACCAGCAGGTGTTCGGCCGCCACGCTCATGGGCCCCTTCTGCCAGTTGCGGAAGCCATCGGCCTGGGGCTCCAGCACCGCAAACGATTCCACGTCGGTTTGCTCCTGGCTGGCATCCATGCGCCCCGGGCTGAAGGGCACCTCCAGGGGATGCCCGGCGGCGGCGGCTCCCTGCTCCACCCCCACGCCGCCCGCCAGCACGATCAAATCCGCCAGGGAGATCCGCACGCCATCGGCGCGGGAGGCGTTGAAAGCGGCCTGGATGCCTTCCAACACCTGGAGCACCCGAGCCAGCTGTTCGGGCTGGTTCACAGCCCAGGTGTTCTGGGGCGCCAGCCGCAGCCGTGCCCCGTTGGCGCCGCCGCGCTTGTCGGAGCCGCGGAAGGTGGAGGCTGAGGCCCAGGCGGTGGCCACCAGCTCCGCGGTGCTCAGGCCTGAGGCCCGCAGCCGCGCCTTCAGATCGGCGATCGCTGCTCCATCCACCAGGGGGTGATCCAGCGGCGGGATCGGGTCTTGCCAGAGCAGCTCCTCGGCGGGCACCTCGGGCCCCAGGTAGAGGCCCTTGGGCCCCAGGTCGCGGTGGGTGAGCTTGAACCAGGCCCGGGCGAAGGCGTCGGCAAAGGCCTCGGGATGCTGGTGGAAGTGGCGGGAGATGGGCTCGTAAAGGGGATCAAAGCGGAGGGAGAGATCCGCCGTGGTCATCATCGGCGGGTGCTTGAGGCCGGGGATGTGGGCATCAGGAATGAGGTGCTCCTCGCGGCAATTCTTGGCTTGCCATTGCCAGGCGCCGGCCGGACTTTTGATCAGCTCCCACTCGTAGCCGAAGAGCATGTCGAAATAGCCCATGTCCCAGCGGTTGGGGTGAGGTTTCCAGGCCCCCTCAATGCCGCTGGTGGTGGTGTCAGCCCCCTTTCCGCTGCCATGTCGGTTGTGCCAACCCAGGCCCTGCTCCTGGAGCGGAGCCCCCTCCGGCGCCGGCCCCACCAGCTCCGGGCTGCCAGCACCATGGGCCTTGCCGAAGGTGTGGCCGCCGGCGGTGAGGGCCACGGTTTCCTCATCGTTCATCGCCATGCGGGCGAACGTCTCGCGCACATCCCGGCCGGAGGCCACCGGATCGGGCACCCCATCGGGCCCCTCCGGGTTGACGTAGATCAGGCCCATCTGCACCGCCGCCAGGGGCTGCTCCAGCTGCCGTTCACCGCTATAGCGCTCGGCGCCGAGCCAGGCGGTTTCGTTGCCCCAGTAGATGTCTTCTTCCGGCTGCCAGATGTCGACGCGGCCGCCGCCAAAGCCGAAGGTGCGCAGCCCCATGGATTCGAGGGCGCAGTTGCCGGCCAGGATCATCAGGTCGGCCCAGGAGATGGCATTGCCATATTTTTGTTTGATCGGCCAGAGCAGGCGGCGGGCCTTGTCGAGGTTGCCGTTGTCGGGCCAGCTGTTGATCGGCGCGAAGCGCTGGTTGCCGGTGCCGCCGCCGCCCCGGCCATCGGCGGTGCGGTAGGTGCCGGCGCTGTGCCAGGCCATGCG
>JBJTQT010000023.1:0-3089 GCA_046075745.1 Cyanobium sp. | reverse complement strand
AGGCGGCGGAGCGCCACCCCTATGCCGCCTGGCTCGCGGAGCACCGCCGCAGCCTCCCCCAGGGGCGCTGGCAGGGGGAACAGCAGCGCAACGAGCTGGAACTGCTCCAGCTACAGACCGCCTCCGGCTTCACCGCTGAGGATCTGGAGCTGGTGATTGAGGAGATGGCCGGTCAGGGCAAGGAACCCACCTACTGCATGGGGGATGACATCCCGCTGGCGGTGCTCTCGAGCAAGCCCCACCTGCTTTACGACTACTTCAAACAACGCTTCGCCCAGGTCACCAATCCCCCGATCGATCCCCTCAGGGAACGGCTGGTGATGAGCCTGGAGATGCACCTCGGCCGTCGGGGATCGGCCCTGAGGCCCGATCCCGCCGGTGCGGCGGTGCTGCACCTCTCCAGCCCCGTGCTGAATGAATCCGAGCTGGCTGCCCTGGGCGACCAGGGGCTCGGCTTGGCCACCCTCTGCACCCTTCTGCCGGTGGCCCAGGGGCCTGGCGGTCTGAAAACAGCCCTCGACCGCCTCACCTTTGAAGCGGAGGCCGCTGTGCGCGGCGGCAACCAGATCCTGGTGATCTCCGATCGGGCCGGAGGCGGCATCAGTGCCCTGTTCACCACCATCCCCCCCCTGCTGGCCGTCGGGGCGGTGCACCACCACCTGCTGCGCCAGGGCCTGCGCCTACAGGCCTCCATCGTGGTGGAGACGGCCCAGTGCTGGACGACCCATCACCTGGCCTGTCTGATTGGCTATGGGGCCAGCGCGGTCTGTCCCTGGCTGGCCTGGGAAACCACCCGCCACTGGCTGGCCCATCCCAAAACCCAGTCGCTGATCGAGCGCGGCAAACTTCCCGCGCTCACCTTCGAGAAGGCCCAGAGCAACGTGCGCCAGGCCTTGGAGGATGGCCTGCGAAAAATTCTCTCCAAGATCGGCATCTCCCTGCTGGCCAGCTACCACGGTGCCCAGATCTTCGAGGCCATCGGCATCGGCGCCGACCTGATCGCCCTGGCCTTCCGGGGCACCACCAGCCGCATCGCCGGGCTGAGCCTGGTGGATCTGGCCAGCGAAACCCTGGCCTTCCACGCCAAGGCCTTCCCGGAACTCAACCGCTCCAAGCTGGAGTTCATGGGATTCGTGCAATACCGCACGGGCGGCGAATTCCACATGAACAGCCCGGAGATGGCCAAGGCCCTGCACGCCGCTGTGGCTGCCGGTCCGGGCTACGACCACTTCGCCACCTACCAGACGCTCATGGAGCATCGGCCGGTCACGGCCCTCCGTGACCTGATGGAACTCACCCCAGCCCCCGCCCCCCTGCCGCTGGATCAGGTGGAGAGCATCGAGAGCATCTGCCACCGCTTCTGCACAGGAGGGATGAGCCTCGGGGCCCTCTCCAGGGAGGCCCACGAAGTGCTGGCCGTGGCGATGAACCGGATCGGAGGCAAGAGCAACAGCGGGGAGGGAGGGGAAGACCGCGTGCGCTTTGGGGTGCTCAACGATGTGGATGCCGATGGCCTCTCGGCCACCCTGCGGTCGGTGCGGGGGCTGGTGAACGGCGATACAGCCTGCTCCGCCATCAAGCAGATCGCCTCAGGGCGGTTCGGCGTGACCGCCGAATACCTGCGCAGCGGCAGGCAACTGGAGATCAAGGTGGCCCAGGGGGCCAAACCCGGCGAAGGCGGCCAGCTGCCCGGCCCCAAGGTGGATGACTACATCGCCGGATTGCGGCACAGCAAGCCCGGCGTGGCCCTGATCTCACCCCCCCCGCACCACGACATCTATTCCATCGAGGATCTGGCCCAGCTGATCTTCGATCTGCATCAGGTGCATCCCGCCGCCAAGGTGTCGGTCAAGCTGGTGGCCGAGATCGGCATCGGCACCATCGCCGCCGGGGTGGCCAAGGCCAACGCCGATGTGATCCAGATCTCCGGTCACGATGGCGGCACCGGGGCCTCACCCCTGAGCTCCATCAAACATGCCGGCAGCCCCTGGGAACTCGGCCTCACGGAAGTGCACCGCGCGCTCCTGCAGAACGGTCTGCGGGATCGGGTGCTGTTGCGGGTGGATGGGGGCCTGAAGACCGGCTGGGATGTGATCGTGGCCGCCCTGCTCGGGGCCGAGGAATTCGGTTTCGGCTCCGTGGCGATGATCGCCGAGGGCTGCATCATGGCCAGGGTCTGCCACACCAACAACTGCCCGGTGGGCGTGGCCACCCAGAAGGAAGCCCTGCGCAAGCGCTTCACCGGCCTGCCCGAACATGTGGTGAACTTCTTCCTGTTCGTGGCTGAGGAGGTGCGGCAGCTCCTCAGCGTGCTGGGCGTCGCCCGACTGGATGCGCTGATCGGCCGCAACGACCTGCTCCGCCCCCGCCAGGTGACCCTCACCAAGACCAGCTCCCTGGATCTCTCCGCCCTGCTGGGGCCGATGAGCGACTCCTCGGATCGCTCCTGGCTGGAGCATGATCCCGCCGCCCACGGCAACGGGCCGATCCTGGAAGACGCGCTCCTGGCCGATCCCGCCGTGCTTCAGGCCCTCGAGAACCATGGGCAGGTGGCCCGCAGCCTGGCCATCGTGAACACCGACCGCAGCGTGGGCACCCGCCTGGCCGGAGAAATTGCCGGCCGGCATGGCGACAAGGGCTTCGCCGGAGACGTCAGCCTCACCCTCACGGGAGCAGCGGGGCAGAGCTTCGGCGCCTTCCTGCTTCAGGGGATGCATCTGAAGCTGGTGGGTGAAGCCAACGACTACGTGGGCAAGGGGATGAACGGCGGCAGCCTCACCCTGGTGCCCCCACCGGGCTGCAGCGACCCCGGCGACCAGGTGATCCTGGGCAACACCTGCCTTTACGGCGCCACCGGGGGCGAGCTCCATGCCCTGGGGCGGGCCGGGGAACGCTTCGCCGTGCGAAACAGCGGGGCCAAAACCGTGGTGGAAGGCACCGGAGATCACTGCTGCGAGTACATGACCGGTGGCGTGGTGGTGGTGCTGGGTCGCACGGGGCGCAACGTGGCCGCCGGGATGACCGGTGGAGTGGCTTTCCTCCTCGATGAGGACGACTCCCTGCCGAGGCTCCTCAATCCCGACACCGTG
>JBJTQT010000022.1:0-7181 GCA_046075745.1 Cyanobium sp. | reverse complement strand
GCCGTGGTGGTGTCGCCCTGCACGAGCACCAGGGCAGGTCGGTGCGCCTGAAACTCCTCCTTCAGGCCCTGCAGGGCGGCGCAGGTGACATGGGTGAGGGTCTGCTGGGGGGCCATCAGAGCCAGGTCATGGTCGGCCTTCAGGGCGAAGAGATCCATCACCTGGTTCACCATTTCGCGGT
The DNA here is from genome assembly GCA_046075745.1 of Cyanobium sp. GTDB lineage: Bacteria > Cyanobacteriota > Cyanobacteriia > PCC-6307 > Cyanobiaceae > Cyanobium. The sequence continues at coordinate 7,000 of JBJTQT010000022.1, read as the reverse complement.
GCTGGCCGGTGAGCACCACCCTGGTGCGGAAGTCATCGGCGGCCTGGAACGCCAGGATCACAGGCGCCAGCTTGATGGCCTCCGGGCGGGTGCCCAGAACGATGGTCACCAGTGGGGTGTCCGGCAGGGCAGCGGCAGCGGCAGACAAGACCTGGTTGCAGACCTCAGGATCCTAGGGAGGGTGCCCACCCCCTCCTGCAGGGCTCGACGTCGGCAGTGATCAGCGGATCCGGCCACTCGATGGCACCATGGCCCCACCGTGTGGCAGGGCCATGACCCACTCTTCTCCCCAGTCATCCTTAGGGTCCGCCCCCTTCCCCCCGACGGTGGGAGCGCCCCCTCCACCCCCGCCACCGCCCCCCCCGCTCCCGTCCAGTTCTTCTCCAGTCGCTGAACCTGCGGGCGATTCCGGGGGCCAGGGAATCCCCTCCCAGCAGCCGACCACGATGGAGGGCATCGTGCGCCTGGCCTACGCGAACAATTTTTCTGATGTCCATCTCGGCGTCGGTGAAGAGCCCCGCTACCGCAATCGGGGTGAAATCGTGCGCACCGGTTGGCCGGTGACGGACAAGACCACCTTTCGCGAATGGCTGCGCCAGATCCTTGAACCCTCCGAAGTGGATGCCTTCAACCGGGAGAAGGAGTTCGACGGTTCATTCGGTTTTTCCTTCGTGCGGGTGCGGATCAATGTGCTGGAAACCCTGCGGGGAAGTGCCATGGTGCTGCGCTTGATTCCCTCCAAGATGCCCACGGTTGAACAACTGAATCTCCCCCCTCAGTTGAAGGAGATTGCCGAACGTCCCAAGGGGTTGTTCTTGGTGACGGGACCGACGGGTTCCGGAAAGAGCACGACTCTGGCCGCCATCATCAACTACATCAACACAACTATGAAACGCCATATCCTAACCATTGAAGATCCTGTGGAATTTGTGCACGAAAGCCGGAAGTCTTTGATCCGCCAGCGTGAGGTGGGACTCCACACCAAGCTCTTTCACAATGCGCTGCGAGCCTCCCTGCGGGAAGATCCTGATGTGATTCTGATTGGCGAGATCCGTGATCAGGAGACCCTCACCACGGCCATCGAGGCCTCCCAGACGGGTCACCTGGTGTTTGGCACGCTCCACACCAACTCGGCGGTGCGCACGGTGGAGCGTGTGCTGGGCATGTATCCACCCCAGGAGCAGGAGAGTGTGCGCCGGTCGATTTCTGAAGCGCTGCTGGCTGTGCTTTCCCAGGGTTTGATTAAAACCACTGACGGCAAAAGGGCAGCCTATTTTGACTTCTTCATCAACACCGACGCCTGTCGTGATTACATTCAGCGTGGCCAGCTTGATGAGATCGAAGCGATCATGGCCCGCAGTGCCTTTGATGGAATGATCACCATTAATCAATCCCTCGCCCAGCTCGTGGAGCAGGGCCGTGCCACCGCTGAGGATGCGATGCAGCAAAGTCCCAAGCCCAATGAGCTGGCGCAGACGCTGCGCGGGCGCTCCTGACCTCAGCCCCGGTGAGCCAGCCGCGCCACGATCAGCACGGTGAGGCCCACGGAGAGGCCCAACATGGCCAGCCGTCCATTCCAGATCTCGGCCTGGGGCGTGAAGCCGCGGCGCCAGGCGTTCAGCTCCTGTTGAGACACGGGCCTGGGTTCCGCCTCACCCTCGGGCCCGTGCAAGCCTTCCTGGGGGCCTCCTGAGGGGAGAAGAGGCGCTTCAGAGGGGAGAGCCGGAGCCATGGCAGAGACCCGCCTCGTGCAGGGCCATGAAAAGAAAAGAAAATCTACCGGATCTTCCCAGCAGATGACCGGTCGGTTCCTGCCAATTCTGCCTAAAAGCAGGGTTCCAGGTCGTAAAGCCGATTCGCCTCCTCCAGGGGGAAGCGGGCAGCCACTCCCAGGCGGATGGAACTGCTCTGGCCCGTCATCAGCCGTTGCAGGGCGGCCCTGCCGATCATTGCAGCGTTGTCGGTGCAATAGGCCAGCGGTGCCACCTGCCAGTGGATGCCCCGGGTTGCGGCCTGTTCCCCGAGGCGGTTGCGGAGTCTCCGGTTGGCCGCCACCCCTCCCACCAGCACCAGGGTGTTGAGGCCCCCCTCCTCTGCGCAGCGCAGGCTCCGCTCCACCAGCACCTCCGCCACCACCTCCTCGAAGCTGGCGGCCAGATCCGCCACAGGCAGCGGGTCACCCTGATCCCGTAAGGCCTGCGCCTGACGCCCCACGGCCGTCTTCAGTCCGCTGAAACTGAAGTCGTAGGGATGGAAGCCCCCGCCAGGCAACGACACCCTGCCCTTGGGAAAGCTGAAGCGCTCCTGATCCCCATCCTGGGCGGCCCTCTCAATCGCCGGTCCCCCCGGGTAGCCCAGGCCCAGCAGGCGCGCCACCTTGTCGAAGCATTCGCCTGCGGCGTCATCCCGGCTGCGACCCAGGCGCTCATAGCGACCCGGCCCCTCCACGCGCACCAGTTCGGTGTGTCCACCGCTCACCAGCAGCACCAGATGGGGCAAGGGTGGTGGACTGGTCTCCAGCCAGGCGGACCACAGATGGCCCTCCAGGTGGTGCACCCCCAGGAAGGGCTTGTCGTGCAGCCGCGCCAGGGTGCGGCCCATCACCGAGCCCACCAGCAGGGCGCCCAGCAGGCCCGGAGCCACCGTGGCGGCTACGGCATCCACAGCCTCAATGGATACGCCGCTGTCCTGCTCAACCCGGGCGATCAGTCCCGGCAGGGCCTCCAGATGCCGGCGCGAGGCGATCTCCGGCACCACCCCACCCCAGCGGGCATGCTCCTCCACCTGGGAGGCCACCGCTGAGGCCAGCACTCCCTGGTCGCTGACGATGGCCGCGGCGGACTCGTCACAACTTGTTTCGAGGGCCAGAACTGACGGCATGGGGCCACTGGCCCTCCCTTACTCTCCGCGATGACATCCTGACCCGCGGCCCCCATCCATGCGCCGTCTCTTCGCCGTTCTCCTCACCGCCTTCCTGGTCTTTGGATGGGCGCCCACGGCCCATGCCGACATCGGTGGTCTCACTCCCTGCACGGAAAACGTCCGTTTCCAGCAGCGGGCTGGCGCCGCCAAGACCGAACAGGCCAAAGCCCGCTTCCGGCTTTACAGCCAGGCTCTTTGCGGTGCCGATGGTCTGCCCCATCTGATCGTGGATGGACGCTGGAGCCATGCCGGTGACTTCATCATCCCGGGCATCGCTTTCCTCTACATCGCCGGCTGCATCGGCTGGGCGGGTCGCACCTACCTGATCGCCGTGCGCGGCGCGAAGGACGCGACGATGAAAGAGATCCAGATCGATCTCCCCCTGGCGTTCAAGAGCACACTGGCTGCGGCCAGCTGGCCCCAGGCTGCCCTCCGTGAATTCACCAGCGGCAAGTTGGTGGAAGCCGACAGCAAGGTCACCGTCTCTCCCCGTTAAGCCAGCGCCCCCCATTCACCGGCCGCCAGCCATCACCATGAAAAAATTCCTCACCACCGCCCCTGTCTTCGCAGCGATCTGGTTCACCATCACTGCCGGGATCATGATCGAATTCAATCGCTTTTATCCCGATCTGCTGTTCCATCCCCTCTAATCGCAGCCGACGACGGCCCTCAGGGCCGTTTTTTTTTGCCCTTCCGATGGCCCACGTGCTCCTCGGGCTCAGCGGTCCTCTGCCAGGCCCATCAGCAGCTCCAGCTCCCGGCCCGCCGTCTCCAGATCCCCATTCACCAGCACCGCGTCGAATTCCTTGGCGGCAGCAACCTCCTCCTGGGCCCGGCTCAGCCGGCGCTGGATGGCTTCCTCCGCATCCGTTCCCCTCCCCCGGATGCGCCGCTCCAGTTCCTCGAAGGAGGGGGGCGCCACAAAGATCTGCTGACCGGTTGGAAAGGTGCGACGCACCTGGCGGGCCCCCTCCAGCTCGATTTCCAACAACACAGGCCTGCCCATGGCGAGCTGTTGCTCCACGGGCCCCCGGGGCGTGCCATAGCGGTTTCCCGCAAAGGCGGCCCATTCCAGAAACCCCCCCGCCTCCACCTGCTCCTCGAACGCCTCGGGCGAGAGAAAGAAATAATGCACCCCCTCCACTTCTCCATCGCGAGGAGCCCGGGTGGTGGCCGACACCGAGAGCCAGAGCTGGGGATGGCGTTCCAGCAGGCCCCGGACCAGGGTGCCCTTCCCCACGCCGCTGGGGCCGGTGAGCACCGTCAGTCGACCAGGCTCTCCGGCTAGGGCCTGGCTGATGGGGATGGTGGGCTGGGTCATCCTTTGGGCAGCATTGGCCGCACAGTAGAGGTCATCCAGGATCCGCCCGCCCATGGGCCAGCTCTCCCCCACACCCCGCCTGCAGCCCATCGATGCCACCACCCTGCGGGCTCTGGTGATGGAGCTTTGTCGTGCCCTGGTGCCCAGCCGTTTCGAGAAAGCCCAGCAAAGTGATGGCCAGACCCTCCAGTTGGCGCTGCGCCACCTCGGTGGGGTGCAGTGGCTGGAACTCAGCTGGATGGCGGAAGCGCCCCGCGTGCTGGCGATCCCACCCCCGCCCCGACAGGGTGAGGGCAGCACCCTGGCCCAACAGGTGCAGCATGCCCTGCGGGGGCTGGCTCTGGTGGCCATTGATCAGCAGGGCTGGGAACGAGTGGTGAGCCTGGATTTCGCTGCTCGTCCTGGGGAGCCGACCCAGCGTCGGCTGGTGTTGGAGCTGATGGGGCGTCACAGCAACCTCTTTCTGCTCAATGCGGAGCAGCAGGTGATCTCCCTGGCGCGTCAGGTGCGGCCCGAGCAATCCCGCTGGCGACCCATCGGCACCGGCGATGCCTACAGCCCACCCCCGCCGCTGCGGGGGGAGCCTCCCCGGGCGGATGAACCCTTCGAGCGCTGGCAACGCCGCCTCCTCGCCCGCCCCCAGTCGCTGGCGGAGGCCTTGATGGAGGCCTACCAGGGGGTGAGCCCCGCCCTGGTGCAGCAGCTGTTGGCTCCCCTTCCCGGGGGGGCTGGGCCAGGAGCCGCCCAACCTGTGCAGGAGCTGGATGGAGAGCAGTGGGGTTGGCTCTGGCAGCGCTGGCAGGGCTGGTTGAAGGCGGTGGACCAGGGGTGCTTCTCCCTGAGCTGGACCTCCGAGATGACCTATCGCTGCTGGCAGGACCCGCCGGATCCACCGATCGCACCTGTGGCTTCCGCGCCAGCTCCATTGCCGATCCATGGGGCTCTGGCCGCGGCCACCCAGCGCTGGCTGGAGGCCCGGCGGCTCCATCAGCATCGCCTGGCCCTTCGCCAGCGTCTCGAGGGCCTTCAGGAGCGGGAACACCGCCAGGTGGAGGAGCAGCGGGCCCTTCTGGAGGCCGCGGGCGGGAGCGACCTGCTCCAGCACCAGGCCGATGCACTCCTCTGCCTTCCGGCCCCGGGAAAGGATGTGATCCGGGAGGCCCAGGCGCTCTACAAGCGGGCCCGCAAGCTGCGGCGCTCCGTGGCGGCCATCTCGCCCCGTCTGGAGAACCACCAGCAGCGGCTGGCCTGGCTGGAGGAGGCCCTGGTGTTTGTCGACCAGGCTGATCAGGCCGATCAGCTGCAGGCGCTGGAGGAGGACCTGCAGCCGCTGGAGCCCCGCTACAAAACCCCTTCCGGGGCAAGGCTGCGCCGGCGTCCGCGGGCGGGGGCTGATGTCGCCGCCCCCCGCCCCCTGGAGCTCCGGTCTCCCTCCGGCCTCTGTCTGCAGGTGGGGCGCAACCATCGGCAGAATGAATGGATCAGCCTCAGGCAGGCCCGACGGGGGGACCTTTGGTTCCATGCCCAGGAAGTTCCGGGCAGTCATGTGGTGCTGAAGGCCTCCATGGGCCCGGCTGCTGAAGCCGACATGGAGGCCGCGGCGGATCTGGCGGCCCATTTCAGCCGCGGCCGGGGCAACACCCGGGTGCCTGTGCTGATGGTGCCCACCGAAGGGCTCCAGCGGTTGCCTGGCAGTGCCGCCGGCACCGTGCGCCATCGGGGTGGAGACATTCTCTGGGGTCAGCCCGAGCGAGCCCGGCGGCTGCTGGAGGCTTCCTAAGCTCCGGTGGTGACATCCCTGCCAGAAGCCACCCCCCTGTCCCCAGCCGAACCCCCTGCTTCCGGGGGGCTTGCTTTTGATGAGGAGTGTCCCGGGGAGGTGGAGATGAGCCTGGTGGAGCACCTGGAGGAGCTGCGCCGGCGCATTCTGCGCAGCCTGTTGGTGCTCGTGGTGGCCGCGGCGGGCGCCCTGCTGCTGGTGCGGCCCCTGGTGCGGTTGCTGGAGCAGCCCGCCGAGGGGATCCGCTTTCTGCAACTGGCGCCTGGGGAATTTCTGATGGTCTCCCTGAAGGTGGCCGGATATGCGGGATTGGTGCTGGCCCTGCCCTGGTGGTTGTTTGAAGGGCTGGCTTTCGTGCTGCCCGGCCTCACCCGTCGGGAGCGGCGCCTGCTTGCCCCGGCGGTGGCGGTGTCCACCGTGCTGTTTCTTGCCGGCCTGGCCTTCGCCTGGTGGGCCTTGGTGCCCGCGGCCCTGAAGTTTCTGGTGAGCTATGGCGCGGATGTGGTGGAGCCCATCTGGTCGATCGAGCGCTACCTGGATTTTGTGCTCCTGCTCATGGTGGCCACCGCCCTGGCTTTCCAGCTGCCCGTGTTGCAGCTCGTGCTGGGTGCCCTCCGCCTGATCGATGCCCCCACCATGTTGGGCGCCTGGCGCTGGGTGGTGCTGATCAGTGCCCTGGCAGGCGCTGTGCTCACCCCCTCCACCGATCCGATCACGATGTTGCTGCTGTCCGGGGCGATCACGGCCCTTTACTTGGTGGGCATCGCCTTGGTGGCCCTGGGCCAGGCCCGCCCGGGTTCCGGATCCTCCGCCGGGGCGTGAGCCCGGTCGGTGGGGTGGGGAGTCTCAGAGCAGAAATTCCACCGCTCGCCCTTGTGGAATGGTCAGCGCCAGGGAGAGGGCACGGCCCATGCGCGGTTTGTCGCGGGTGGTCTGCAGCCAGAGGCGCACCTGGTTGGCGGCACCCAGCGCGTTGA
>JBJTQT010000021.1:0-3714 GCA_046075745.1 Cyanobium sp. | reverse complement strand
AAGGGCACATCGATGGAGATCGGGCCCGGCTGGCCGTTCAGCAGCGGCTGGCCCACCACCGCCTCATCGCTCAGTTGCAGCAGCACCTGCTGGGGGAACAGGCGGGTCTTCAGTGGCCGCAGCCTCTCCCGCAGATCCTCCAGGAGCTCGGAGACTTGCAACGGTCGGCCCAGCACTGGCGGCAACGTATCCGAACCTCAGCGCCAGGGCAGCCCGCAACCGACCGCTTCGCTGAGTGTTGCCATCCCCTGGCGATCCAGCTGCCCGCTCAACCCCTCCAGGATGCGGGGCACCAGCGGTGGCCCCTCATAGATCCAGCCCGTGTAGAGCTGCACCAGCGAGGCCCCCGCGGCGATCCGCTCCCAGGCCGCCTCCGCTGAATCGATCCCCCCCACACCGATCAGGGGCAGGGCCGGCCCCGCCGTGGCCCGCAGCCGCCGCAACACCGCCAGGGCCCGCTCCCGCAGGGGCCGGCCGCTCAGGCCCCCCTCCTCCTCGGCCAGGGTGTTGCCGCTCTGGGGCAGCACCCGCCCCTCCAACCCCAGCCGATCGCGGCTGGTGTTCACCGCGATCACCCCCGCCAGACCCTCCTCATAGGCCAGGCGGGCGATCGTATCGATCGCGTCGTCCTCCAGATCGGGGGCGATCTTCACCAGCAGCGGCGGGCAGGCCGGCAGCCGCCGCAGCCGCTCCACCAGCCGCCGCAGCTGCCCCTCCTCCTGCAGATCCCGCAGCCCTGGCGTGTTGGGCGAACTCACGTTCACCACGGCGTAATCCGCCAGGCCGGCCAGCTCCGCCAGGCTCGTGGCGTAATCATCCGCCGCCCGCTCCAGCGGCGTCAGCCGGGATTTGCCCAGGTTCAGCCCCAGCACCGCCGGCCGTTGCCCCGGTGGCGGCAGCTGCTGCCGCTCCAGGGTGCGGCGCATCGCCGCTGCCCCCTGGTTGTTGAAGCCCATCCGGTTCAGCGCAGCCTTCTCCGCCGCCAGGCGGAACAGCCGGGGGCGTGGATTGCCCGGTTGGCCCTGGGCCGTCACCGTGCCCAGCTCGGCGAACCCAAACCCGAACACATGCCAGATCGCCGCCGCCACCCCATCCTTGTCAAAGCCCGCTGCCAGGCCGAGGGGATTGCTGAAGCGGCACCCGAAGAGCGTTTGCTCCAGCCGTGGATCCCTGTGGGCCAGCTCCGTCGTCACCGCGCCCAGCAGCTGCTGCACTCCCGGCCAGCGGCGCCGCAGGGCCACCTGCTCCAGGGTGGAGAGCGACAGCCGGCTCAGCAGTTCCGCATCCAGCCCGTTGTCCTGCCTCAGCAGCGGCCCGAGCAGCCGCTGATACACCGCCCCGGTGGTGCTGCCCTCCCTCACACCCATCGCCTCCACCCCTCACGCCGCATCGCCCTATCCTCCCTCCGCACGCCGCAGGCGCCAGCGGCCTGGCTCCTGGGGGAGGGGTTCCACCAGCCAGTCGCGCCCGCGCCAGGCCTCCTGCCGTTGCTCCAGCTGGCTCAGGGGACGCTCCACCAGCCCCGCCAGCTCCACCGCCGACAGCCCATAGCCCCCCGCCGCCAGCCGATCCGCCAGCTCCAGCCGGCTCAGCAGCCGCTGCAGCGCCGCGGGGGCCACCTCTGCCGCCTCTTTCCCGGTGGCTTCAGCGGCCTCTTCCCTGGTGGCTTCAGCCCTGCGCTTCTGGCTCCTCCCTGGCTCGCCGCCTGCCAGCTCGGGCACCCCCCCCCGGGAGAAGGCCACCGCGATGGCATCACAGCGGTCGTTCTCCGGATGGCCGCTGTGGCCCCGCACATGCTCCAGCCCCACCCCCTCCAGCCGGGCTCCATCCAGCGCCTCCCACAGATCCCGGTTCAGCACCGGGCTGCCCGAGGCGGTGCGCCAGCCCTTCCGTTTCCAGCCCGCCAGCCATTTCCCCAGGCCATCCACCAGATAGCGGCTGTCGGTGAGGATCACCAGCCCCGGATCCCGCGGCAGGGTGCGCAGGGCCCGCAGCACCTCCAGCGCCGCCGTGAGCTCCATGCGGTTGTTGGTGGTGGCCTCCGCATAGCCCCCCATCTCCCGCACCGACCCATCCGTGAACCGCAGCAGGGCTCCCCAGCCGCCTGGTCCGGGGTTGCCACTGCAGGCCCCATCACAGGCCGCCAGCACCACCCGTGGTTCCTGTCCCATCATTCTTCACCTGTTTTCTGTGGAGGGTGTTGCCCAAATCCTTCCGATGGCTTTAATAGGTCGCCCTCTCCGCCTCCGCGGGGCCAACGCCGATCCACCATGAAGCGACCCTACCTGGCCCTGGCCGCTCTTGCCCTGGCGACCGCCCTCGCCCCGGCCCCCACCCTGCTGCCGCGGGTGTGGGCTGAAGGCCTCTTCGCCAGCGCCGCCGTGGAGCCCGCCAGCTTTGCCGTGCTCGCCCGCCCGGTGGGCGCCGACGACTGGACCCTGGTGGTGCTCGAGCAGCTGCGCGCCCGACCCCTCTGCTGGACCCCCCGCCCTGATGGGCTGGTGGATCCCACCTTGAACCGCTTCGATTTCACCGGCATCTGCGGCCGCTTCATCGACAGCAACGGCTATTCACTGCGCATCGGCGAGGCCGATCTCAACCATGCCTTCCGTTTGCGTTTGGAGCAGAAGGGCAGTGAACTCCAGCTGCTCGCCGCTTCCCCTTCTCAGGGCACCGAGCTGCTGGTGGGGCGCGGCGCCGTTCCCCGCCGTGATCGGGATCTCTTCGTGTCGCTCCAGCTGGAACCCGGCTGGGAGCTCCGGCGGCGGGTGTTCGGCGGCCGCAGCCTCAACCACATCTATTTCAACAACGCCCAATCGCTCGACAGCCTGATCGCCGGCTCCCGGGGCCGCACCGACTCCACAGCCCTGGCGGCCCCTCCGATCGTGCCCCCACCCATCGGAGCCGGCCAGGGCCGACGGGCCCGGGCCGCCAGCGTGGTGCCCACCGATTCACGCTCCCGCTTCCGTCAGCAACCAGTCGCCCCAGTTGAGCCTGCCGCTCCTGATGCACCCGCTCAACCATTGGCCAGCCGCGACAGCCGCGGCGCAGAGGCCCCCATGGATGCCCCTGGCCCCGGGGTGGTGACCCTCCAGGTGATCCCCTACGAAGAGCGCATCGACTCCCAGGCCCGCACCGCGCCCGCCACCGATCCCTTCGCCCAGGCCCAGGGTTTGTAGCCAGTTACACGGCTGGTCGGTGTCCCTGTGCCAGATCAAACAGACTCGTTAAGGTTCTGGCGTGTGAGGAGTGCTGAACACCTAGCCAGGGTCGAAACGAGGACAGACTCCCAGCGAACGTTCAGAACCCCGACCCTGTCTTCGGCAGGGTTTTTTTTTCGGGCTGCTCCAGGCTAGACCTGGCTGGCCTGCCCCTCCCCCTGGGCCTGGCCCTGGCCCTGCCGCAGTCGCTTGCTGTCGAGCAAAAAAAAACGGCCCCCACTGGGGGCCGCCTGCGAAAGCTTGCGCCTTGGATCACTTGATCGTGACCTTCCCGCCCGCTTCTTCGATGGTTTTCTTGAGGGCTTCGGCATCTTCCTTCTTGATGCCTTCCTTCACCGCCTTGGGGGCGGCTTCCACCAGGGCCTTGGCTTCGCCCAGGCCCAGGCCGGTGGCTTCGCGCACCGCCTTGAGCACCTTGATCTTGGCGGCGGCATCGAAGCTGTCGAGGATCACATCAAATTCGGTCTGCTCCTCCACCGCTTCGGCGGCGGCG
>JBJTQT010000020.1:0-12581 GCA_046075745.1 Cyanobium sp. | reverse complement strand
GCCTACGTCAACAACCTGAACAACCTGGTGACCGGCACCGACCTCGAAGGCAAGTCGCTGGAGGACACGGTTCTTGCAGTGGCTGGTGATGCCGGCAAGGCCGGCGTGTTCAACAATGCAGCCCAGGTGTGGAATCACACCTTCTACTGGCAGGGCATGAAGCCCGGTGGTGGTGGCGCCCCCAGCGGTGCCCTGGCCGCCAAGATCGATGCGGATTTCGGCAGCTTCGATGCCTTCAAGGAGCAGTTCAAGGCTGCCGGAGCCACCCAGTTCGGCAGTGGCTGGGCCTGGCTGGTGGTCGACAACGGCACCCTCAAGATCACCAAGACCGGCAATGCCGATCTTCCCCTGGCCCACGGGCAGAAGGCCCTGCTCACCATGGATGTGTGGGAGCACGCCTACTACCTCGATTACCAGAACCGCCGGCCGGATTACATCAGCACCTTCCTCGACAAGCTGGTGAACTGGGATTTTGTTGCGGCCAACCTGGCTGCTGCCTGAGCCCAATTGCTGGGGGCTTCCAACCTCTGCTGAGAGTTGCCCCCTGTGGTGGTGCGATGCGGCGTTCTGGCCCTTCAGCGGAACGCCGTTGTCGTGAGCGACCCTTGGTTTGTCAATCGGCCCATGATGTTTGTGCTCAGCAAGCTCCTGCCCCAGCTGGTGCTGCCGCTTGGGCTTGCCTTGCTGCTGCTGGGATGGGGGATCAGCCGACGGCGTTGGATGCCGGTGAAAACTGCGCTGGCGCTGCTCTGGCTGATGGCCACCCCGCTCACCGCCCAGGGGCTCTGGCGTCTGATGGAACGCCCCTGGGAACCCCTGCGACCCAGTGCCATGCCCACCGCGTCAGCCATCGTGGTGCTGGGCGGTGGGCGCCATCCAGCCCCCGGGCCCCTGCGCCGCACGGAGTGGGTGGATGCGGATCGCTTCTTCGGCGGGCTGGATCTCTTCCGGGCCGGCAAAGCCCCCCTGCTGCTGTTCACCGGTGGAGCCATCTCCCTTCAGGAGGGCGGGCCCACCGAAGGGGAGGAGCACCGCCAGCAGGCCCTCGCCCTGGGGTTTCCACCCCAGGCGCTGGCCGTCACCCCCTACGTGCGCAACACCGCTGAGGAGGCCAGGGCTGTGGCGGCCCAGCTGCCCAGAGGCAGCCGGGTGCTGCTGGTCACCTCCGCCTTCCACATGGCGCGAGCCCGGGCTCTCTTTGAACGGCAGGGTTTGACGGTGATTCCCTATCAGGTGGATTTCCAGGCCCGGGGAACCTGGGCAGGTTCGGTTCTAGAGGATTTTCGGTATTGGCTGCCTTCGGCTGAAGGGCTGGCGGACAGCAGCCGCGTCCTGAGAGAAGCCCTGGGGCGACTGCTCTACCGCAGCTAGCTGAGGGAGCGGATCTCCGTGAGATCGGTGCCCTTGCCGGTGAGATTGCGAGCCTTCAACCCAGCCAGGCCGATGGAAAGCGTGCTGTACACCAAGGGATCGATGGTGGCAGCTTTCAGCAAACCAGGCATGTTAGTTGGTTTGGGGTTGGCATGGTCATAGATCGAGAAGGCCCGCCGGATGGGCTGATCCTGCACAGCAGCTCCATGACGATAGAAATGGGCCGTAAGGGATTTGCGGGTGCGCTGAGTGGAGGTGGGTAGATCGGCCCCGTGGAAGAGAAATGAATTCCAGAGGATCACATCCCCCTTGCGCAGCAACAACCGCTGGCACTGGGACTCGGGGTAATCCCGCAGGAAATCCCCGTCCTGCTCCAAGGCGTCAAAGTCGTAGGCCGTGGGGTCCACCAATCGGCCCTGGGTTTGGGAATAGATCTTGAAGGGGCCGCAATCCCGGGTGATGTCCTCCAGGGCAAACCAGGCGCCCACCACCCCTCCCTGGGGAACGGTGTCGAGATACCAGCTGTCCTGATGCACCTTCGTACCCACGCTCCGATCGAAGAGCATGGTTTGCCAGTTCACGAAGGTGCCATCTCCCATCTGGGCGCAGAGGGCCTGATGGACAGGCGTGGAGAACACGATCGCCTCCACGGCCCGACGGAACCCCGGCACCGCCCCAAGCAGGTGCGGATTCTGGATCGAATTGCGCAGATTTCCATACTCATCCAGACTGGGTCCCTCAAAGGAATTGGTGCCCTGGGCCCGGAACCGAAAGCGGCGGGAGTGCTTCACATCCTGCAAACGGGACAGAAGCGTATCGATCAGGGACGAAGGAATGACATCGCGCAGCACCACATATCCGTCAGTTTTGAGGGAAAGCTTTTGCAATGAAGCAGTCATTCCTGATGCGGTGCTGATTGATCAGTGGCTGAGCGTAAGTCATATTCTCTCTCCCTCACCAGCACCGCCTCAGGGGGAATCCACATGGCATCTCCAAAGGAAAAAAAGCGATAGCCAAGGCGGATCGCTTCCCCATAGAGCTGCAGCAGCCGCTCCCGGCCGATCAGGGCACTCACCAGCAGCAGCAGGGAACTCCTGGGCAGGTGGAAGTTGGTGAGCAGTCCCTGCACCACCTGAAAGCGGAATCCTGGTTGGATCACCAGATCCACCGGGCCGGCATGGGGCTGCAGCCGGCCACCGTGGAGGGCAGCCACCCCTTCAAGACTGCGCACGCATGTGGTGCCCACCGCCAGAATCCGTCCACCCCGCGCAAGGGCGGCGTCCACCGCCGCCACCAGCTCCGGGGTCACTTCCACCCACTCGCTGTGCAGCCGCAGCCCCTCCAGGTGTTCCTGCTCGAGGGGCCGGAAGGTGCCCAGCCCAACATGGAGCGTCACCGTTGCTCGCTCCACACCCCGTTCCCGCAGCCGCTCCAGGAGCGCATCGCTGAGATGCAGCCCGGCGGTGGGGGCGGCGACGGCACCGGGAGTGGCGGCATAGCGGGTCTGGTAACGGGAGCCCTCCACGTCTCCAGCGTCGTGGATGTAGGGGGGGAGGGGCATGGTTCCGTAGCGCTGCAGGAATGGCTCGATGCTGCGGGCATCGGCCATCCCCGGCGGAAAGCGAACCACCCGTCCGCCCGACTCCCCATCCACCGCCACCACCTGCAGGTATACCGGGGGATCGCAAGAATCCCCCTGGGGAGGATCCAGCGTGAGCACCTCGCCAATCTTTACGCGCTTGGCCGGCTTGAGCAGGCAGAGCCAGTCGCAGCCCTTCTCTCCAGCGGCAGGGGGGAGCGGAGCGGGCTCCAGCACCAGCACTTCCACGGCGCCCCCACTGGCTCGTCGGGTTTGCAGCCGGGCCTGCAACACCCGCGTGTCGTTCACGACGATCAGATCCCCCGGCAGCAGCTCCTCAGCCCAATCCCACACCTGGCGGTGACGGGCGCCGCTGCCTGGTTCGACAATGAGAAGCCGGGCACTGTGGCGGGGTTCCGCCGGCTGCTGGGCAATGGCCTCCTGAGGCAGGGGGAAGTCGTAGCTGGAGAGCAGTCTGTCCTCGGTCGACACAGAACTGAATGCGCAGGGCTGTGGCGCCTCAGAGGGCCAGGCTCTCGGGGTTCGTTTCGATCAGCTGGGCCAGGTCCTTCAGGAAGGCCGCCGCATGGGCGCCGTAGATCACGCGATGGTCGCAGGTGAGATTCACCTGCATCTGGCGTCCCACGCGGATGGCCCCATCCTTTCCGGCGATCACGGCCGGCCTGGAGGCCGCCACCGCGAGGATCGCGCCGGACCCTGGGGGCAGAATCGCATCGAAGCGATCCACGCCGAACATCCCCAGATTGGAGAGGGTGAAGGTGCCGGTGCTGTATTCCTCTGGTTTGAGCTGTTTGCTCCGGGCCCGACTCACCAGATCCGCCCAGGTGCGGGAGAGGCTGTAGAGATCGGCACGATCGGCCTGGGCCAGCACCGGCGTGATCAACCCCCCGTCTTCCATCGCCACGGCCACAGCGACATTCACCACTTCGGGGTAGACCATGCCGCTCTCACTGAAGAAGGCATTCACCTGGGGATGGCGGGCCAGGGTGACGCCCACCGCCTTCGCCAGCAGGGCGGTCATCGTGACGCCCTTCCCTTTCAGCTGTTTGTAGAGGGCATCCAGCTTGTCGGTGATGATGGTGTAGCCGACGTGGAAGCAGGGCACCGTGAGGCTGGCCACCATGTTGCGGTTCACGGCCTGCTGCAGCGTGTTGAAGGGGGCTGTCTCGCCGGGCCTGCCGAAGGCTTCTCCCGCCGGCGCAGGGGCGGGAGCCGCGCTGCCATTGCCAGCGGCCACGACCGCCGGTGCCGCCCCCTCCGCCGCCCGGGGAAGGCTCACCGGCTGGCCTGCGGCCTGCTCCACGTCCTCCGCCTGGATGCGTCCATGGGGGCCGCTGCCCCGCACCCCTGCCAGCTGCACCCCCAGCTGGGCGGCGAGCTTCTTGGCCCGGGGGGTGGCCACCACCCTACCATCGGCAGGACCAGCCAACGGCGCGGCCAGCACCGGGGCTGGAGGACTGGCCACGGCGGCAGGCACCGGGGCAGGACTCACCGGCACGGGTGCTGGTGGGGGTGGGGGTGGGGCGACCGGGGCAACAGCTGGGGCTGCCGGCGCTGGCGCGGCGGCGACTGAAGCCTTGGCACGGGCCTGCACCTCAGAGATTTCAGCCTCGCTCTCGGCAATCAGGCCGATGGTGTCCCCCACGGGGGCCGTGCCGCCGGCCTCCACCAGCACCACCGCGAGATAGCCCTCCTCAAACGATTCCACATCCATATCCGCCTTGTCGGACTCGACCACGAGCACCGACTCACCGCGTTCCACCCGATCACCGGGCTTCTTCAGCCACTGCACGATCTTGCCCTCGGTCATGGTGGAGCTGAGGGCGGGCATGAAGATGTCGTGGGTGGCCACTGGGCGTGCTGCCGCGCAGGAATGGCGATCCTACGCAGCACCCTGCTTCCGGACTGTGCTCCTCCACCCAGGATCAGCCGATCCCTTCCAGAGCCTCCACCACGCCGTCGCGCACCAGCACGGATGCCTGCATCTTCTCCACCAGGTTGTCGCCCAGGCGCACCTCCGTCAGGCTCTCCAGCTGGCCCTGCTCCACCACCTGCTCAAAATCCAGGGAGCGCACCTGCTGCTGTTGCTCCAGCACCTGACGTTTCTGCTCCTCCAGTTCGGCCCGCTTGGCCGCCACCTGCTGCTGGATGGAAGCCACCTGCTCCTGCACCCGAGGATCGAGAGGATTGATGCTCTGACTGCGCACCTCACTGATCACCCTTTGACCCTCCTGCTCCAGCTGGGCCAACTGGCCGTCCAGGTTGCTCAGGGCATTGCTCAGCTCACGCTCGGCATCTTCCTTCCAGCGCGGGGTCACCACGGCGCGAATGGTGATGGCACGTTTGATCGTGAAGGACTCGGCCATGGGATCAGGGAAAGGATCAGGGAGGGGATCAGCCCTCACCGTAGAGGGAGGCGATCGCCGCCGCATCCCTCTGGGCGATGCGATCACGCCGCTGCTTCAGGGTCTGGGTGAGGAGGCCGTTTTCCATGGTGAACGGCTCCACCGCAGCCACTCCGCCGAGACGCTCATCCGCCCTGGAGCCCGGCCGTTCAGACAGCAGGCGGTTGCACTCCCGGGTGAGGGCCCTGGCGAGGGTTGGGTCCAGGGAGGCCACCGTGCCCTGGGGGGTGAGGGCCGGCTCGGGCAGAGACAACCCTCGGGCCCATTGGAGCAGGGGCTCGGGCTTGGGCACCAGCAGGGCTCCGAGCTGCTTGCGGTCCTGCCCCACCAGCATCACCTGCTCAAGGAGCGGGCACTCCACCAGGGCCTCCTCCAGGGGGCCGGGCTCGATGTTCTCCCCGCTGCTGAGCACGATGGTGTCCTTTGCTCGACCGGTGAGCACCAGGCAGCCATCGGGCAGCAAACGCCCCAGATCCCCCGTGTCGAACCAGCCCTCCCCATCCAGCACCTTGGCGGTGGCCTCTGGCTTGCGGTGGTAGCCCGCCATCACCTGGGGCCCCTTGGCCAGCACCAGCCCCGGCTCACCGATGCGCAGGGTGGCGCGGCTCTCCGGATGCACGATCCGCAGGGCCGTGGCCGGCAGGGGCTGGCCGGCGCTGCCACGGCGGTTGCACCAGGGGCGGCGGCAGGAGAGCACCGGGCTGGTTTCCGTGAGGCCATAGCCCACCAGCAGCTCGATGCCGATGGCTTCAAAGAACCCATCCACATGGATAGCCAGGGCACCGCCACCGCTGATCGCGGTGCGCAGCTCGCCCCCCACCAGCTGCTGACGCACCTTCGGCCAGAGCACCCTGTCGGCCAGGGCATGGAGGGGAGCCCGCAGAAGCGCCTCCCCCGCCGCCTTCAGGCGCCGGGAAGCCGGCTCGGGGGTGAGGGTGAGATCACCGGCGGTGCGGCGCGCCCGGTGATAGGCCCGGCTGTTGGCCAGGGCGTTCCCCAGCAGACGCTGACGGGAGGCCGGCATCCCCGCCACGGCATCCTCGAAGCCCGAGAGAAGCGCTTCCCAGAGCCGGGGCACGCTGATCAGATACTGGGGCTTCACCTGTTGCAGATCCGCCTTCAGGTGCCGCAGGCTCGTATAGGTCTGCCGGCAGCCGCAGGAGAGCAGGAAGTATTCGGCGGTGCGCTCGTAGGCATGCCAGATCGGCAGCACACTGAGCACCCGATCCCCGGGGGAGGGCGATACCGCCACGCCGAGGGTGCGCAACTGATGGAGCAGGTTGCCGTGGGTGAGGGGCACCCCCTTCGGTTGGCCGGTGGTGCCTGAGGTGTAGAGCAGGGTGGCCAGGCGGCCCTCTCCCCCAGCGGGCAGGGGTGGAGTGGAGGAGGGGGCAGTGAGCTGCTGGAGCCCATCCCAATCGAGGCTGGGAGTGGAGCCCTCCAAGGGGGCCGCCAGACCCTCCAGACAGAGCACGAAGCGCAGCCGTTCCAGCTGCTCAGCCGCCAGGGCGAGCTTGCCGAACAGGGCCGCTGATTCCACCACGAGCGCCACGGCGCCGCAATCTTCCAGAATGTAAAGGAGCTCCTCCGGCGGCGCGCTGCTGCCACGCACCGCATCGGCGGCCCCGGCCCGCATCAGCCCCTGATCGGTGATCAGCCAGCGGGGGCTGTTTTCCGAAAAGAGCGCCACCACGTCGCCCGGGCCTACGCCCAGGGCGGCAAAGGCCCCTGCCGCCCGCTCGATGGCCTCCCCCAGTTCCCGGTAGCTGAGGCGGAGGGGGGGGCTGGCGTGGGTGTCCTCCAGGGCGATCGCCTCCCCATGGCGCCGGGCCAGCTCAGGCCAGAGCTGCTCCAGGCCATCGAGGCCCCTCCAGGGATCCCGGCGGGCGAGGGCGGCACCATCCAGTTCCGAACCGTCCCAGTGGATCTCGGCAGGGGAGGCGTCTGTAGGGGCGTTCGGCATGGGGGGCAGCTCAGCCCGCCCATGGTTACAGGCCATCCAGGCCTTCGGTGGACCCGGGTGGACGCAGCTGCAGGCCGAACTCCCGGGCGAAAGCCCGGAGCAGCAGCGGACGCACGGCGTCGGTGTTGAGGCCTGGACGCCACTGACAGAGGGAGCCCACCCCCCTGTCGCTGAGCCCGCAGGGAACGATGGCCGCAAATGTCTCCAGGGGGCAGCACACATTGAGGGCCAGGCCGTGCTGGCTGATCCAGCGCTTGGCCCCCACCCCGATGGCGGCCACCTTCACCCCCTCCAGCCAGACCCCGGTGAGCCCCTCCACCCGTTCACCCCGCAGATCCAGCTCCGCCAGGGTGTGGATCACCACGGCTTCCAGGGCCCGCAGATAACGGTGCAGATCGGCCCCGTGACGCTGCAGCTGCAACACCGGATAGAGCACCAGCTGGCCAGGGAGGTGGTGCGTGACCTCTCCACCCCGATCAATCCTGTGGAGCGGCAGAGGAGGCACCTGGGGATCGAACCGGAGGTGAGCCTCGCTGGCGCCCCGACCAAGGGTGTAGCAGGGGTCGTGCTCTAGCAGGAGCACGGCCTCCGAAGCCTCCGGATCCTTCAGCAGACGCTGTTGGAGCTCCTGCTGCCAGGCCCAGGCTCGGAGAAAGGGCACCGGCTGGCCGGGTTCAAAAAGAATTGCGGTGCCGTTGGGTGACATGGCTCAGTCTCACTACTGTGGCAACAACCCCCCACCCGGGCCGAGCCCAACCGGCCAAACGCCACCGCCATGAAACTTCTGATTCACGGTCGCAACCTGGACATCACGCCCGCCATTCGCGAGTACACCGAAACGAAGCTCTCGCGGGCCATCAGTCATTTTGAAGATTTGGTGAAGGAGGCTGACGTGCATCTGTCGGTCGCCCGCAACCCAAGGGTGCCGCAGCAGACAGCGGAAGTGACGATGTTTGCCAATGGGATGGTGATCCGGGCCCAGGAACGCAGCGAAAACCTTTACGCCAGCATCGACATGGTGGCCAGCAAGGTGGCGCGGCAGCTCAACCGCCACAAGGACCGCCTACAGGAACGTCATCAAGGCCCGGTTCACCGCTCCGCCGCGGCCGAGGAGGCAGGGGCTGCCCATCTGCCCGATCCAGGCCACGCCCTCACCGAAGGCCTGGAGCCCAACCTCCCCCATCGCGGGGTGCGGCGCAAGTATTACGCCATGGCGCCAATGGCCCTGGAGGAAGCCCTGCATCAGCTGGAACTCATCGATCACGATTTTTATGTGTTTCGCGAAGCTGACAGCCAGCAGATTCAGGTGGTGTATCGCCGCAACCACGGCGGCTTCGGCGTGATCCAGGCCAAGGACGCGTGAGCCAGGAGCTCCCGGATCTTCCGCCCCTCCTCGACCACGCCCTCCTGGATCCCCACCATGGGCTGGATGCCCTGCGGACCTGCTGTGATGAGGCCAGTCACTTCGGCTTTGCCGGCATCTGCGTGGCTTCCCGCTGGGTGGCTGCTGCCCGAGAGCGGTTATCCCCCCGCAACCCGGTGAGGATCGTTTCGGTGATCGGCTTCCCCTTCGGAGCCGTGCCGCCCGAGGTGAAGCGGGCCGAAGCCGGAGCCGCCCTCGAGAGCGGCGCCGATGAACTCGATGTGGTGCCCGATTTCGGCGCCCTTGCGGATGGCGACAGCCGCACCCTCCTGAACGACCTGGCACCGATCGTGGAACTCGGGTTGCCGGTGAAGGTGATCTTGGAGCAGGGGCGCCTGAGCGACGAAGCCCTGCAGCTGCTCGTGGAGGTGAGCATTGATGCCGGAGCCAGATTCCTGAAGACCGGCAGTGGTTTCGGCCCTCCCGTTACGCCGGCCCAGGTGCGGCGGCTGCGGGAGCTGGCCAGGGGCCGGGCCGCGATCAAGGCTGCGGGGGGCATCAGCACCCTGGAGCAGGTGCAAGCCCTGGTGGAAGCCGGAGCAGAGCGGCTTGGCACGAGCCGGGGGGTGGCACTGATGAATGAACTGATCGCCAGCACCCGCTGATCCCATGGGAACTGAACGGCTGGTGGAGGGCGTGGCGCTGCGCTGTTCCGCGCTCGGGGAGAGCGACCGGTTGTTGACGCTGCTCTGCGACGAGGATGGGCTGATCCGTCTGGCCGTTCCTGGGGCCAGAAAACCCCGCAGCCGCCTGGCCACAGCCCTCCCCCTGGCCCACCTGCGCCTCCAAGTGGGCGGGAAAACCCTCCCCAGGGTGCGCCAGCTGACGCTCGTGCGCAGTTTCACGGGCCTGGGGGAACGGCTGGAAACCCTGGCGGGCGCCCAGGCATTGGCGGAGCTCTGTCTGCAGCTGGTGCCCAGTGGCGCCCCATCGCCGGGCTGGTCCACCATGCTGCTGGTGCATCTGGGCCGCCTGGAAACCGTGGTGGCGGAGGCGATGGATCGGGTGGAGGCACTGGCCATCACCGTTCAGGGGGCGCTGCACCTGCTGGCCCTCGGGGGGTATGCGATCCCGCTGCAGTCCTGCATCCACTCGGGCCAGCCCCTCGATCCTCCTCTTGGCGACTGGAGCTGGCGTTGCAGCGTGCTCCCGGCGGAGGGGCTGGCCGCAGGCGCCGAGCCGGGCGCGGCCATGGTGCTCAATGCCTCGGAGCTGGCCCTCCTGCAGCGCCTGCTCAGGCCGGCACTGCCGCGGTCGCGGGATGGCAGCCTGATGGGGCCTGAGGCAGTCTGGCTGCGACTGCTGCAGCTGCTGGCGCTGTGGTGTGATGAACACCTCGGGCACGCCCCACGAGCCTTCAGACTGCTTCGAGCCAGTGTGGAGGCGATGCCCAATCCCCAGCCCGCTGTCCCCCGTTCGCCAGCCCCATGAAGGATCCGGGCGTTTCCCAGCTTGCCGAGCCGCCCCGCGGTACTCCCCCGATGCCACCAGGGGAGACAGGGCTTGCTGCCGTGCTGGGTCGGCCAGGCTTCCGCCGGCTGTGGATCGGCCAGATTTTCTCCCAGCTGGCCGACAAGTTCTACATCGTGCTGATGGTGTTCCTGATCGCCCAGTATTGGGTGCCGGACAACCTCTCGGGAGATACCGCCCTGGCGGAGGCCGCCGCCGCCATCCGCATCAATCTGGAGAGCCGGGCCCAGGTGATCACCCTTCTGGCCACGGGCATCTATGTAGCCAACACGATTCCTGCCGTGCTGCTGGGCACGGTGGCCGGGGTGTGGGCCGATCGCTGGCCAAAACGCTCAGTGATGGTGGCCTCCAACGGCCTGCGCGCCGCGCTGGTGATGCTGGCCCCCCTGGCCCTGGTGCCGGGACCCGAGTGGCTCGGCCTGAGCTGGGGCTACTGGGCCCTGGTGCTGATGACCCTGGCCGAATCCGCCCTCACCCAGTTCTTCGCCCCGGCGGAGCAGGCGGCCATTCCCCTGCTGGTGCCCGCCCACCAGCTGTTGGCGGCGAACTCGGTGTATCAGGCCACCAGCATGGCCGCCACCATCGTGGGTTTTGCCCTCGGGGATCCGATCCTGCGGCTCCTGCGGGGGGGGCTGGGACTCCTCGGGATCCAGAACGGTGAGTTCTGGCTGCTGCCCCTCTGCTACACCCTGGCCGCCGTGGCGATCCTGGGCATTCGGCTGGAGGAGCCCCAGAGGCAGGTGCGGCGGGTTTCCATCTGGCAGGAGATCGGCGAGGGCCTGGCCGTGTTGCGGGAGCGGGCCACCGTGCGCACGGCCATGCTGCAGCTGGTGTTGCTCTACAGCCTGCTGGCGGCCCTGTATGTGCTGGCCATCAGCCTGGCGGCGGCCATTCAGGCCCTGGGCCCCACTGGTTTCGGCACCCTGCTGGCCATGAGCGGGATCGGCCTGGCCCTGGGGGCCCTCACCATGGCCCAGCTCGGGGAGCACTTCAGCCGCAAATTACTGGCCACCACGGGCCTCGGCACGAGCGCCTTCAGCCTGGTGCTGCTGGGCCAGCTGCGGGGCAACCTGGTGCTCACCCTGCTGTTGTGCATCCTGCTGGGACTGGGCGCCGCCCTGCTGGCCATCCCGGCCCAGACCACGATCCAGGTGGACACCCCGGAGGAGCAACGGGGCAAGGTATTCGGCCTGCAAAACAACCTGATCAACATCGCCCTGAGCCTGCCCCTGGCGCTTGCAGGCACCGTGGTGAGCCGCTACGGGCTCCTCCCCGTGCTCTGGGGACTGGCGGCCATTGCCCTGATCGCCGCCCTGAGCGAGCAGCCCTGGCGACCGTCCTGAGGAGGGCCGCTGCTACCTTTGTAACGGTTGCGTACATGCGGTGACGCACATCGCCTGGCTGGGTAAGAAATCTCCCTTCTGCGGCAACGTCACCTACAGCCTGGCCACCACGGATGCCCTGCGGCAGCGGGGGCATCAGGTGAGCTTCATCCATTTCGATACGCCCGCCACGGCGGCCCTGGGCCGTCAGGAGAGCATTCCGTCCTTCTCTCGCTCCCCAGAAGTCCCCGCGGGATTGCTGCCAGACAACCCGGAGGTCGCTCTGCCCTACCTGGTGAAATCCCAGGTGTACACCATCCCCTCCCCTGGCGCCCTGCGGGAGCTGCGGGAATCGCTGGAACGGCTGCGCCCGGATGTGGTGCACGCCAGCCTCACGCTCTCGCCCCTGGATTTTCGTCTCCCTGAGCTGTGTCAGCAGCTTGGCCTGCCCCTGGTGGCCACCTTCCACCCGCCGTTTGATGCCAATCTCCGCAACATCACCGCAGGCACCCAGCAGCTCACCTATCAGGTGTATGCCCCGTCCCTGGCCCGCTACGACAAGGTGATCGTGTTTTCCGAGCTGCAGGCCGATCTGCTGGAACGGCTTGGGGTGCCCCACCAACGGCTGGCCGTGATCCCCAACGGGGTCGACATCAACACATGGGCCCCGCCAGAGGCCGGGGGCAAGGGCGATTTGAACGAGCTGGCCCAGCGCTTTGGCCGCCGCAGGGTCTTCCTCTACATGGGCCGGCTCTCCACGGAGAAAAACGTGGAAGCCCTGCTAAAGGCCTGGCGCCTGGTGCAACCGAAGGGCTGCGTGCTGCTGATCGTGGGGGATGGCCCCTTGCGCAGCGCCCTGCAAAACAATGATGAGGATGTGATCTGGTGGGGGTATGAAGCCGACCTCCTGCGGCGGGTGGCCCTGCTCCAGATCGCGGAGGTCTTTCTGTTGCCCTCCCTGGTGGAGGGACTCTCCCTCGCCCTGTTGGAGGCCATGGCTTGCGGCAAGGCCTGTGTGGCCACCGAT
>JBJTQT010000019.1:0-3310 GCA_046075745.1 Cyanobium sp. | reverse complement strand
GCTTGGCCGCTCTGATGGCGCCCAAGTGACCTTGCCGCGCTCGGAACTCATCCAGCAGGATCACGGACGTTGGCTGTTGAGCGATGCGGTGCGTGACGCCCGCGGATTGATGATCCCCGTGGTGGAGGAACAGCTGGAGGTCAGTCGCGAGCGGGTGGAAACCGGCCGTGTGCGCATCAGCAAAAGCGTGGAATCCCGCGAGGAGGTGGTGGATGAACCCCTGAACCGGGAAAAGATCCGTGTGGAGCACGTGCCCATCAATCAGGTGGTTTCAGGGGACATCCCCCAAATCCGGGAAGAGGGGGATGTGACGGTGATTCCGATCCTGGAGGAACGGGTCGTGACCCGCACCGAGCTGGTGCTTGTGGAAGAGGTGCGCGTGCATCGGGAGCGCAGCGAATACCGCGATCCCCAGCGAATCACCCTGCGCAAGGAAGTGGTGGCGGTGGAACGGTTTGGGGAAGACGGCAAGATCCTGCCGCAGTAAATCAAGCCTGGACACACCCCCGGAAACCAAAGATCATCGCTCAAAGTCCGTTGATTTTTATGTCGGGACTTGCAGCAGCCCCACCCACTGGTGTTGAGTAAAAAGGCGTCTTGGAGGAGAACATCACAAACAGGTATCCAGGGATACCTTTGGTTCGGGAGCCTGCGATCAGCCGATATATATATATATATATATTTTAGTCGAATCACTCTTCTGTGTAGACTTAGAATTAAAGGCCGGGAGTCTTGGCGAGATTCCTACCCCATGACCCGTCATAGATCTTCAGCAAACAGAGGTTCTCATGATTGGTACCACACTGGAGTTTCTGCAACGACATCTCAACGATAGTCTCCAGCTTCTTTTTGAAGGAAGCATCGATGGTGGCACATCCAACAAAGTGGTGTTGCCAGCCATGAGCCAGAACGCCACCGAACCCGCAGTGTTCGTCACCGGAGCTGTGACGATGTTGCTGGTCAACGTGGAAGAAGAAAGACAGTGCCGACCCGCGGAAAGACACCACAGTCGCGCTGGCGCAGGCACCGACATCAGGCTCAGCTTATATCTACTCTTTGCGGCACGCTTCAGCAACTACGGGACGAGTTGGAACCATCTGGCGGCCATTCTTCAGCACTTTCAAGCATTACCTGTGCTCGACCCGCAGACGACTCCCCTTCTGCCAGCAGGGATTGAACGGCTTGTCTTTGAGCTCGTCACCCAATCGTTCAGCGAACAAAATGATGTCTGGAATGCCCTGCGCAGCCCCCACCATCCATCCCTGCTCTACCGCGCACGACTGCTTGTGCTGCGCGACCCAACCTTCCGTGCACCCATCCCGGTGACCACCACCGATTCCCTGCTGAGCCATGGGAGCCAGGCATGAAATTCGCCACCCTCTTCACCCTCCAGATGGTGCGGGCCGAATCGAGCCAAAGCCCGCTTCCATCTGGTTTGGCGCTGCTTCAGCCCAGTGCGCGCCACCCCCTGGGGCAGCGGGCGCTGGAGCGGCACCGTCTCCTCTGGCGTCCCCTTGCCGGTGGGCTGCGGGTGTTGCTCCCCCTGCAGTCGGATGGCACACCCTTCATCTCCTTCGACAGCCTCACTCTCTGGCTTGAACTGCGCCGACAGCGCGCCGACATCGCCTACAGCATGGATCTCAGCACCCTGGAGGCCCATAACCCCGCCATCTTTCGGAACACGGCGGGAGCGTCGACACTGACCCTGGAGAGCAAACCGGGTGACCTGCTGGAGATTCCGAAGGCAAACCCTCCCCTGGCCTGGGTGGAGCTGCGCGATCTGGCGTCCAGCGCCATCTCCAATCCACCAGCGTATGGATTGGCACTGCCGCTCCGCCAGGTCCGCTGGGTCTATTACATCGTCACCGATCGCCTCGACAGGATTCCCAGCATCAGCGATTCCGACTCCAGCCGCGCCCTCGACTTTGAGCTCACCGCGTTTCCCCTCAACACGCCCGCGAGCATCAGTGACAGGGTTGCCGAAGCCCTGCTGGCCAACCATCCTCGGGCCAGGGTCTATCGCCTCAATTCCAAACGTTCGCCTCCCGCCGATGGCCTGCCCCTGAAAGGCCTGCGCCTGCGCATGGCGGATCAGACCTGCATCAACGACCTTCCAGCTCCACCGAATGATCAATGGATGCCCTGGCCCGTGCTGAACAATCCGCCCCAAACAGCGCTTTACAGCGTGATCCGCCTCTGAGCCTCCACGCTTCACCGTTCACCCCCCATCCCTGAACCATGGCTGTGACAACCCCCCTCACCCCGGGCGTCTACATCGAGGAACGATCCCTTCTGCCCCCTTCTGTTGTCGGTGTGGCCACAGCGGTGCCGGCCTTCATCGGCTACGTGGCGAAGGCGTTGCCGGCCACGCCCTGGGTGGCGGAAATCAACTCGCTCCGCGACTTTGAGGCGCTGTTCGGTACCACGCTCCCCCGGCCCTACAAAGTGAAGCTCGTTGATGGCGTGCCGCGCCTCTATCGGACCGTTCCAGGGGCAGCCCCAGTGGGAGGCGGCCCACCGACCACCACCGATGAGCTCGTCCCGACCAGCCAGCGCCCTCCCTGGCTGTTGTGGCACAGCCTGGATTTGTACTTTCGCAATGGAGGGGGGCGGTGTTATGTCGTCGCCGTCGGGCAGGCCACGGACGGCGGCGCGTTGAGCAAAGACGCACTGCTGGCGGGCATCAAGGAACTGGAAAAGCAGGATGAACCCACATTGATCGTGACGCCTGAGGCCAGCCTGTTGTCCACGGGATCCTTCCGTGAGGTGTGCGAAGCATCGCTGCAACATTGCAGCAAGATGAAGGATCGTTTTGCCTTGTTGGACGTCAAGGAACAGGGGGCGGGGCAACCCATTGATCAAACTGGCGAGATCACGACAGCGCGCGGCGAATTCGGTTCCGAGTCCCTCTCCTATGGAGCAGCGTATTACCCGTTCCTGCACACCACGTTGACGGAGCTGGTGCAGGAGTCCGCCGTGACAGTGGAGCTCCCAGCGGCGAGCGGGGGCGAGGCCACCACGCAGACGCTGGATCAACTCCGCGCGTCTTCTACGGAACTCTATAACAAAATCAAGGCTTTGCTGGCTGAGCAACGTGTCACCCTGCCCCCCAGTCCGGCGATGGCGGGAGTGATTGTCCGCGTCGATCGTGAACGCGGGGTGTGGAAAGCTCCCGCAAATGTGGGGCTGCAGGCGATCATCGCGCCGGTTGATCTCGTCACCGATGATCAGCAGGGTTTGTTGAATGTGGATGCCACCACCGGCAAATCCATCAACGTGATCCGCTCCTTCGCGGGGCGTGGGACAGTCG
>JBJTQT010000018.1:0-5786 GCA_046075745.1 Cyanobium sp. | reverse complement strand
GTTCCTTCGCGCCAACTGCCTGCTGGTGGCGGATATCGAGCGCGGCGGGGTGTTTGCCCAGGTGGTGGGCACCCTCGCCCTGCTGCGGCCGGTGGAACGCCCCCTGATCAAAGGGATCCTGATCAACCGTTTCCGGGGCCGCCGCGAACTGTTTGATCCAGGCCGCCGCTGGCTGGAGCAGCACACCGGGGTGCCGGTGCTCGGGGTGATGCCCTGGCTGGAGGAACTTTTCCCCCCAGAGGATTCCCTGGATCTGCTGGAGCACCGGGGCCGCAAGGGCCAGGGAGCCCTGGAGATCGCCGTGGTGCGCCTGCCCTCCCTGAGCAATTTCTCCGATCTCGATCCCTTGGAGGCCGAACCCACCGTGCGGTTGCGCTGGCTCACCCCAGGCCAGGAGCTCGGCCAGCCCGATGCCGTGGTGGTGCCCGGCAGCAAGCAGACCCTGAGGGATCTGGCAGCCCTTCGCCGCAAGGGCCTGCACGAGGATCTGCAGCGCTACGTGGCGGAGGGCGGCCAGGTGTTCGGGATCTGCGGCGGCCTGCAGATGCTCGGCCGGGAGGTGCACGATCCCCACGGGCTGGAGGGGAACGATGGGGGGAGCCATGCCGCCGGCCTGGATCTGCTGCCCCTGCGCACCGTGTTCAGTGGCAGCAAGGTGCTCAGGCAGCGCAACAGCGGTGCCCACTGGCCCCCAGGGGCGAATGGCGCCAGCACACCCTTGCCCATCGAAGGCTTCGAGCTCCACAGGGGGCGGAGCACCCTCTTGCACGAAGCCGAGGCCTGCCAGCCCCTCTGCACCGACCCTGAGCTGGGCTGGGTGCAGGGCCATGGCACCCGGGGGGGTCTGGTGGCTGGCACCTACCTGCATGGTGTCTTCGAGAGCGGAGCCTGGCGCCGTCGCTGGCTCAACCTGCTCCGCTGCCGAAGGGGGCTGCCCCCCCTGAGTGAGGAGCAGCCCCACCACAGCCGGCAACGGGAGCTGCTGCTGGAGCGTCTGGCGGACGCCTTCGAGCAGCACGTTCAGCTGCACCCCCTGCTTCAGGAAAGGAGGGGCGGCCTTGGCTGAACCCAAACGGATGCAGGTGCACTGGCCCAATGGCCGAAGCACCTGGGTGATCTCCGGCACCGACTGGCTCGAGGCAGCCCGGGAGGCGCAGGTCCCCATCCCCACCGGGTGCCTGGGGGGAAGCTGCGGTGCCTGCGAGATCAGCGTGAATGGAGAGACCCTGCGGGCCTGCGTGGCCGTGGTGCCTGCAACCTCCGGCGGCAACATCAGCGTGGAGATCTGGACGGACCCCACCTGGTGAGAGTGCCGCTGGTGAGCCACCCGGCCTACTCGGCCCCCCTGCCGGATGAGCACCGGTTTCCGATGGCCAAGTTCCGCCTGCTTGTCGAGCACCTCCAACACCTCGACCTCCTCAGGGAGGACCAGCTCCACAGGCCCCTCCCCGTGCCACGGCGCTGGCTGGAACTGGTGCATCCCCGCAGCTACCACGAAGCCTTCTCCCGCCGCACGCTCTCCCCGGCTGAGGCCCGGCGGATCGGCCTTCCTGCCACCCCCGGAGTGGTACGCCGCAGCTGGCTGGCGGTCGGTGGGACGGTGCTCACGGCCCGGCTCGCCCTCCAACACGGCCTGGCCTGCCACCTGGCCGGGGGCACCCACCATGCCTTCGGCAGCGTGGGCAGCGGCTTCTGCATTTTCAGTGATGTGGCCGTGGCCGCCAGGGTGTTGCTCGCTGAAGGCTTGGTTCAGCGCCTGTTGGTGGTGGATCTGGATGTGCATCAAGGAGATGGCACCGCCAGCCTCTTTGCGGGCGATCCCCGCGTGTTCACCTTCTCCGCCCATGCCGAGCGCAACTTCCCCCTGCGCAAAGCCAGAAGCGACCACGACCTTCCCCTCCCTGACGGACTGGAGGATCAGCCCTATCTGGCGGCAGTGGCCAGTGTGCTGCCGGATCTGCTGAGCGCTGTTCGCCCGGACCTGGTGTTCTACAACGCCGGGGTGGATCCCCACCGGCAGGATCGCCTCGGCAGGCTCAGCCTCACCGATGCGGGGCTTCTGCAACGGGAGCGGATGGTGCTGGAGATGTGCCTGCGGCAACGGGTGCCGGTGGCCACGGTGATCGGCGGGGGTTACGACGCCATCACACCCCTGGTGGAGCGCCATGCTCTGGTGGTGCGGGCGGCAGCGGAGATGGGGCTCCTGTTCAGACTGTGATCACCGAGGTTCACCCGCACGAGCTCGAAGGGATGCGATCAGTCCGGGGGTATCCGCCCGGAGATCAGCGGTGGTTCTCAGCAGATGGTCCGCGCCTGCAGCCACCAGCCTCTGTTCGTAGGCCTGGCGGCGAGCCTGCTGCTCAGGGGCGTGCAGATGGGGTGGAGAGACGGCCAGCGAGAGAAAGCATTGATCCGGCCGGCGCCGCCGGGCCCGCTGCACGGTTTCCACATCCGCCACCGTATCCCCCACGTAGGCAACGGGAGGCCCCTGGGGGCCGAGGGTCTGCCCATGGAGGGCGGCAAGCTGCCCAGCTAAACGCAGAAACCCCGTGGGGTCAGGTTTGTCCGGGGCTTCGCCCATCGCCACCAGCGGAGGATCGCTGAGGCCCAGCCGTTCCTCCAGCAGAAAGCGCGCGGATGGGGGTTCAGCTCCGCTGACGAAACCCCAGCCCAGGCCAGCCGCGCTCAGACCGGTGAAAAAGTCCCCATCCACCAGGAGGGCCTCCTCACGGATGAAGCCCCTCCAGCGGGATGGGGGACCGGATGGATCCCCCCCGAAATAGAAGCCGCTGAACACCTCCGCCACCTCCTCGAGTGTGGGAAGCTCCCGCCAGGCCTGGGGCCCCACCTCGGCGTGCAGGCCCCCATGCCCCAGGCGATACCGGCGCAACAGTTCAAGACTGGCCTGCCAGTCGTTGTTCCAGCACCCTTCGCCCTTGAGGGAATCGATCGTCGGCGCATCCGGCATCCAACCGCAGTAGTGATGCACCGTGGCCTGAATGGCCCGCCGATAGCTGGCACTCACATCCCGAATCACACCATCCAGGTCGAACAGGAGGATGGCAGTCGCAGGCTGAAGGGGTTTGCTGGAAAGGGTCAGGTGGGTGGTGAGACCTGGCTGGTAGGTTAGTTGTTTGATCGTTGGCCTTGAGCGCAGAGACGATGGCTCCAGAGAAGGACACCAAGGACACCGCGGCTGTTCTTGGGGCAGAAGAGGTGGTGGATCTGCCCGCGGCGGCGGAGCCCACCCCCGGGCGTCCGGTGATGCGCGGTGGCAGTGCCGCCCTGGCCACAGCAACGATCGATGAGGACGGGGTGCCCTCGGGCTACACCCCCAAACCCGATGAGGGCCGCTTCCTGCTGAAGATTCTCTGGCTCCCTGACAACGTTGCTCTGGCGGTGGATCAGATCGTGGGCGGGGGACCAAGCCCCCTCACGGCCTACTTCTTCTGGCCCCGGGAGGATGCCTGGGAAACCCTGAAGGGGGAATTGGAGCGGAAAAGCTGGATCACCGACAACGAACGGGTGGAGATTCTCAACAAGGCCACGGAGGTGATCAACTACTGGCAGGAGGAAGGTCGGGGCAAGAGCCTGGAGGAAGCTAAGCTGAAGTTCCCGGATGTCACCTTCTGCGGCACCGCCTGATCCGATCGGGCCGGGATTGGACTAGGACGGGGCAAGGCCTAGGGAGCTGGCAGCCCGGATTGGGCATCACGCTCAAACTGGGCGGCGGCGGCCTCTGAGGCGCTGTGTTTCCAGAAGTCTCCAGCCAGGGCCGGGGGCAGTGTGAATGTGTCAATTCCCGCGGCTGCCAGGCGGGTGAGTTCCTCGGGGGAACGAAGACTGGCCACCAACAGCCGTGTTGGCGACTTCAGGCCACTCAGACAGCTCTGCATCCGCAACACCTCAGCACACCCATCGAAACCTGCATCGCTGATGCGGCCGAGATAGGGAGCCACATAGGCCACGCCCTGGGCAGCCGCAGCGAGCACCTGGGGGACGCCGTAGCAGGCGGTGAGGGTCACCTGGGTCCCAGCCCCCACCAAGGCCCCCGCGGCCTTGAGGCCAGGTTCAGTGAGGGGCAGCTTGACCACGATCCGTTCCGGGGCAATGGCCACCAGAGCCTGGCCGCAGGCCAGCAGCTGCTCCGCCGTGGTACCCCAGGCCTGAAGGTGCAATTCACGGCAACCCAGCGAAAAGGCCTCCGTGATCAGAGGCCTCAGGGCATCCGCGGTGCAGGGATGGCCGGCGCGCCGCAGGAGCGTTGGGTTGGTGGTGATCCCGGTGAAGAGCCCCATCGGCCAAAGATCTCTCCAGGCACGGGGATCGGCGGAATCGATCAACAGCCGCAGGGTCACGGATCAGGAGCGAACGACGCGACGAGCTCTCAGCTGCCGCGGCTAGCGGAAACACGCGCCCTGGCCTGGGCCAGCGCATCCTGGGCCTTGAGTTTCTCCGGGCTGGGATCCTGGCCCTCGAAGGCCCGGACCGCCTGCTCAGCGGCTTCAAAGTCCCGTTCGGCGGTGGCGCGATCGATGCTGCTGCCGAGTTCGGCGCCGTTCACGAGCACCGTCACCTCATTGGCCTCCACCTCGGCGAAGCCACCAAGAAGGGCGATGGATTGCCACGAGGAGCCCTCCCGAAGGCGCAGCACGCCGCTGTCCAAGGCCGTGAGCATGGACACATGGCCCGTGAGCACCCCCAGCTGGCCCGTACTACTGGGGAGGATCACCTCATCGACGGGGCCGTCATACACGCTCTGATCAGGAGCGAGAACGCGCAAGTTGAGTGTCATCAGGTCAACCCTTCTTGGCGTCAGCGAGAATCTTCTCGGCCTTGGCCTTCACTTCATCGATGTTGCCCACCAGATAGAAGGCGGCTTCCGGCAGATCGTCGAGTTCGCCGGCAAGGATCATATTGAAGCCCTTGATGGTTTCCTCCAGTTTCACGTATTTGCCGGACATGCCAGTGAAGATCTCCGCCACGAAGAAGGGCTGCGAGAGGAATTTCTCAATCTTGCGGGCCCGGTCCACCGTGCGGCGATCATCTTCAGACAGCTCATCGAGACCAAGAATGGCGATGATGTCCTGGAGTTCCTTGTAGCGCTGCAGGGTGCTCTGCACGGCACGGGCGGTGCGGTAGTGCTCATCCCCCACCACGGCGGGCTGGAGCATGGTGCTGGTGGAATCCAGGGGGTCCACGGCGGGATAGATCCCCTTGGAGGCCAGGCCACGGCTGAGCACCGTGGTGGCATCCAAGTGAGCGAAGGTGGTGGCCGGAGCGGGGTCGGTCAGGTCGTCCGCAGGCACGTATACCGCCTGAATGGACGTGATGGAACCTTCCAGGGTGGAGGTGATCCGCTCCTGAAGTTCACCCACATCCGTGCCGAGGGTGGGCTGGTAGCCCACGGCGGAGGGCATGCGGCCCAGAAGGGCAGACACCTCAGAACCCGCTTGAACAAAGCGGAAGATGTTGTCAATGAAGAGCAGCACGTCCTGCTTGTTCACATCGCGGAAGTGTTCCGCCATGGTGAGAGCAGAGAGGCCCACCCGCATCCGGGCACCGGGGGGCTCATTCATCTGGCCATAGCAGAGCGCCACCTTGGACTTGGAAAGGTCTTCAGCGTTGATCACGCCAGATTCCTTGAATTCCTCGTAGAGGTCGTTGCCTTCGCGGGTGCGCTCGCCCACCCCACCAAACACGGACACCCCACCGTGTTCCTTGGCGATGTTGTTGATGAGTTCCTGAATCAGCACGGTCTTGCCCACACCGGCTCCACCGAAGAG
>JBJTQT010000017.1:0-17098 GCA_046075745.1 Cyanobium sp. | reverse complement strand
CGCCATCGATCACAACCTCAATGCCGCCACCAGCGCCTGGGGCCTGAGCGCCTTCTGGCAACCGCTGCGCAGCGGTTGGCTGCCCTCACTGAGCATGGGGTGGGGCATCAACCGCACCACCTACAGCACCCCCCAGCCCCTTGGCAGCCTCAGCACCAGCCAGTCCTGGATGGTGGGTCTGCAATGGACCGATGTGTTCGCCAAAGGCAATGACTTTGGCTTCGCGGTGGCCCAGCCCGTGTTCGCCACTGCCCTCACCGATGGCGACACCCCCAACGACGGCAACTACGTCTGGGAGTGGTGGTACAAGGTCCAGGTGACGGACAACATCACAGTCACCCCAGCGCTGATCTATCTGAGCCGCCCCCTCGGCCAGGTGACACCTGCTGGCGACAGCTTCAGCCAGTTCGGCGGCCTGGTGAAGACGACCTTCCGGTTCTGATTGGAAACTTGTCGGCTCAGCGTGACAGCCACGGCTCCCGGAGTCTTCCTACCGGGGAGCGCTTTCAGGAGTTGGGGACCCTTTCTCAGTGGATGGCGCCGCCTGGCTTTGTTGATGCTGGTGCTGGCCAGGCCTAGGGGGTTTGCGATAGCTGCCCGAACCGCCGCCGCCACAAGCCAGGGCCGAAGGGGTGACGGCCAGAAGGGCAAGGCTCAGAGCCAGGCTGAGGTTGCGCATCTGATTCATGGACATCGGATTCATGGATCAGTGTTGGTGTGGGGAGTGTTGTGAGGGATGCTCTGCGCAGGGCATCCAGAGATCGCCCATGGCGTGCACGCCCTCACAGCCCAGCTCACGGGCTTTCTGAAGGGCCACCTGCCGGCTCGGGTAGGCCGGCATTGGGGATGGCCAGCCCCAATGCCGGGTTGGTGATGACCGCTGCCTGGACTCAGCGACCAGATCCCCATGGCATAGACACCGGCCACCACCACCCCCATGCCCACCACGCAGGCGTTCAGCACGCCCATGCCCACCACGCCAAGGCTGATCACTCCCATCGGCACCACGCCGATGCTCACCACTCCCATCGGCACGATGCCGATCGAAATGATGCCCAGGGGCGCGATGCCGAAGGCGATGCGTTTGGGCTTGTCGCCGCATTTGGCCATGGAGCTGCCTGGCCTCAGTGGGAGGTTCCGGAACCGTGGGCGTCACCATGCTTGGCGCAGGGCATCCACTGGTTTCCCATCTTGTGGGCGCCTGTGCAGTGGAAATGCAGCTTGGCGGCCTTCTCCGCTTCCGCCTGGGTGGGGTAAAGAGCGGGAACCCCGCCGGAACCGGCGGCCGGCGCGGCCAAGCCAGCGCCGGACAGCAGCAGATTGGCGCCGATGGCGGCAGCGACCCGGACAGCCCATGGGCTGAAAAAAAACGGCATGGAACGGGATGCGCGCGGGACAGGCTCTACGCACCCTAGCAAAAGTCTCCAGTCGTGCGCGATTCCTAGAGAGTTGCACCAGGCCCTCCGCCCCCTAAAGCTGCCTAGGCTTGGAAAACAACCACCAGGTGGAGGGTTTTGCCCTTGGCCCGCCGGGGATCCCTTTCAGCCCCACCAGCTCCGAGCTTGCGCATCGGTGAGGTGGCTCGGCGCACCGGCCTGCCGGTGAAAACGATCCGCTTCTACTGCGACGAGGGATTGCTCCAGCCCAAGGCCCGCTCCGCCTCTGGATACAGGCTGTTTGATGAGGAGAACCTCGCTGAACTTACGATCATTCGTGCCCTGAGGGCGATGGATGTGGCCATTCCAGAGTTGGCGAAGATCCTGGAGGTGCGGCGCGCTGGAGTCTGCAACTGCTCGGTGTTGAAAGGGAGCATTGCGGCCAAGATGGAGTCGATCCATCAGCGGATCTCTGAGCTCGCCGCCATGAAGGAGGAGCTGGCCCGCCTGCTGGACAGCTGGCAGGACTGCGGTGGCCAGAAACGCCCAGGCGTTGATCAGTAGGAGTTCATCAGTAGGAGAAGAGGCCATCGAACTGGTGGTACTCGGGTTTATTCAGTCCGTCATGCCTGAGCATGCGCCGCAGCGCGATGATCTCGCGCCGCTGGGCCACGATGATCTCCTGCGCCAGGCGCCGGATCGTGGGGTTGGTGCTTTTTTTGAGCGCATCGTGGGCCATCACCAGGGCGCCGCCATGGTGGGCGAGCATCCCTTCGAGAAACCAGGTGACGCGGTTCTCTCGGGTGGGGGTGGAGCCCATCATCCGCATCGCCTGGATCTGGGCGGCGTCCATGCGCTCCAAACCTTCCATGCTGTTGGGATCACCACCGGCTTTCAGCGCCACGGGATAGACGGGTGCCTCGGGAACCCAGGACTTGCGCCACTGCCCCATCGCCTTGATCTCCTGGGCCTGGTCGCGCCAGATCGACTTGGCCAGCGCACCCACCCCGGGTTCGCCGATATCAAACACGAACTCACTCATGCGCAGGGCGCCGGTGTGGTGCTGCACCATGGCGTCGAGCCAGCGCAGGTCGTAGGTGCACCCGGCTGGGCCCACCTCGTGGTTGTGGGCGCTGTGATCCACGGGGGCCACAGGGGCTGGGGCGTCCATCTGGTGGTGCTGATGGTGGCCCTGATGGGGATCCTCCTGAGCCGGGGCCGGAACCGCGGCCGCCAGAAGGCCGCACAGCGCCAGAAGGGCAGGAGCAGCACGCATCGAGGGAACGCAGCCAAGGAATCAGCCCCACAATTCACTCTCCCCTTGGTTGAGAGTCAAGGGGTGCTCGGCGGCTTCAACGGCCAGGGATCGCGAACCACTGCTGATACCAGCGGGCCATCTGCTCAATCTCCTCGCTCTGCACCCGTACCATCGCCGCCTCCAGCTCCCGCAGCTCGGGATGCACGGTGCCCCACTGGGCATGGGAGGCCATCATCACGCCCATGCGGTGGTGGGCAATCATCTGCTCAAGGAAGGCCCGATCGAAATCAGGAGCCGTGCGCAGGGCGTTCAGGCTGGTGGCAAAACCAGGCATCCCCATCCCCATCCCGCCTCCCATTCCCATGCCGGGGCCCATTCCCATTCCCATGCCCAGTCCCGCGGCTGGCCAGGTGGGCACCTCCACCCCATACCACTGGCGATACCAGCGCCGCATCTGGGCATTTTCGCGGCTCTGACTGCTGCGGATCCGCTCGGCCAGGGCCCGAATCTCCGGACGCCTGGAGCGCTGCAGGGCCAGATCTGCCATGGCGATGGCCCCTTCGTGGTGGGGAATCATCATCACGATGAAGCGGCCATCGGCCGAACGGCCACCCATCGGCAGGCCTCCCCAACCCTGGGCGCCGGGCGCACCGGGTGCGAGCACCGTCGGCGGTGATCCTGACGAGAGCGGTGCCGCCTTGGTCACCGGAGTCGGCGTCGTCAGCGCAGCGAGGCTGAGCCACACGGTGGTGAGTGCAAGCACCCCTGACTTGGCGCGTCTGAGGGTGGACGGGAACCGGTAGGCCATGGCATTGCTCCTGCCCCTTCCTCAGGGCGGTGCAGCGGCGGCAAAGCGGAGCCCGGCGAGCTGCCGCTCAGGATCTTGCGGGTGGGGACGATGCCAGCAGATGCGCACGCTGCGATGGCTGATCCCAGCGCCATGGGCCTGGGTCAGCCACTGACCAGGTGCTTCCGGCTGGAGGGGCACGGCAGCCTTGAGGACGACCGTCACGCCCCTGGTGCTGAAGGCGATGAGATCCACGGGCACCACAGCCTCTGGATGCTGATCGAGCTGCAGCCAGCCATCCTGCGGAACCCCCATCGGCCAGTAGTCCACCTCCCGGCAGGCGCCCGTGGAGCAGCAGATATTGGGCAGCCGATGAAGAGGGAACACGCCCTCGGATGGAACGGTCTGGCGGTCGTCTTGCGCGGGACTCGGGTACGGGGTCATCGATGACCTCCAGTGCATCCTCTGAACCTATGAAGCCTGCCCTGCCGCGTATGGGCGACGCATTGAATCGCAACCTCGCCAGGCCTCAGGCGACCGCCCAGCTCAGCCCAATCCGCCCAGGCGGATCAGGGCTCCCACCACCACGAAGGCGATCGCCAGGGCGGTGATGCCGCGGATGTGCCAGGCCAGACCGCTGAGATTCTCGTCTGTGAGGCTGGGGATCAGCCGCAGGCGGGCATGCAGGGCCAGGGCAACAGTGGCGGCCAGCAGCAGCAACTTCACCAGCAGTGGAAAGACGGACACGGCACGCTCCTGGGCAGCTCCTTCCATGATGGGAGCCACCGCCCTTGCTGCTGAGCGATCCTGGGGGGCTTCCGGCAGTTGCGCAAAAACCATGACAGCCAATCCGTCCTGCGATGTGCTGGTGATCGCCGCCAGCAACGGCCAGAACCTGCTGCTGGCGGAGCGGTTCGCCGCCGCCGCCAGAGAGCAGGACCACAGCGCTGAGGTGCTCGATCTCACCGCCATCGACCTGCCCCTGTTCACCCCCCGGATCCAGGCCACCAGCACCCCTCCTGCCCTGAGCGATCTGGAGGCCCGGCTGGCGGCCGCGCCGCGCTGGGTGATCTGCGCGCCGGAATACAACGGCTCGATCCCACCGGTGCTCACCAGTGCGATCGCCTGGCTGTCGGTGCAGGGTGATGACTTCCGTGCCCTGTTCAACAGCCGCCCGGTGGCCATCGCCACCCATTCCGGTGGGGGCGGCCATACCGTGCTCACGGCCCTGCGGCTGCAGCTCGCTCACCTTGGCGCCCACGTGGTGGGCCGGCAGCTGGTGAGCAACAGCACCCATCCCGCCAAGGACGACACGATCAGCGATCTGATCTCCCGCCTGCACCACCTCCGCACTCCCCAGCCATGACCACCACCCCTGCCACCACCCAGGCCCGGCTGGTGTTCCGCCCCGCCGCTGAACGCTTCCACAGCCAGTTCGACTGGCTGGACAGCTGGCACAGTTTCTCCTTTTCCAGCCACCACGACCCGGCCTGGATGGGCTTTGGGCCCCTGCGGGTGATCAACGACGACACCATTGCCGCTGGCCGGGGCTTCGGCATGCACCCCCACCGCGACATGGAGATCATCACGGTGATGGTGGAGGGCCAGCTGAACCACCGCGACTCCATGGGCCACGCTGAGGTGCTGCGGGCCAGCGAGGTGCAGCGGATGAGTGCGGGCACCGGTGTGGTGCACAGTGAGATCAATGAGGGCGCCACGGCCTGCCGGCTGCTGCAGATCTGGATCGAGCCCAGCAGTGCCGGCATCGCCCCGGCTTACGAGCAGAAACCCTTTGCCATCGGCCCTGGCTGGACACCGCTGCTGGATCCCAACCAGGCCGACGGCGCCATGGCCATCCACCGGCCGGTGCGGCTCTGGCGGGCCCAGCCCGATGCCGGCCAGACGCTCAGCCTGGCGATCAGCAGCGGCAGCCACGGCTGGATCCAACTGATCGATGGGGCTGGCGCGGCCGATGGCCAGGCCCTCCAGCAGGGGGATGGGCTGGGCTTCGCCGCCGGCACCCTTGCCCGCTTCACGGCAGCCGCAACGGGAGCAGATCTGCTGCTCTTCGAGCTGCATTGAGCGCTGGGGCGCCGCATTGTCCCCAAGCGGGGACTGACGGCACGGCAGGGGAGTCCGAGGATGGCCGCAGTTTTCATGGTGCGCCATGGCCAGCACCACCCCCTCAAGGGAGATCCCCTTCCTGTTCCCCACCTGCCTGCAGTGGACTCCGGATGGTGAGCTCTGCGCTGAGGATCGCTGGCTGTTGCTCCATCGGCTGGTGCCTCAGCTCCGATCCGCCACGGAGAAGGCATAGCGCGTGTAGAGCACAACCAGATCCAGGGGTGGGGTGAGCTGGAGTTCGAGCACCGTTCCAGCCGCCTGATCAATCAAACGCACCGGCCCCGTGGGCCGCACCAGCAGGTCGATTCCATCCCCAAGCCTTGCCGTTTGTTGTGCGGTGGACGCCTCCTCCAGGGTGAGGTGGTCGAGTCATTGATCAGGCAACCCCTCGAAGCGCACGTTCTCAAGGCTGGAGAGGTTATCGAATCCATCTCCAGTTCCATTCCCTGATGAAGGCTCACGCTCCAATGCCAACCAGGGCAATGGCACCCCCCATGCGGGGGCAATGGCTGCAGCCCTAGCCTTCCCAGGGGCGCAGCTGATATCCGCCGATAGCATGGGAGGAGGCGTTGCGGCTGAGTGATGCACCGCAGGACCCTCCTGCTCCAGATCCTCGGCTTCAGTGGGGCCAGCCTGGCGGTTCCCCTGTCCGTGGCGACAGCCCGAACCGCTCCCTCCACCCCCTTACCGCCGCTGCGGCTCCCCCTGCCGCTGCCGGTGGATGGCCTGGACGCTGCAACGCAACGGCAGGTCTATGCCCGCACCGTTGTCGACGATCGCCTCACCGTGCCGGCTGGATTCGGCACCGATGTGCTCGCCGTGTGGGGCGACCCGCTCGCCGATGGTCGTTTCGGCATGAACAACGATTTTCTGGCCTTCTTCCCCCAGCCTGACGACACCGCCCTGCTCACGGTCAATTTCGAGTACATCAGCTTCCGCAACTGGCGCGAGGGTCTCAAGGAGGTGGTGCCCAACGCTCCAGATGTGCACCAGCTGATCCAGTCCCTCGCCGATCGGGATGGACGCATCGATGCCTCCACTCTGGCGGCGGAGGATCCCCTCCGGGCGCTGGTGGTGGCCGTGGCAGCAACGGCGATGGCGGACCTCGGCATCGGCGTGTCCACTGTCCGCAAAGACTCGGCGGGCCGCTGGCGCAGGGAGTCCGGCCCCCGCGATCGGCGCCTCACCGGCCTCAGTGGCCTGACCGATCCGGGGCAGCTGCTGCGCTGCAGTGGGCCCGCTGCAGCGGTGTTCCGTCGCCCCCAGCGGCTCGGCTACAACGATGGCCTGGGGGATCGGGTGGTGGGCACCTTCGCCAATTGCGCCGGGGGACAGACGCCCTGGGGCACCTTGCTCTCGGCCGAGGAAAACGTCCAGGATCATGTGGTGGAGGCGGTCTATGCGGACGGCTCCTCCCCGCCACCCTCCGAGCGGCCCTTCCGCTGCGATGGGGAGCGCCTCTCCGGCCTGGGCGACCCCTTCGCCCTGGCCGGCAACAAATACGGCTGGATTGTACGGGCAGGAGACCACCCTGTTTCTGGCGGTGCAACACCCCGGGGAGGCGAACGGCACCCGCCGCGAAGGGGCCATGGAGATCCAGACCCACCAGCTGGTGGACCGCGAAGGCGGCAGCTTCCAGCAATTGCGCACGGTGCCGTTGGGCTCCAACTGGCCCTCAGGGGTTCCCGGCCGCGCCCCGCGGCCGGGAATCGTGGCCATCCGCAGGCTGGATGGGGGGCCGCTGCTGCGGGGCTGAAGGATGGAGGCCCTTAACGCTCTCCTAACGAGCCGTGCCCATGGTGGTGGCTCTGCATCGTCACCATGACCCCCGCTGAAGCCTTCGCCGTTCTTCCTTTGGCGGCCGTCTGCGCCGACAACAGGCTGCAGCCTGAGGAGAGGGATCTCCTGAAACGGCAGCTCCGGAGCCGCAGCCCCTACAGGGAAATGGATCCGGTCGCATTCGGAACCATGGTGTCAACCCTGCTGCTCGCCCTGCGCGACAGGCGTCAAGCTCTGGTGCAGGAAGCCGCCGGGCTGCTCAGCCCCGAGGAACAGGAGCGAGCCCATGCCTTCGCCGCCCGCCTGGTGCATGCCGATCGGATCGCCACCCAGGAGGAGGTCAGCCTGCTGGCGGATATCAGCTGCGCCCTCTCGGTGCCTACCGAGCGGCTGCGGGAGATCGAAGCGACCTTCGCGCTGTTGGGCCCCATCTGATTGAGCGCTTTGCCAATGTCCGTGCGCCTGCGTCATGGATCATCACTCCAAACTGATTGTGGTCTGCGGTCTTGGCCGACTGGGGCTGGGCTGCCTGCGCACCCTTCTGCAGTTCAACACCACCTTGCGCTGCCTCGATCAAACGCCTCCGCCCTGGAGAGATGGCGATGGCCTCGCCGCCCTGGCGGACGCCCTGGTGATTGGAGACATGCGCGATCCCGAGGCACTGATGCGAGCCGGTGGAAGGGAGGCCCGGGCCGTGCTCCTGCTCAGTTCGGATAGTGGGCTGAACCTGGAGGCCGCCCTGCAGGTGCGCCTCCTCAACCCCTCCGCCCGGGTGGTGGTGCGCTCAAACGGCAGTCTCGACCTGGAACGGCACCTCAGGGAGCGCTTGCCCGGGCTGGCCCTGGTGGCTGAGCCCACCGCTGCCACAGGGGCAAGGACGGGAACTCGAAGCGGCTTTGCGGCGCCTCGGGATCCAATGCACTCTGGTGCCCTGCGGCGAGCCGTAGGGCAGCGCGCACAGCACGTGGTGATTTACCGGTGCGCTACGAGGCTTTCACCCGTCTGAGACGGTCATCCAACACCTGGAGACTCTCCAGGGCGAACATCGGAAATTCTTGAATCGCCAGCAGGAATCGCTCGCCAAAGGCTCACCCCGTCGGCTCCGAGCCACCAGAAGAGAGCGAGCGCCAGGGGAAACAGCACGAGGGCCACGGGCCCCTTGCTGAGCACAGCCAGGGCCAGGGCCACCCAGCAGGGCCACCCAGGCCCCCGTTGGGCGGCATAGGTGCGCCAGGCCAGCAGGAAGCTCATGGCGAGAGTTGCGGTGAAGAGGCCATCGCTCACCTCCGTGCGCCCCCACACCAGAACGAGGGGGCCAAGGGCGAAGGCCAGGGCCGCACTGCCAGCCCTCAAGGCGCGCTCCGAGCGCTCCTGGGGCCAGCGCAACAGGGTGTCAGCCAGCAGCAGCATCGTGGTGATCGATGCCAGTGCGGAGGGAAGCCGTGCGGCCAGGCTTCCGAGAGGATCCCAGCGGTCGTGACCCGGCAGCGCATACACGCTCGCCATGAGCCAATAGACCAGCGAAGGTTTGTCATACCGCGGCAGCCCGTTCACCTGGGGGATCAGCCAGTCGCCGCTTTCCGCCATATGTCGTGCGGAGGCCGCAAAGAGAGCGGGGGTTTCATCCACCACGCCTGTCTCCCCAAGACCCAGCAGGAACACAGCTCCACCGGCGAGGGCCACCAGGGTGAGCACCACAGCATGGCGGCGCCCGCAGCCCGCGGCCAGGCCGCCGAGGCGCTGCTGGGCCGATTCCGGGGGCGGGGGCTCTGCCGCGGAGGGGGGGAAGGAGCTAAGCACCGCTGCTGTCCTGGGGCGGGGCAACTCCACAACAGGCACACCAGCTGTGGTGTGCGGCAGAGAACGCCCAGAGGTGATGGGGACTTCAGCGTTAAAGGGCTGTTAATCCTCCCGGGCGATGGTGGAGTTGATCGCAGCTGACACCCATGCGATTCCTGCCCCCCGAAGAGCACGCGATGGTCTGCCAGGCGCAGGACTTGGGGCTGGCTGGGGCGTCACCGGCTCCGGCCTATCTCCACCCCGATTGGTGCATCGGACTCAGTTTGGCCCTGGCCCTTCCAACGTTCGGTTACTCCTTGATCGTGGTGCCGATCCTCTGGGTTGCGCAACACGACCGAACGATCCGCCGTCTCGCCCATCTGCGCGACCAACTGGAGACGATCCCCCCAGCCGAAGCCCTAGCCTTCGACAAGGAGATCTCCTACGGGACCCATGGCCGCAGATCTGCATGAGCCAGCGACGGTCGGAACCAGCGAAGGGAGGGAAGCCTCCGCAGCATCGCTCACCAGTGGAGCCTTTGCCCTGGAGCTGATCAAGCGGCAGATCAGGAGATTGGGGAAACTGCAGGGGGAGGTGCTCGCCGACCGCGACCCAGAACCCCTCCACCAGCTGCGGGTGAGCCTGCGGCGATTGCGCACGGCACTGGATCAGTTCTCCCCAGCCCTGCACCTTCCCGCCGGCGTGAATGAACGGCGCATCGCCAGCGTGGCAAGGCGCACAGGGCTCTGCCGCGACCTGGATGTGCTGGGGCAGCGGCTGCGAGAGGAGCTGTGGCCCCGGCTGCCGGAAGAGGAGCAGCACACCCTGAAGCGGGCGATGAAACGCCTGGGGGAGGATCGCGCCCAGGCCTTCGCCACCCTGCAGGACGCCCTGCAGGGATCGCGC
Source organism: Cyanobium sp. (assembly GCA_046075745.1). Classification (GTDB taxonomy): domain Bacteria; phylum Cyanobacteriota; class Cyanobacteriia; order PCC-6307; family Cyanobiaceae; genus Cyanobium. The sequence continues at coordinate 7,089 of JBJTQT010000017.1, read as the reverse complement.
TACCTCAAGCTCCTGGCCCGTCTCTCCCGCTGGCAGAAGCAGCCCAGCTTCACGCCCCTCGGATTGCTGCCCTTGCAGCCCTGGCTCTCCGACTGGCAGGCCCCCTTCACCGCGGCCCTCTTTCTGGACCCCGGCTGGCTGGTGGCAGATCCCTCATCCGAAGCCCTCCATGGCCTGCGCAAACGCATCAAGCGGGCGCGCTACTGCCTGGAACACCTCGAGCCCTGGTGCCAGCCCCCCCTTCAGGCCTGGGTGAACGATCTGCGACAGGCCCAGGACCACCTCGGCGACCTGCATGATCTGCAGATCCTGCAGCGCAGCTTCAAGGACGGCGAGATCCTCTGGAAAACATCCAGGCTGCCGGTGCTGCAAGCGGAGCTCGAGAGCCAGCAGCAGCTGCACTGGTTGCGATGGCGGGAGTTGGCCCTGCGCTTGCACCAGGACGCCAACCGACACGCCATCCAACGCCACCTGCAAGAGCTCGGCAGAGGGTCCCTGGCAGTGGGCTGAGCCGCTCTCAGGTCGAGCCGATCCGTCCGCGGGTGCGTCCCCTCACCCGGGAGGGGGCTTGACCTGGGAGGGGGGGAGGCTCTGGGCATCCGGCAACAGCTGATGCTCGATCGCCCGCATGGGACCCGCTGGGCCTGGCTGCTCTTGCGTCGGAGGCTTGGCTATCACCAGAGGCGACAACGAAACTTTCGGGAAGTCTTTTCTAGCCAGCCCTTCCCCATCCCCCAGCCGGAGGGGGACGGGGATTGCGTGTTCCAGCTGATCTTGCGCGAAAAAGAGGTGTGCCGAGGGAGGCGCGCCGGACCGTCGCCAAGGGAATCTCTGCAAAAATCACGCAGCTTCCCATAGGAATTCCGGCGGCTGCTCTGCCTTCGGGACCTTGGGTCTTCGGGTTTCCCTAGCGTCACCAAGCCCCCCGTCTAAATACCTCGAAACTCCGTTTTCGCCTCTAGGCTCAAAGCTCCGTTGCTTTGGCGCTGCCAATCCCCTGCATGAGCGATGCTTCCCCAGCTCCATCGGCAGCAGCACCCCCTTCGCCTGAACGAAATCTGAAGAAGAGCGACTTTGACCTCAGACCCTTCATGAGCAGCAGCAACTGGCTCGGGGCCTGGCAGATCCTCAACACCCTGGTGCCCTACGGCCTGCTCTGGTGGCTGGCGGTGATCCTGTTGCATCAGGGCTCCTGGCTCCTGGTGCCGGTGCTCGCCGTGATGGTGCTGTTCCTCGCCCGCTGCTTCTCCCTGATGCACGACTGCGGGCATTACTCCCTCTTTCGCCACCGAAGCACCAACCGCTGGGTGGGCTTTCTGCTGGGGATCCTGGCCGGTATTCCCCAGCTGCCCTGGTCGCGGGGGCATGCGTTTCACCATCGCCACAACGGCAACTGGGAAAAATACAAAGGTCCTTCCGCCCTCGTCAGTGCCAGGGTGTACAACGGGCTCGGCAGCCGCCAGCAAGCCCTCTACCGCGGCCTGCGCCATCCGCTGATGCTCATCCCCGGGGGCTTCTTCTACCTGGTGATCAAGCCCCGGGTGGAACTGATCGCCGGCCTGGCGGGCCTGGTGCCCCATGCGTTGCGCACCCTTCGCGACGATCCCTCCACCCCCTGGAAGCGGATCGTGGCCAGCCACGCCACCAGCTGGTGGCACAGCCCCGAGGAATTCCGCGATCTCCTGCTCAACAATCTGGCCGTGATCACCTGCTGGGCCGCCATGGGCTGGTGGCTGGGAGCTGGCACCTTCTGGCTGATCTATACCCCGGTGATGGCCTTCAGTGCGGCGGTCTTCATCTGCATTTTCTTCGTGCAGCACAATTTTCCTGGCTCTTATGCGGAATCCACCGACAACTGGAGCGCCATGCAAGGGGCCATGGACGGCACCAGTGATCTGCAGCTCCCCGCCTTGCTGAACTGGTTTTCCGCAGACATTGGCTGCCACTCCATCCACCACCTCTGCGAAGCCATCCCCAATTACAGGCTGCAGGCGGCCAAGCAGCGCAATGCCCACCTGCTCCAAGGCGTGAAACATCTGCGCCTGGCCGACATCCCCTCCTGTTTCTCCTACATCCTCTGGGATGAGGGGGCCGGCAGGCTCACCACCATTGCGGCCCAGCCGTCAGCCTGAGGCCTCAATCCAGGAAGGTGTAGGTGATGTGGATTCCTTTGCCCACATATTCATTCCTATATCCACCCTCGTAATAGGTGCCCCTGTAGTAAGCAGGAATCCGCTTCCCATCACCAGGCGGGGTGGTGATCCAGGCGTTGCAGGTTCTGATGCGCTCGCTCACAGTCCGGCAGGAAGCCTCGTTTCTCATCACCGCATACACGGTGTGGTCTGCAAAGGTCACCAGGTCATGGGAGGGCTTCTGCGGAGAGGCCATCACCGGCGTGATGGCGCAGTAGTCGCGCCGGCCATTGCGCTCGCAGTTCGGGGAGAGCTGGGCCCGGGCCGTCAGATCCCTCCCTGCGGCAAAAACCAGAAGAGCCAGGAGAACGACGGCTGATGGTCGATACAGGCTCATGCATCAAATGGCACAAGGGCGGGTGGCAGACGGATGTCCGTGCCTTCCAGCCTGCCGAAGCAATTTAGGATCCGAATCCAAACCCTTCAGCGTCAGGCATGCCCCTGAGTGCCGCACGGAACGGGCAACGGGTTCGCCTCGACTCCCTGCCCAACCACACTGCCCTCCAACAGCGGCTGCACTCCATGGGCATCCGGCCTGGCAGCGAGCTGGAGGTGCTGCGGCGCGGTGTCCCCGGGGGGATTCTGCACGTGGCCTGCGGCATGCTTGAGTTCATGCTCCGTCAGGATCAGGCCAGGGAGATGCAGGTGACGCCGATTTAGGCCAACCCCTGAACCCACCGGCCGCCCTGGTACACCACAAACGCCATGGTCCAGGCCAGTCCCAGTGACCAGCCAAGGGATGTTAGGGCGAAGCGACGGCTCCTGGATTCCTTCAGCTGGGCGGCGATCGTTCCCAGGCAAGGGGTATAGAGCAGCACAAACGTCATGTAACTGAGGGCCTGCAGTGGGCTGATCGCCGCCTGCACGCTTCCGGCCAGGTGGGATTCTGAAGTGCGGTAGATCACGGCCAGCGCTCCCAGAAGGATCTCCTTGGCGATGAAGCCAAAGAACAGCGACACGCTCAGATCGGGATTCAGGCCGATGGGGCCCAGCAGCGGGTGCAGGGCCGTGCCGATCACCCCGGCCAGGCTCTGCCGGCCACCTTCCGCCGCCCCGGGGGGGAGATGGGTGAGCACCCAGATGGCTGCAGCGCCGCAGATGATGAAGACCCGGGTGGTGACGAAGAAATTCAGCATGGCGCTCCAGCCGCGGCGCCACACCGTTCGCAGGCTTGGGGCGCGGTAGGGGGGCAACTCCAGCACAAAGGCTTCCCGACTGGGATAAACCTGCTTGAAGATCAACCCCGTGATGATCGCCGCCGCGAAACTGAGCAGATAAAAGCCGAATAACACCAGCCCCGGTGCCCACCAGGGCCTGGGGAAGAACACCCCCACCAGGAACACGAACACGGTGAGCCGGGCCTGGCAGAGGGCAAAGGGAATGCAGAGCATGGCGAGCAGCCGCATGCCCCGATCCCGGATCACCCGGGTGCCCATGATCGAGGGCACATTGCAGCCGAAACCCAACACCTGCAGCACGAAGGAGCGGCCATCCAGCCCCAGCCAGCGCATGAAGCCATCCATCAGAAAGGCCGCGCGGGGCAGGTAGCCCGAATCCTCCACAATGCCGATCAACGCATAGAACAGAAAGATCAGGGGCATGAAGGTGGCCACCGTGCCCACCCCCAGCCAGAGCCCATCGATCAGAAAACTCTTCAACGCCGCAGGGGTGCCCAGCCAGCTCAGCCCAGGCTCCAGCACGGCGCTCTGCACCCCATCGAGGAGGGCGCCGAGGAGCTCCTGCAGGGGTGTGGTGAGGGCATAAAGCAGCTGGAACACCAGGAGCACCAGCGCGAGAAACACCGCCAGCCCCACCAGGGGATGGAGCAACACCCGATCCACGGCCCTGGAGCGGCGGTTCACCCGCCCCTGGGGCAACCGCACGAAGCGCTCCACCAGATCCTGCTGCCGCCCATCCAGCGCCCGTTGCATCGGCTGAAGCCCTGCCCCCTGTGGCTGCCCAGGCTCTGGCTCTGGGCGATCCAGGCCGTCGGCCTGAGCAAGTATCTCCTGGGTCAGGGCATGAATGCCCTCGCCATGTTTGGCACTCACGGGCAGCACTGGCACGCCCAGGGCAGCGGCCAGACCCCCATGGTCGATGGTCAAGCCAAAACGCCTGGCCTCATCACTCATGTTGAGCGCCACCACCAGCGGCAGCTCCAGGGCCTGAATCTGCAGCAGCAGCCTCAGCTGGCTGGCGATCTGGCTGGCATTGAGCACCACCAGCAGAAGATCCGGTGGGGTCTGGCGGAGGAACCGCTGTACCAGGTCCTCATCCTCACTGCTGCCTGTGAGGTCGTGGATGCCAGGGAGATCCACCAGGTCCAGGGCCCCATGGGCCGGCCCTCCAGCCAGGGCTCCCCGCTGGAGCTCCACCGTGAGACCAGGCCAGTTGGCGATCTGCGCATGGCCACGGGTGAGGGCATTGAACAGGGTGGATTTGCCGCAGTTGGGCATGCCCAGCAAGGCCACCGTCCGCCGGGCTGTGGTCCGCCGGACTGTGGCGGCACGCCCCAAGCCCTCGGCACCGCCATGACAGGAGCTCTTCACCCGAAACGGCAGCGCAGGATAGCTTGAGCGTACTGGGCGGCCCGGCCATCACTCCTGTGGGGAACTGGGCGGCTTCTGGAGGCGGATGCGAGCGGAAACCTGCGCTTCAGGATCCACACCTTCAAAGGTAGGAGAACAGACACCCCGATGGACACGCGCTGTTCCTGTAGATAAATGATCAGCAGGCGAAAGAGTTCCACCAGAATCAAGATAAACAGAATATCCGCCGTGATGGCGTGAAACTGAGGTGTCGTCAGAAGCGAAGCGAAGATCGCTTTGAGCTGGAGCGCCATCACACAGAAGAGCCCCATGCAGAGCGACACGGCAATCAGATCCTGCACAGCCTCCAGAGACTGCACAATCTGAGGACGCCTGAACAGCTGATACCACGGCAAGGCAGACGCGGGCCCCGAAGCTGCTGCTTCAAGCTGCAGAGAATGGGGAGTTTTCGCAACAGAAATCGTCATGGATTCAGCTTGTAATCAATTGGGTTGGCGAATGCTATCTGGAGAGTCGCGCCAATTGGAACCCAGAAAGATTGCCCTTTGTGATTACAGGCATTTGCCAAACTGTTTACTCCATCTTTGCAGCGTCACTTGCAGCAGTCCCCCGCAGCACTCCTCGCGGCATCCCGCCGACAGCTGCAAGATGGAAGCAACGCGTTACAGCACCATGGAGCCCGGCCTCCCGGACGCCGCACCGGAACCCCTGGAGCTTCCTGCAGGGGTGCATCTCCTCTGCAGCTGCGGGCGCTCGCGCCACGGCTGGTTCTGCGATGGCGCCCATCTGGGCACCGGCCGGATCGCCTACGAGCTCACGCTGGAGGAGCCCACCACCGTACTGCTCTGCCGCTGCGGCCACTCCCGCCGCACCCCCCTCTGCGATGGCAGTCACGCCGCCCCCCCACGCCGCTGGTGGTGGTTCTGAACCTGGGGAGGGGGGCGCCCAGAGGGCAGCGGGTATTTCCCTGTATCAGCTGGGGGCTACCGCAGTGGTGAGCTCCTTGCCAATCACTAGGCGCAACAGGATCGGGGCCAGGAAGGTGGTGCCGATCACCATCAGCAGAATCGCCGCCTTCAAGGAGGGGGTGAGGATGCCGGCCTGACTGCCGAGCCCAAGGAAGATCAGGCCCACCTCGCCCCGTGGCATCATCCCCAGACCCACCACCAGCCGGCTGGTGGGTTCCTTGCTGAGGTAGCTCCAACCGGCGGCGATCTTGCCGGCGATGGCCACGGTGAGCAGAAAGGCCGCCACGATCAAGCCTTCCCGGTTGGCGGGATCGAAGGGGTTCAGCACCGAAAGATCCATGCCGGTGCCGATCAGCACAAAGAACACCGTGGCGAAAAGCGCCACCAGGGGTTTGACGGCCTTGTCGATGTCGTCGGTGTGCTTGGAAGCGCTGAGGATCAGGCCGGCCGCGAAGGCGCCCAGGGCCGCTTCCAGGCCGATCGCCTGGGCCGCGAAACAGCAGAGGGTGAGCACCAGAAAGCTGGCCACCGCCACATCCCCTGGGGCCTTCAGGTGATCCACCACCCAATCGAAGAGGGGGGCCGCCGTGCGGCTGAGCACCAGGGCCACGGCCACGAAAGCCACCGCCGCCAGGCAGAGCCTCACGATCGGCGCCACGCTGAAGGCCCCACCGCCCACGATCGCCACCACCACGGCGAGGATCACGATGCCGAGGATGTCGTCCAGCACGGCGGCACCGATCACAATCTGCCCCTCGCGGCGCTTGAGCCACTTGAGCTCACCGAACACGCTCGCCGTGATGCCGATGGAGGTGGCGGTCATGGCCGCGCCGGCAAACACCGAAGGGATCAGGGGCAGGTGAAACAGATAGAAAAGCCCTGCGGTGCCCAGCACAAAAGGCAGCACCACGCCGGTGACGGCCACCGTGGTGGCCTGCCCTCCCACCGCCACCAGCTCATCGAGCTCACTTTCCAGCCCCGTGAGGAAGAGCAGGGAGAACAGCCCGATCTCAGAGACAGCCTCAAGGTTGGGAAACGTTTCCCGGTAGATCTCCCGCACGGCCTCCGGGCCGATTCCGGCCAGAGACCCCACCAGGGCCACGGCGCTGTCGCTGAGCTGGGCTTGCACATCCGGCGGCACGATCAGATGCAGCCCTGAGGCGCCCACCACCACCCCCGCCACCAGCTCCCCGAGGATCGTGGGCAGCTGCAGGCGCACCGTGAGCTCGGAGATGGAGCGAGCCGCGAGGAAGATCACCATGAAACATCCCACCTGCAGCAGGGTCTCCGTCACCTCGAGCTGGTGCGGGCTGGCCTCCAGCACCATCGGAGGAAGGAGCGGCATGGAGAGGCAACAGGAAACGGCAGTTATAGGTGCCG
>JBJTQT010000016.1:0-2571 GCA_046075745.1 Cyanobium sp. | reverse complement strand
CAGGTGAGCGACCTGGAGCCACTTGTTGATCTCCATACCCTGACAACTCTTAAGTGTGTCAATCTCAAATTCAAGGAGTTTCCACGCAAATTACTTTTCAGCCAAAGTCTCCAAACGCTGAGAATAAGTGGCGGCAGTATCCCAGGTGTCCCAGAAGAGGCGTGTGCGTCCAGCGAAGTCGACAACTCACTTGACTCCCTCCGCGCCCACGTCCTTGATCTAGAAGAAGCAGCCATCCCGATCAGTAGCGTCAAAATTCTTGTGCTGGGCAATGGCCTCGTAGGCAAAACCCAGCTCTGCCGTCACCTGGCCGGTGAACCTTTCGACCCTTCTGTGCCCTCCACCCATGGCATCGCCGTGCGGGACATTACGGCGGGGTCAGATGACGGGGCCACCTATGTCATCTGGGATTTTGGTGGTCAGGACATCTACCACAGCACCCACACCCTGTTCATGCACACTGCAGCGGTGTTTGTGGTGCTCTGGACTCCGGAGCAAGAGGCGCTGGTTGGCAGCGACGACAACGATCCCCTCCATCGCCGCCACCCGCTGAGCTACTGGCTCGACTATGTGCGCACCCTCGGCCGCTCCGACGCGCCCGTGTTGGTGGTGCAGAGCCAGTGCGACACCCCCGCACAGGCGGCGGCCATGCCCCCGGTGGAAAGGGGGTTGCTGGAGAGCTTCGGGTTTGTGCGTCCCTTGACCTTTAGCGCACGCACCCGCCGCAACGCCGCCAGTCTCCAGGAGGCTCTGGCTGATGCCAATGCCTACCTCCGCGATCGCGATGGCATCAGCACCATCGGCAAGGGCCGCCATCAGGTGTGGCAGCAATTGGAGGCTTGGCGCCAAGAGGATCAACAGCTGCCTGCCCAAGAGCGCCAACACCGCACGCTCAGCCGACAGCTGTTCACCAGCCTCTGTGAACAGACCGGTGGCGTCAGTTCACCAGAAGCCTTGCTGCAGTTCCTGCACAACAAGGGCGTGGTGTTTCACAGCCCGGAACTCTTCCAAGACCGCATCATCCTCGATCAATCCTGGGCGCTGGATGCGGTGTATGCGGTGTTCGAGCGCGACTCCACCTACCCGCTGATCAGAGCCAACGATGGCCGTCTCACACCCTCCCTGCTTGCCAACACGGTCTGGCGGGACTATGAGCCCGAGGCCCAGAAGCTGTTCTTGAGCCTGATGGGCACCTGCGGCATCCTCTTCCCCTACCGCAAGGCGGATGCAGACCTGCGCCTGGAGGCCTCCTACCTGGCACCCGATCTACTGCCGCCCCGCTCCTCTTCCCAGGTGGAGAGGGAGCTGCAGGGCCGCTGGCAAGGCAGTGATCCCTCCCTCACCCTCACCTACAGCTATGGCTTCCTGCACGACGGCCTGGCGCGGGCGCTGCTCTGTGATTTGGGCAACCATGCCGGCGATAGCGGCGTCTACTGGCGCTATGGGGCTTGGGTGTACGACGCCCGCGACGGTTGCATCGCCCTGCTGGACCAAAAAAAAACGAGCGATCGCGCCGGCCGCCTCACGATCTACTTCCAGGGTGAGCGCTGCGGCACCTTGGCCGAGTGGTTTCAGCAAAGACTGAGCCAGCGCAACCGCCAGTTCGGCTATGCCGATCTCCAGCCCACCATCACCGGACCCCTGGCCAGCCAACAGCGGCCCTTGGGCCAACACCAGCGCCTGGAGGCCAGCGCAGGCGATGAGGCAGAAGCAGCTCCTGCGCCGGAACTGGTGCCAGCGCCGGTGGACAGCTTCGCCAAATCAGGCAGGGAGGTCTTCATTTCCTATGCCTGGGGGGATAGCACTCCCGACGGGGTGCAACGCCAACGGGTTGTCGATGGGCTTGTCAATGGGCTGCGCGAGCACGCTGAGGCAATCACGGTCCGCATCGATCGCGATGAAATGAGGCCCGGGAATTTGATCAGTGCCTTCATGGATCGCCTGGCCGCTGCTGATCGGATCATTGTGGTGATCAGCGCCAAATACCTCCGATCGGAGTACTGCATGTATGAGCTGTTCATGATCTATCAAAACTGCCGCAAAAAAGCAGAGGACTTCCATCGCCGCATCATCCCGATCATCCTGCCTGATTCGGGTTTTTCGGGTGGGCTTCCAGCGCGATTAAAGCCCGCGATCTACTGGCAACAACAAGAAACAGAGCTCACGACACTTGTTGCCGGTAATCTTCAGAGTGTGGGAACAACTGCGTACAATAAGTATCGTTTGGTTGGTGAATTCGCTCGCAACACATCAGATATGATCGAATATCTCATTGATCAACTCCAGCCCCGCGACTACGACCGCCAAATCGAAGAAGGCTTTGCTGAATTATGCGAGCAGATCCTGGCGGATTGAAGATGGCCCCACCGCTTCACTGCGGTGGCCAGCGGAGGGCTGCCAGCCATCGCAACCCTGATGGATGGGGATGGGGCCATCGGGAGGAGGATCCGCCAAGCTGGGGAGCTGACTATCCTGCCTCCCGTGTCCGGCTTCACGATCACCACCCAGGACGACCTGCCCGGCCCCGATGGCGATGAGCCCTATACCCTTTTTCTTAACGAAACCACCTAC
>JBJTQT010000015.1:0-13775 GCA_046075745.1 Cyanobium sp. | reverse complement strand
TGCCGCTGTCAGCGGATGGGACGTTCCGGATCCAGGTGCCGTTCCGGGATGGACAGCAGGTGTATCCGATCGAGGCGGTGGCAGCGGATGGGGAACAGAAGCGGAGCATCACGCTGGAGTTCCGCAGGTCCACGCCGGAGGCCAATGTCAACACGGTCGAGGAAGCGATCCCGGAATGGTTCTGAGGATCCTGGGAACATGATCCTGCAGATCCCGCTCCACAGCCTCTGTGGTTAGAGCAGCGATCTGCAGGTCACCCTCTGAGGATTCAAGTGCTTCGCATGTCTGCCACTGGCTGATCAGCACAGATTCATCTGCCTCAGATGGATCCCCTCCGAGAGCTCTGCGCTTGGCAATCCTTTCGGTGGCCACCTCCAGAGACACTGGGCAAGAAAGAATCAGCAGGGGAATTTGAAGCTGATTTGCCAGCTCTCTGAACCGTTCTCGTTGGTGGCGCCTTAGAAAGGTTGCATCTACAACAACCGTAAGGCCTGCCAGCACCACAGCCTCAGCTGCTGTCGGCAGAATTGTGTCGTAGAGCTCCGCGCTGATCGCCGGGGCATAGGCATCCCCATGGCACAGGGGAGACATCTGTGTGCCCCATCGGCCGAAGAGTCGTCTTCGTTCCACATCGGAGCGCAGATGCATCCAGCCATGCCTCTGGCAGAGCTCAAGGGCGATGTGGCTTTTTCCACTCCCGGTGACGCCGTGCATCAAGACCAGTGCCCCCAACGCGGATGGTGTACAGCTGGCGATGGCCTGGGCGATGTAGCCGCCCTGCTGCTTCCTCAGGGTTTCCTGGCCTTTGCTGCCAGGTCCGTTCATCTGCTCCAAGCGCAGGGCCAGCACCTTGGCCCGCACCAGTGCCCTGTAAGTGAGGTACCACTGCCACGCACTCAGCGACCCATAGTCGCCTGAGCTGATCAGCCAGTGGTTCAGCATCCGCCGCGCCAACAGCAACTCGCCGCGCTGCTCCAGATCCATGGCCAGAAAGGCCACATCACTAATGACATCGATCCAGCGGAGGGACGGGTTGAACTCCAGGCAGTCGAAGCCCACCACTGACCCCTGATGGAGCACCAGATTGCCCAGGTGCAAATCTCCATGCCCCTCCCTCACCCGTCCCTGACCCAGGCGCGTGTTGAACAGGCCCTCCAGTCTTTCTCCCTCTTGATCGGTCCACTCCCGCAGGCGCTTCAAGGATCCACGTAGAGGATCCAGACGCATCAGCACGTCCAGGTTGGCCGCTGCCGCAGCCATCACAGCCTGCGGTGTGCCGTAAGGACCCTGGGCCGGAGCGATCTCTGCGGCACCATGGAAAATGGCGAGTCTTGTGGCGAAGGTTTCAAGCTGCTCGCCGGTGATGAGGCCCTCATCCAGGGCCTTCGGCAGGAGTCCATCACGATCGAACTGGTGCATGCGCACGGCCACTTCGATCACAGGGCCTTGTCCCCGCAGGTTGGCCTGCTCCAAGGGGCCATGGATCTCCACCAGATCCAGATAGATCTCAGGGGCCAGACGGCTGTTGAGCCTCAGTTCTTCCTTGCAGAAGTGACGTCTGCGTTCAAGGCTGCTGAAATCAACAAAGCCGAAATTGACGGGTTTCTTGATCTTGTAGGCATAGGTTCCTGTGAGCAACACCCAGGAAATATGGGTTTCTTCCAGTGCAATGCCGTTCGTGGGGTGGGGATAGGCCCGCGGATCATGCAATGCAGCGATCAGGGCATTCATTCCCATTCCTCCGCCCTCAGCTAGGGCAACCGCTGGGTTCCTCCCCAGCCATGGTCTCTGGCCGTACTGAGTAGCCCGCCGTAGACGCTGTTGAAGAAGTGCGTCATAGCCGGGTTGCAGGTGTGTGGGTCGCTGATCTTTTCTGTGGGCAGGGCGGCTTCCAGGATGTCGAGCAACAAGGCCACTTCCCTGGTGTGCAGGTGCAAGACAAGAGCATCCTCATCCCAGGATGCATCTCTTGCCGTTTCAGCGGCAGTGTGCTCGATCCGCATCTGGACAATCCTCAGACTTTCTTAAGCCTAGTCCCGTGGGTCTGGATGACTGTGGAGCACTGGTGCGCCACCATGGAAAGATTCCAGCCCACCAATGGCCTCACCCGCTCCGGAGCCACGCCGCCCTGCCTGGCTGCAGTGGCTGATTCTGGCGATCTTTCTCTGGTCGTCCTGGCAGTTGGCAGGTCTCTGGTTTGCCAGATGGCACGGCTGATGCGGATCACATCCTGAAGGGGGGGGATTTCAGGGGGTTCGCCGTTGGCCTGGTGCCCTTCTTGGCCAGCGCGCTGGTGATGGCACGCACCAAGCGTGTGAGCCCACCCACCAGCAGAAGCAGAGCGAACAGGGCAAGGGCCGCCACCGTGAGCAGAGCCAGAAGCTGGAGCAGGCCTGTAGCCAGAAGAGAGAGCCCTCGGATCAGGTTCGCCACTGCCTGGCTCACGAGCAGCAAGGTATTGAACCGTTCGGCAAGAGCCATCAGTCCAACCAGAATCAGCGTTCCCCCGACCACACACAGCACCCCCATGGCTAGGTGCTTGAGCTTGGAGGGATGGCGTCGTCGCTTTGAGCCCGTCCGGCGAGGAGGCCTGGGCTGATTCTGCAAACTTGGCGTGGGCAGATGCAGCGGGCGGACCTGGGACGGGGGTGTAGGGCTCATGGGTCCGCGGGGCATGGCCGTAGGAATGGGAGGGGGTTGAGATGGGCCTCTTGGCCTGGCTTGCAAAGGCTGATGGGGCTATGGATCAAGCGGATATCCAGCACCTCTCATCCAACGCTCGAATTCCAGCAGCACAAGTTCGTTGGGGCATTCAATCAGGGACAGGTCGTTGACCGTGCAGTCACCATGCCCGCCATGGTGAAGGGTGAGATGGAAGTTCTCACCGCTAAGCCCGCACACCTCAGGGTCGCTGCGCACTACCACATCCAGGGCTGATCCCAGCCTGGCCACTCTTCGCCTGAGTTCTGGCCAGGTCAGTGCCATGGGAAAGGATCAGCGTGTGGGGGATTTACCAGCCGTGCCAGGGGGACAGTTCCCAGAAACCAGAGGGTTTCAGCACTCCTCGCACGAGCAATGTATCCCCTGATGGTGAACTGGACACCTCCGCGATCGGCAATCCAAGCCGGGCGCGTTGCGTCCCGTCGGTTCCCTCCACCGCGGAGGCTGCCACCACTTCTCCACGGGTGTTCACCGCCAGCTGCCACGTCTGGGAGGCCTGGCCTGTGCCTCTGGGTGTGCGGCGTTCCAGCCAGCTCCGCAGCAGCGAAAGGCGGGGCTGAACCGTGTCTGCAGGGGCCGTCTTTGCAGTGGGGGTCCTGATCTGAGGAGGATCCGACGATCGGGGCGTGGGCAGCAGACTGCCGGCACCGGCAGCGACAGCCAGGGCTGCCAGGCCGCCCACCGGGGCGCTGAGGCGACGTCGCAGGGGAACACGGTGCCTCAGTTCCCTGGCCGGCAGGGGCAGGGCTTCAGGAACCGGGAGGGGAAGTTGAATCCGAGGATCCAGGCGGCACTGATCCAGTACCCGCACCAGATCCGCCAGTTCAGCGTCGTCGATCGTCACCTCCAGGGGAGGTATGTCGGGCTGGCTGCTGCGGAGCTCCATGTGATGACGCCCATCCTCCTGCGGACCGATATGGACAGGGTCGTTCTCCCCTCCCATGGCGCGGGGAATCCCACTCAACAGATGCCTGGCATAGGGGATCACGGTGGAGATCAGGGCCTGGAGATGCTCCCTGCGGCCCTCCAGCTGGGGATGTCCCACCCAGTCGAGGCACCAGCCCGTGATGATCCCCAGGGCATCGCTTCCCCGGTCGCTGGACACATCAGGCAACCCTTCCACCCGAAGGCGACAGGAATGGGCCCCGAAGGCATGGGGCATGTAGGTCAACGTTTGCTTCATGGCGTCGCGTCCATCAAACTGGCTCTGAGGCGATCAATGCCCCCATCGCCGGCGGCAAGGGCGAGGGACTGGATCAGGGCTCGGCGCTGGGGGGCCCCGGTCACCGGATCCATCAGGCTCTGCACGCTGCTTCGGCGCACGTTCATGCGTTCTTTCAGCAGGTCTCTCAGCCTCTCCTCAAACAGCCGCCAATGGTCCCTCTGAAGGTCTGCGGGCTCTCGGCTGGAGAGAAGGCCGCGCACCATTGGGTACACCCGATCGGCCATGGCGCAGAGCATGCGAATGAGTGCGTCGGTTTCCTCCCGGTTCGGCGTCCCGCGTCGGCAAGCCCGCCTGAGGGGATTGTGGGACCGCAGTTTCCAGAGGGCCACCCGGTCGGGGAAGAGGGAAGAGAAGCCAAGCTGCTGGCCCATCCATAGGAGGGTTTCCCCACCGTTGAGATCAAGTGCCTCAACACAGAGAAGCAAAAGATCCAGCCTTTCCAGCCCCTGCCGGGGGAGGGAGGCCATTGCGAGGCCTGGGGGCGCAGAAGACGTCTTGACCATGGTTGCGATGATGCCAGCGATTGCCCCCATCCGTCACCTGTTGTCTGGCACGCCTGCTCCAGATCCTTCCCTCGATCTTCGCCAGTGGGTGCGCGACATCCCGGATTTTCCCAAACCCGGCATCCTCTTCCGCGATCTCACCCCCTTGATGCGCGACCCCCGGGGCTGGCAGGAAACGGTGCGCCGCCTCGGTGAACAGTGCGAGCGGCTGCAGCCGGATCTGATCGTGGGGATTGAATCCCGTGGCTTCATCGTGGGGACGGCCCTAGCCACCGCCCTCCAGCTTCCCTTCGCTCCTGTGCGCAAGCCTGGCAAATTGCCAGGAGAGGTGCATGGCATTGATTACACCCTCGAGTACGGCACGGACAGGCTGGAGATTCACACCGATGGATTTGAGGGGAACCCCCGGGTGCTGGTGGTTGATGATCTGCTCGCGACGGGGGGCACGGCCGCTGCCTGTGGAGAACTGGTGCGCCTGGCAGGAGGCCGATTGACAGGCTTCAGCTTCGTGGTGGAACTCAGTGCCCTCAATGGACGCAGCAAGCTGCCCCAGGATGTGCCTGCGGAATCCCTGATCGTTTACTGACCATCCTCTTCACTGAGAGATGACGCGTCCCTCCTTCCAGTTGTTGTCCTGCCAGGTCAGTTGTTGTCCTGCCAGGTGAGCACCCGCTCCAGTTGCTCCAGAGTGATCAATCCATAGCGCCACAACACGGCGGGCAGGGGGGCTTGCTCAAGGGTTGACTGACGCAATCCGAGTTCCAGAGCCCCCTCACTCAGACCGATCTGGTGGCGCAGGAAGGCCAGTAGCTCACTGGAGGGGGGAGGTTGCCGGCAGTTGCTGATCACCATGGGCCCAGGTTGGTGCTGCTCCCATGCGCTGGCAAGCACCATGGCTCATCATCCCGAGCAAGGTCCGCCGCAGAACTGGGAGCCTCCTGAGCTGCTGCAGGGCAAGTTTCCGGCCCGGCACCAGCAAGGGATGGCGGTTGGAGAAGATCCGCACGAGCGAATCGGTGATGAGCAGGGTGAGACACACATCCAACCAGCGGCTGCGGCCATAGGCAGGGCCGAGGGTGTGCATCGGTCGCTTTCCATCACTCACCTGAAGGGCGAGTTGATGCAGGGAGTCCACGTCTCGCCAGCAAAGGTTCAGACCCTGGCCTCCCACTGGATGACAACGGTGCGCCGTTTCCCCAACAAGGATTGTTTGGCCGCGATGCAGGCGGCGCGCGAGCAGCAAACCCACCGGGAACACCCGTGGGGGCTCTTCCATCTCCTCCACATCCACTCCAGGAGGCAGGACGGGAGCCAGGGCGTCGAGGAAGGCGGCAGGGGACAGGCTCTCCAGTTGGCGGCAGCGCCATGCCGGAGCGCTCCAAACCACCTGGAAGCGTTCCCCTCCCATGGGCAGCAGGGCGAAGGGCCCCTCCGGTCTCAGGCGCTCCCAGGCGGTGCGGCTCGGCGCGCCCCGCAGGCGCACCTGCGCCGTGAGGCAATGCTGTCTGTAGGCATGACGCCACACTCGGATTCCCTGTGCCTCTCGGGTGGGGGACAGGGCGCCGTCCGCGGCGATGATCCAGTCGGCCTCCTGCTCCAACGCAGCCAGGGAGGAGCCAGGAGTGCCGTTGCCCAGATGAAGGCGGATGGAGGGCCTGGCCTCCAACTGCTGGAGCAACACTCCCATGAGCTCCTGGTGGGCACCGATCCAGCCCACAGGATGCTCTTCGGATGAACCATTCCGTAGGTCGCGGGTTCCGAACCGGCTGAGCTCACGGGCTCCAAGATCCTCCAAGTCAAGCCTGTCGAAAGGGTGCAGGATGCAGGAGACGCTCTTCCACAGGCCCAGACGTTCCAGGAGTCGTCGGGAGGAGTGGGTAAAGGCATAGGCCCTGGATCGCTCCTGAATCTGGGACGGGCTCTGGGGATCAATCAGGCTGACGCGCCACCCGGCGTCGGCCAGGGCCAGGGCAGTGAGGGCCCCCGTCGGTCCGGCTCCGCGCACGACCGCGTTGAACATCGGCGAAGCCTTGGAGGAGGAGGGGTTAGGTGTCACCGGACGAATGGGGCAACAGAACAAAAAAGCCGCAACATATTTTGCTGCGGCCAAACGTGAAACGGTGAGCGATCGGGGCGATCAACCGATGCCCAGCAGACCACGGGTGAAGGCCTCACCGCCCAGGGCGAACTCGGTGGCAAGAAGGGCCACGAAACCGAGCATGGCCATCCGGCCGTTGAGCTTCTCAGCGCGCTCGTGGAAGCCCCAGCCATTTTCCACGCTCACCACTTCCATGCGGGGTTCTGTGGCAAAGGCATTGAGCCGACCGCCATCTTCGGTGGTGACTTGGGCGCCGCGGATGGGGGCTGCGGATTGGGCCATGGGGAGCTCCTTTGAGAAGTGTTGCGAGAATTGTAACGCAATGTTGCAGCAGGATCTCGTTTGTGCTGCTGGACGGTTCACCGCCCTCCCAGCCGCAAGAGGCAGAGCTCCTCGAAGGCTGGCCGCAACAGATAGGGATAGTCGCCCACCCATAGCTTCAGCTGGGGCAGCCAGCCATCGCTGATGGCGCCGACCCGGCTGAAATCCTTGCGCTCGCTCAGCACCAGGCAGCGCACCACCATTCCGGGACGGATCGCCTGGTGTTTCTTGTCCATCGGGAAGCGAAGCTGGCCGATGTAACCCTCTCCGTCCTCGAGTTCCAGGCAGAGCCAGGTGCGTCGATCTTCCACCATCTCCAGCCTGCCGCTGCGGTCGGTCTGCTCCCGTCTCTCCTGCACCACCTCGCGGGTGAACAGATTCCCCACCTCCCCCTCAAAGATCGCTGCTGCCGGATATCGGCGCAGGGTGGCATTGCGCCGGCCGGCTTCCACGATCGGTCCCCAGAGGATGTAAAGGATCGTGATCACCCCTGCCACCAGCCAAAGGGAGGAAAAGCGGCTGTTGAAGGCCAGGGTCTGGCTCACCAGCAGAAGCAGCACCCCGCCGATGAGGGAGATCATCAGCCGCTGCAGCAACTTTCCCGGGTTGCCCGTGCAGGCGTTGAACTGGGGGCCGGTGGCCACTGCTGGAATGAGCCGTGAAAGTTCGCTGGGGGAGACCGGGATCAGCATGGGTTTCGCGGTCTGGGGGCGGGCGTCGGCCTCGCGAGACTACGGAAACTGGCCTACGCCTGCGATCTCTAGAGCAGTCGCTCTAGGCCATACACCAGCCCCTCCAGCGTGCGCACCTTCCGCACCGTGAGCAGCACCCCGGGCATGTAGGCCGAGCGGTCGATGGTGTCGTGGCGCAGGGTGTAGGTCTCGCCAGGGGCGCCGAACATCACTTCCTGATGGGCCACCAGCCCCGGCAGACGCAGGGAATGGAGCCGCAGCCCGCTCTCCCGTTCCCCGCCTCGGCACCCCGCCAGGGTTTCATGTTCCTCCACCTGGGGGGCGTTGAACGTTTTGCCCAGCTCTTCGATCAGTTCGGCGGTCTTGAGGCAGGTGCCGCTGGGGGCGTCAGCCTTGCGGTTGTGGTGCAGCTCGGTGAGCTCACAGAAGTCGTAGAAACGGGCGGCGGCGGCGGCGGCCTGCTGCAGGAGAACCATGCCCACCGAGAAATTGGGGATCACGGCCCCACCCACGCTGGCCTTGGCGGCGAAAGTGGCCAGATCCGCCAGCTGCTCCGGGCTCAGGCCCGTGGTGCCGATCACAGGGTGCACGCCGTAGGCGATCGCCCCGCGGCTGTGCTCGTACACCACCGATGGGTGGGTGAAATCCACCAGCACCGCCCCACCCCCGGGCCCGCTCTGGCGTACGGCCTGGCTGGCCTGACAGAGGGTGCCCTCGAAATCAGCGGTGATGGCCACCTCCAGCTCCTCGAGGCCCAGCTCCAGGCCCACATCCTTTCCCTCGCTGCCGGGGGTGGTGTCGATGGCCCCCACCAGGACGTAATCGGAGCAGGCCTGCACAGCCTTCACCACCTCTGCCCCCATGCGGCCCAGGGCGCCGGCCACCACAACGGGAATGGGGCTGCTCATCGAAACATCGGGGTTGGTCATGGGGGCGGCGCGTTCCTGGCGAGGCTAGGGAAGGCCTCTCCTCTGTAACGGAAGCCCCATGGCTGAGCCCCGCTGCGTAGGCTCCTTAACATTGCTCAATTCATTGCCGCATGTTCACCCAGGTCCGCTCCGCCAACCGTCGGGTCAGCCCTGAGTCCATGAACGGCCGCCCTCTGATGCGGGCGGTGTATGTGGTGCTCGAACCCCAATATCAGAACGCGCTCACCACCGCAGCCCTGAGCATCAACGAGGGCAACCCGGCTTTGGCGATCGAACTGTCTGGCTATTTGATCGAGGAGCTGCGTGATCCTCAGAACTATGCGGATTTTTGCGCCGATGTGGCCGAGGCCGATGTGTTCATCGCTTCGTTGATCTTTATTGAGGATCTGGCCCAGAAGGTGGTGGAGGCCGTTGCCCCCCACCGGGATCGCCTGAAGGCCGCCGTGGTGTTTCCCTCCATGCCGGAGGTGATGCGGCTCAACAAACTAGGCACCTTCTCGATGGCCCAGCTGGGCCAGAGCAAGAGTGCGATCGCCAGCTTCATGAAGAAGCGGAAGGAAGCCGGCGGCGCCAGTTTTCAGGACGCCATGCTCAAGCTCCTGAACACCCTGCCCACGGTTCTCAAGTATCTGCCGGTGGAGAAGGCCCAGGATGCCCGCTCCTTCATGCTCAGTTTTCAATACTGGCTTGGCGGCACGCCGGACAACCTGCGCAACTTCCTGTTGATGCTGGCCGATAAATACGTGTTCCCCCGCAGCAGCGACGGCAGGCCTGAGCTGCAGGTGGCCGATCCTGTTGTGTTTCCGGATCTGGGCATCTGGCATCCCCTGGCGCCCGGAATGTTCGAAGACTTGAAGGAATACCTCAATTGGAGTGCCAGCCGCTCCGACCTGAGCGAGAAGGCGCGAAAGGGTCCGGTGATCGGCCTGGTGCTGCAACGCAGCCACATCGTGACGGGCGATGAGGCTCACTACGTGGCCGTGATTCAGGAGTTGGAATATCGAGGGGCCACGGTGATTCCGGTGTTTTGCGGCGGGCTGGATTTCAGCAGGCCCGTGAATCAGTTCTTCTACGACCCTCTCAATCCCGAGGTGCCCCTGGTGGATGGAGTGGTGAGCCTCACCGGCTTTGCCCTGGTGGGAGGCCCCGCCCGGCAGGACCACCCCAAGGCCATCGAGGCGCTGCAACGACTGAATCGGCCTTACATGGTGGCCTTGCCCCTGGTGTTCCAGACCACCCAGGAATGGGAGGAGAGCGATCTGGGGCTGCACCCGGTGCAGGTGGCCCTTCAGATTGCGATTCCCGAGCTGGATGGGGCGATCGAGCCGATCGTGCTCAGCGGCCGGGATGATGCCACCGGCAAGGCCCACACCCTCCAGGACCGGGTGGAGGCCATTGCCGAGCGTTCGATTCGCTGGGCCTCCCTGCGCCTCAAGCCGCGAAACGCAAAGAAGCTGGCCATCACCGTTTTCAGCTTTCCGCCAGACAAGGGAAATGTGGGCACGGCGGCCTACCTGGATGTGTTCGGCTCCATTCACCGGGTGCTGGAGGAGATGCGCGCCAAGGGCTACAACGTGGGCGGTTTGCCCCGCACCAGCAAGGAGCTGATGGAGGCCGTGCTCAAGGATCCGGAGGCCCTTGAGGGGGCACCGGAGCTGGCCATCGCCCATCGCATGAGCGTGGAGGAATATGAGCGGCTCACGCCTTATTCCAATCGGCTGGAGGAGAACTGGGGCAAGCCCCCCGGCACTCTCAATAGCGATGGCGCCAACCTGTTGATCTACGGGCGGCACTTCGGCAACGTGTTCGTGGGGGTGCAGCCCACCTTCGGCTACGAGGGCGATCCGATGCGGCTGCTCTATTCGCGCAGCGCCAGCCCCCACCATGGTTTTGCCGCCTACTACACCTACCTGGAGAAGGTGTGGGGCGCCGATGCCGTGCTCCACTTCGGCACCCACGGCTCCCTGGAATTCATGCCGGGCAAGCAGATGGGCATGAGCGACAGCTGCTACCCCGACTCGCTGATCGGCGCTCTGCCCAATCTCTATTACTACGCCGCCAACAACCCCAGCGAAGCGACGATCGCCAAGCGCCGCGGCTACGCCGAAACCATCAGCTATCTCACCCCGCCGGCCGAGAATGCAGGCCTTTATAAGGGCCTCAAGGAGTTGGGGGAGCTGGTGGCCAGCTACCAGCAGTTGCGGGAGGGCAGAAGGGGTATTCAGATCGTCAACGCCACGGTGGAAACCGCCCGCCAGTGCAACCTCGACAAGGACGTGAGCCTGCCGGACGTGGATGCGGCCGAGTTGGATCTGGACGCCCGCGATGGGGTGATCGGGGCTGTGTACCGCCAGCTGATGGAGATTGAGAGCCGGCTGTTGCCCTGTGGTTTGCACACTATCGGCAAGCCCCCCACGGCGGAGGAGGCGATTGCCACCCTGGTGAACATCGCTGCCCTGGAGCGGGAAGAGGAGGGCATCCGCTCCTTGCCGGCCCTGCTGGCGGAGGCCCTGGGCCGCTCGATCGAGGAGGTGTACCGCGGCAACGATTCAGGGGTCCTGGCCGATGTGGAGCTGAATCGCAAGATCACCGAAACCAGCCGCCAGGCCGTGGGGGCCATGGTGCGCCAGGTGACCGGCTCTGATGGGCGGGTGACCCTGCGGCAGAACTTGGCTTGGCTGTTCAGTTGGCTGGAGCGTTTCGGCCTCCGTTTCCCCAGCCCGTGGCTGGCGGCCTGCCGGGCGGCTGGCTTTGCGGCTGTGGATCAGGAGGGCCTTGACAAGCAATTTGCCTACCTGCGTTTTTGTTTGGAGCAGATCTGCGCCGACCAGGAGATGGCCAGCCTGCTGAGAGCCCTCGATGGCGAGTATGTGCTGCCTGGCCCCGGTGGCGATCCGATCCGCAACCCGGGGGTCTTGCCGAGCGGCAAAAACATCCATGCCCTCGACCCCCAGGCCATTCCCACCCGGGCGGCGATCGCGTCAGCGAAGGTGGTGGTAGAGCGGCTCCTGGAGCGGCAGAAGATGGAACAGGGCGCCTGGCCTGAGACGATCGCCTGCGTGCTCTGGGGCACGGACAACATCAAAACCTATGGGGAGTCGTTGGCCCAGATCCTCTGGTTCATCGGCGTGCGGCCCGTGCCCGATTCCCTGGGCCGGGTGAACAAGCTCGAGCTGATTCCCCTGGATGAACTGGCCCGGCCCCGCGTGGATGTGGTGGTGAACTGCTCAGGGGTGTTCCGGGATCTGTTCATCAACCAGATGGCCCTGATCGACCAGGGCGTGAAGATGGCCGCTGAGGCCGACGAGCCCCTGGCGATGAACTTCGTGCGCAAGCACGCCCAGGAGCAGGCCACCGCCCAGGGCATCAGTGTGCGGGATGCGGCCACCCGCGTGTTCAGCAATGCCAGTGGTAGCTACAGCTCCAATGTGAATCTGGCGGTGGAGAACAGCACCTGGGAGGAGGAAGGGGAGCTGCAGGAGATGTATCTCAAGCGTAAGACCTTTGCCTTCAATGCCGACAATCCTGGTGAGATGAATCAACAGCGCGAGGTGTTCGAAGCGGCGATGAAAACGGCTGACGTCACTTTCCAGAACCTGGATTCAGCCGAGATCTCCCTCACCGATGTGAGCCATTATTTTGATAGCGATCCAACCAAGTTGATTGCCAATCTTCGGGAGGACGGTAAAGCCCCGGCAAGCTATATCGCTGATACCACTACAGCCAATGCCCAGGTGCGCACCCTGGGAGAGACGATCCGCCTGGATTCCCGTACCAAGCTTTTGAATCCGAAGTGGTATGAGGGCATGTTGAACTCAGGCTATGAAGGAGTGCGGGAAGTGGCGAAGCGGCTGAACTTCACCCTGGGTTGGAGTGCCACCAGCGGCCAAGTGGATAACTTTGTGTATGAAGAAGCCAATAATACCTTTATCAATGATGAGGAGATGCGTAAGCGGCTGATGGAGCTTAACCCCCACAGCTTCCGGCGGATTGTGGGCACCCTGCTGGAGGTGAATGGCCGTGGGTACTGGGAAACCTCAGATGAAAATATCGCCCAGTTGCAGAAGATCTATCAGGACATTGAGGATCGGATCGAGGGAGTGAGCAAGGACTAATTCTCTGCTGCATCCTGTGCTTCAAGCAACGGCGCACCCCTGAGAACGCCAACCAGCAACAATCCCCACGCCACGATCAGTCCGAGTCCAGCTCCATAGCGAATGCGGCGCTGTGCAGGCCGCCATGGCAAGTACTCCGCTCACTCCCCTATTGGAAGATTTGGTGAAACCGATCCGGGCAAGTTTTCACATCGGAGATACGCTCACCGGAGCGATTCAGAGCAACATCAGGGCAGCAGCACAAGCCTCATCCAACATCGCGCTGCGGCGGGTGAGTTGCCTTCATCTGGAAGGCTGCGCATCAGCAGCGCCTATTTCGACATCGCTACCAGGGTGGTCACGCTGCTGTAGACGGAGCTGAGAGCATTCCTCAGGAGCCCCTCTCAGCGATCGCGCAGGGGGGCGAGATCGCTGGGGCGGGTCAGCACAAACACGGTCATGCCCGTCAGAAGTGCCACAAGTCCCACAAGGCTGATGATGGCTGCGGTGTAGTCGGTGGCCATGAGACCTCATTGGTGAATTGTAAAGGCCACTGTAACAGCACGTGAAGCATTTCTCATCTTTTCTTGACCTCCCACTCATGCCTGCAACCCGTGAACAGATTCTCGCCGCCTCCTCCGGTTGGCTGGCCATGTTTCTGAATGTGCTCCCCGGCCTGGGGACCGGCTACATCTATCAGCGCAGGTGGAAGGCTTACTGGATCACCTCGGCCCTCGCCACCACCTGGTTCCTCGCCGGCGCTGTCCTCGCACGGAACGCCGATCCCGCCGCCGAAGCCCAGAACCAACTTGTGGGACTCATCGGCTTGCTGCTGCTGGCGGCCATCACCTCCACCGAGGCGGGCCTGGCCGTGAGGCGGGTGCGGCAGGGCCATCAGGCCGACTGAAGCCCGCGGATAGCTCCGTTGCCTCCGGTTGTGACTCATCTCATTCCTCTGCACAGCATGGCTCCTGATTACCTGTTTCGAGCTGAAGGGTGCTTCTGCGCAGGCCTAACTCCGCCAAGCGCTTCTGCGCAAGCCTCAGAAGATCGTCACGGCTGAGCCCCCCAGCCTCAAGCTGGTGGGGATCGATCACCACGTGGGCGGTCAACGCGGTGTGCGATGTGCTGAGCCCCCAGACATGCAGGTCCTCCAGCTCGATCACTCCCGGGAGGGAGGCCAGGGCTTGCT
>JBJTQT010000014.1:0-2864 GCA_046075745.1 Cyanobium sp. | reverse complement strand
CATTGATTACGTGCTCACCGTGGCGGTGAGCGTGGCGGCGGGCATCGCGGCCCTCACCTCCTATTTCCCTGCCCTGGAGGCGGAGCGGGTGCCCCTCTGCCTGGCGGCGGTGCTGCTGGTGATGGTGGCCAACCTGCGGGGGGTGAGCTCCAGCGCCCGGGTGTTGAGCGTGCCCACCTATTTCTTCATGGGGATGGTGATGCTGCTCCTGGTGGCGGGAGCGGTGAAAACGGGCCTGGGCCAACTGCCCACCACGCCCCTGGCGGAGCAGCAGCAGGTGTTGGCAGCCGCCCATGAGAGCGGGCTCACGGTGTTTGGACCCATGCTGCTGCTGCGGGCCTTCAGCTCAGGCTGTGCGGCCCTCACCGGCATCGAGGCCATCAGCGACAGCGTGGCGGCGTTCAAACCCGTGGAGTGGCGCAATGCCCGCCGGGTGCTGGCGGTGATGGTGACCATGCTGGCGGTGATGTTCACCGGCATCAGCGCCCTGGCCCACCAGAGCGGCCTGGTGTATGTGGAGAATGGCGCCACCCTGCTCTACCAGCTGGGGGAAAGGATTTTTGGTTCCGGTCCGCTGCTGGCCCTGCTCCAGCTGGCCACCCTGCTGATCCTGTTGCTGGCGGCCAACACGGCCTATGCGGACTTCCCGCGGTTGGCGGCCTTCCTGGCCCGGGATGGCTTTCTGCCTCGCCAGCTGGCCTCCCTGGGAGACCGGCTGGTGTTCAGCAACGGCATCTATGCCCTCAGCGGCTTTGCCGCCCTGCTGCTGATGGTGTTTCAGGGGAGCGTCAGCCGCCTGATTCCCCTCTATGCGGTGGGGGTGTTTCTCAGCTTCACCCTCTCCCAGACGGGCATGGTGGTGCACTGGTGGAAGGAGCAGGGCCGGGGCTGGATCTCCAAAGCCTTCGTGAATGGGCTGGGGGCTCTGATCACCGCCGTGGTGACCGTGGTGCTGCTGCTGAGCAAATTCACCCATGGAGCCTGGTTGGTGGTGCTCACGATCCCGATCCTGGTGGGGATCTTTTTGCGCATCCGCACCCACTACAACGCCGTGGCCCGGCGGCTGCGCATGGCGCGGGATGTGCGCCTGAAACTGCCCCCAGGCCCACCCACGGGTGGGACGCCCACGGTGGTGCTGGTGGGCCAGCTGCACCGGGGCACCTTTGAGGCCATCCGCTTTGCCCGCACGATCGCCAGCGACCTGGTGGCGGTGCATGTGGACCTGGGCACGGCCAGCACCCAGGACTTTCGGGAGAACTGGATGCGGCAGGTGCCGGAGGTGAAGCTGGTGGTGCTGGATTCCCCCTATCGCTCCCTGGTGGATCCGGTGGTGCAGTTCGTGAAGCAGTTCGAGGTGGAGCACCGCAAGGACCGGGACCGCTTCTGCGTGATCGTGCTGCCGGTGTTCGTGACCCGGCAGCGCTGGGAAAACCTGCTGCACAACCAGAGCACGATCCTGCTGCGCACGGCATTGCGGGCCCAGGGCACGCGGGTGGTGACCACGGTGGGCTTCTACCTGTAGAGAAAGTCAAGTTACCGACGGGTAAACCGTTCTTTAGGATGGCCTGGTCCAGCGCCTCGCCATGAGCAACTTCCTTTCGGTGGCCGCCACCCTTCCAGGGCTCATCACCCTGTTGGTGTTCGCTGGCGCCATCCTGCTCTTTGTCACCGGCTGGCTGGCGCCGGAGGTGGTGGGGCTGCTGGCCGCTGCCCTGCTGGTGGCCTTCAAAGTGCTCAAGCCCGATGAAGCGGTGCAGGGCTTCGGCAGCCCCGCTCTGATCACCCTGATGGGGCTGTTTGCCGTCTCGGCCGGTCTGTTCCGCAGTGGTGGGCTGGATCGCCTCAGAGTCTTGATTGGCTCCGACGCCGTGCGCAGCCCCCAGCGCATGATCGCCCTCCTGGTGGGAGTGGTGGCTCCGATTTCGGGCTTCATTCCCAACACCCCGATCGTGGCCACCCTGCTGCCGGTGCTTGAAAGCTGGTGCCATCGCCGACGGATCTCCCCCTCCAAGGTGCTGCTGCCCCTCTCCTTCGCCACAGTGCTGGGAGGCACCATCTCCCTGCTCGGCACCTCCACCAACCTGCTGGCCAGTGACGTGAGCCGCCAGCTGGGCTATGGCTCCCTGGACCTCTTCAGCTTCAGCGCCATCGGCATCCCGGTGTGGCTGTTGGGAAGTTTGTACATGATCTGGGCGAGTGACCGCCTGTTGCCGGATCGGGGCCTCGATGGGGATGATCTGCTCGGTGGGCTGGCCCGGGAGGGTTACCTCACGGAGGTGCTGATTCCGGAAGGCTCTGAACTTGTGGGCCAGACTCTCCATGCCAGCAGGCTTCAGCGCCGCTTCGATGTGGATGTGCTGGAGCTGCAGCGGGGCAGTGAGATCTTCGGCTCGCCCCTGGCGGAGCGGGTGCTGCAGGGGGGTGATCGGCTCGTGCTTCGCTGCAACCGTGAAACCCTGCTGCGCCTCCAGCAGGAGCACACCGTGGTGCTCTCCCCGGCCGGGGATCAGGAGGAGGCGATCCAGGAGCTCTCCCGCCCGGAGATCACCACCCAGCGGATCGTGGAGGTGCTGCTGCCCAACGGCTCCACCCTGGCGGGGGCCAGCCCCCGCGACCTGCGCTTCCGGCAGCGCTACAACGCCACCTTGATGGCCGTGCGGCGGGGCAATCAGGTGCTGCGGGAGCGGCTGGGCAAGGTGGTGCTCCAGGCGGGGGATGTGCTGCTGCTGCAGGCACCGGTGGATGCGATCCGGGGGATGCAGGCCAACAACGACTTGGTGCTCCTGGACGAACTGGAGAAGGATCTGCCCACCACCAACCGCAAGGGGGTGGCCGTGATTGTCGCGGCCCTGGTGATCCTGCTG
>JBJTQT010000013.1:0-2617 GCA_046075745.1 Cyanobium sp. | reverse complement strand
CCGTCAGGGACGCCTGATCCTGGATGTGGTGGCCTATCCCTTTTTCAAGGTGCTCGGGGATCCAGCGGCCCTGGAGCAGAAACTCAGGGAGGTGGACATCGTGAAGCCCGGGGCGCCCTGGCCCCCGGGCTCCATGCAGGCCAATGCGGGCCGGGAGTTCGCCGGGCCCCAGGCCAAGCCCGCTGTCACCCAGGCCCCCGGCGGCCCGCCGGCGAAGCTGCGGGTGGGGGTGTATGAGAACCACCTCAAGATCGGCGGCATCAAGCTCACCAGCGATGGCTCCCCCCAGGGGCGCACCGCCTACCTCAGCCAGCCCTACACCACCCCGCCGCCGGGCCAGCCCGCCAACTACCGCGCCTATCCGGTGATGAGCCAGCAGGAGGTGGACGACTGGGTGGCCCTGGGCTGGCGCAACGACATCCCGATCCTCACCCACACCAACGGGGATGCGGCCGTGGAGCAGCTGATCACGGCGGTGGGCCGGGCCCGGGCCCGCTACGGCGCCAAGGATCTGCGGCCCGTGGCCATCCATGCCCAGCTGGCCCGCCACGACCAGGTGGATCGCATGGCCGCCCTGGGCATCGTGCCGAGCTTCTTCACCGCCCACACCTTCTTCTGGGGCGACTGGCACCGCAAGAACGTCGGGGAAGCGCGGGCGGCGGGCATCAGCCCCCTGGCCTATGCCCAGAGCAAGGGGTTGCGCTTCACGAACCACAACGATGCGCCGGTGGTGCCCCCCGACATGCTGCGCCTCACCCAGACCGCCGTGACCCGCACCACCCGCAGCGGCTTTGTGCTGGGGCCCGCCGAGCGGGTGTCGCCCTATGTGGCCCTCAAGGCCATCACCGACTGGGCCGCTTATCAATATTTCGAAGAAGCCAGCAAGGGCACGCTGGAGCCGGGCAAGCGGGTCGATCTGGTGATCCTGGAGCGCAATCCCCTCAAGGTGGATCCCGCCAAGATCGCCACCATCCGGGTGGTGGAGACGATCAAGGATGGCCGCAGCATCTACCGCCTGGGCCGCGACCGGATCGATCCTGGCAAGGCTGCCGCTGCCTCCCGGGTGGCGGAGGATCCCCTGCAGGCCCACCACCATCAACACGGAGCGCCCTAGGGGATGCGCGTGCTCCTTGCACCTGATTCCTTCAAAGGTGGCCTGAGCGCCGCCCAGGCCTGCGCAGCCATGGCCGAGGGGATCCGGCGGGCGGCTCCAGAGGCGGAGATCCGTGCCATCCCCCTGGCCGATGGGGGAGAGGGCACCACCGAGGCGCTAGTGGCCGCCTGCGGCGGGTGGATTCAGACCGTGGAGGTGACCGGACCTCTGCCGGCGGAGCGGGCCCGGGTGAAGGCCGAGATCGGCTGGCTGGAGGAAGGCCGGGCGGTGCTGGAGATGGCCAGCGCCTCCGGCCTGCCGCTGGTGAACCCCGAGCGGCGCAATCCGCTGCACACCACCAGCTACGGCACGGGTGAACTGATCGCCGCCGCCCTGAACGCGGGGGCGCGGCATTTGATCCTGGGCATCGGCGGCTCGGCCACCAATGATCTGGGGGCCGGCATGGCCCAGGCCCTGGGGGTGCGGTTTCTGCGCGCCGATGGCACGGCCATCGTGGAGCCGCTCTGCGGGGGGCAGCTGCGGGAAGTGGCCGCCCTCGATCTCTCCGGGCTCCATCCGGCCCTGGCCAGCTGCCGGCTGGAGGTGGCCTGCGATGTGAACAACCCCCTGCTCGGGCCCCACGGCGCCACGGCGGTGTACGGCCCCCAGAAGGGGGCCACCCCCGCCATCGCGGCCCACCTGGAGGCGGGCCTGGCCCACGTGATCGCTTTACTGGAGAAGGCCACAGGCCGGAAGGTGCGGGAACGGCCGGGGGCTGGAGCCGCCGGTGGGATGGGTGCGATGCTGCTGGCCCTCACCGCCGCGGAGCTCCGCCCCGGCATCGAGCTGGTGTTGGCCGCCAGCGGCTTCACCGCGGCGGTGGAGGGGGCGGATCTGGTGCTCACCGGCGAAGGGCGCGTCGATGCCCAGACGGCCCATGGCAAAACCATCCATGGCGTGGCCCGCACCGCCGCCGCCGCCGGAGTGCCGGTGGTGGTGCTCGCCGGTGAGATCGGGCCAGGAGCCGGTGCGCTGCATGAGCTCGGCATTAGCGCGATGGTCTCCCTGGTGAGCGGCCCGATGGATCTGGCCACGGCGATGGCCCGCACCCCGGCGCTGCTGGCCGATGGAGCGGAGCAGGTGATGCGGCTGGTGGAAGCTCTCCGCCTTCAGCCCCCGGAACTGACCCCAATGTCACCACCCCTTCGAACTGGGTGAACGCCGGATCCGCGCTGGCCAGCACGAGGTCGTCAGACGGTGCGGCCCTGAGCAACAGGTGGTGTCGAGCAGCAGGTTCATCAGCCCCACAACACTTCCGACAGGCTACCCACTCGATCGAGACCCGCCCAGCGACCTTTCCAGAGACCTGGCTGGAGACCTAATGTGTGGTGTATTGCCTTCCTGTCCCGCTGATGGCCCACCGTGTACTCGCCGAGACTGCCGTGAGCATCTCGGAACACAAGAAAAACCCCATGGCCACCCTGGCGGCAGGAGAGGGGATGGCCGTCGCGGTGCTCAACCGCA
>JBJTQT010000012.1:0-15223 GCA_046075745.1 Cyanobium sp. | reverse complement strand
GCCAGTGGGAGGCCGCCTCCTCCCTGGGCTTGCGCTGGTTCACCACCCTGCGGCGGGTGGTGCTGCCCCAGGCCTTGCGGGTGATCCTGCCGGGCTTGAACACGCAATACATCTCCCTCGCCAAGAACTCCTCCCTGGCTGTGGCCGTGGGCTTCAGTGATCTCTATTCCGTGGCGGAAACCACCCTCAACCAGACCGGCCGCGCGGTGGAGGTGTATTTGATCCTGCTGGGGGTCTACCTGAGCCTCGACCTGTTGATTTCCGCCCTGATGAACGGTCTGAATCAACTCGTGCAGATCCGGGAGCGTTGAGATGAATTCCCTCCTGCGTCGCCTGCGCCACGAGCTGTTCGCCACCCCCGGCGATGCCGTGCTGAGCGCGGGCCTGCTGGCGCTGCTCACCCTGGCGATGGGCGGTCTGCTGCGCTGGGCCTTGGTCCAGGCGAACTGGGCCGTGATCCAGGCCAACAGCACCCTGTTCGCCCTGGGCCGCTACCCCCTGGAGCAGCAATGGCGGCTCTGGCTACTCACCACCCTTCTGGTGGCAGCCTCCGGCCTCAGTTGGGGGCTGCTGCGAGCCCATCCGCGGTCCGATCGGGAGGGGGTGCTCTGGCCCCGCAACGATCGACTGGCAGCTCTGCTTCTGGCCGCCATTGCCCTCTGGCTCCCCTGGGCTCTTCAACTCCAGCCCGCGATCCAGGCCCGCTGGTGGGGCCTGGCGGCCCTGCTGCTGGGCCTGCGCTGGCTGGCGGGACGCCATGGCCGTGCCCTTCCCAAGAGGGTGCTACGTCTGGTGCCGCTGATCTGGCCCGCCATCTACCTGATGGGCATGGTGCTGATCAGCGGTGGTCTGGGATTGGCGAAGGTGCCCCCATCGGAGTGGGGAGGGCTGCTGCTCACCCTGCTCGCCGCGAGTTTCGCCATCCTCCTGTGTTTCCCCTTGGGGGTGCTCCTCGCCCTGGGTCGGCGCAGTGACCTTCCCCTGTTGCGCTGGGCCTCAGTGGTCTACATCGAGTTCATTCGCGGCGCGCCCCTGATCACCCTGTTGTTTCTGGGGCAGAACATCCTGGGCTTCCTCCTCCCCGGAGGCCTGGCTCCAGAGCGGATCTGGCGGGCAGCCTGGGTGCTCACCTTCTTCGCCGCGGCCTATCTGGCGGAGGCCGTGCGATCCGGGCTGGCGGCCGTGCCTGCCGGTCAGGTGGAGGCCGCCCGATCCCTGGGGCTCACCTATCCCCAGGCCCTGCAGCAAGTCGTGCTGCCCCAGGCTCTGCGGGTGGCCCTGCCCGCCATGGTGGGGCAGTTCATCTCCCTGCTCCAGGACACCACCCTCCTCTCCCTGATTGGGCTGCTCGAACTGCTCGGTGTGGCCCGCACCGTGATGGCCAATCCTGAATTTCTGGGCAAGAACGCCGAGGTGTACCTCACCCTCGCTGTGTTGTTCTGGTGTTGCTGCGCTGCCCTTGGCCTGGGCAGCCGTGCCCTGGAGCGCCGCCTTGATCCCCAGACCATCCCCAGCCGTTGATCGCCCCACCCACCCCATGACCTCCCCTGTTTCCTCCGCCAGCACCGTGATGATCGATGCACGTGCTGTGGAGAAGTGGTATCCCAACGGGTTTCATGCCCTGCGGGGCTGCGATCTGCAGGTGCAACGGGGGGAGGTGGTGGTGATCATGGGCCCCTCGGGTTCTGGGAAGAGCACCTTCATCCGCACCTTCAACGCCCTGGAGGATTTTCAGAAGGGAACCATCACGGTGGATGGCATCGCCCTCTCCAACGATCTGCGCAACATCGATGCGATTCGCCGGGAGGTGGGGATGGTGTTTCAGCAGTTCAATCTCTTTCCCCACCTCACGGTGCTCGACAACCTCACCCTGGCCCCTGTGCTGGTGCGCAAACGGTCCCGCGCGGAAGTGGTGCAGCAGGCCCGAGCACTTCTGCAACGGGTGGGAATCGCCGAGCAGGCGGAAAAATACCCAGGCCAGCTCTCCGGGGGGCAGCAGCAACGGGTGGCCATTGCCCGGGCCCTGTGCATGGAACCGCGGATCCTCCTCTTTGATGAACCCACCAGCGCCCTCGATCCTGAGATGGTGAGGGAGGTACTCGATGTGATGCGCAACCTCGCCGAAGACGACATCACCATGGTGGTGGTGACCCACGAAGTGAAATTCGCCGAGCAGGTGGCCGATCGGGTGGTGTTGATGGCGGAAGGGGAAGTGGTGGAGGAAGCCACCCCTGATGTGTTCTTCAGGAATCCCCGCCATGAACGCACCCGGCGCTTCCTGGATCAGATTCTCTGAAGAAAGCCGAATCAGACCGGGCTTCGCATCATCATCTCCAGGCCATAGATGCCCTCATAGAGCAGATAGGCGGCAAACACCAGGGCAAGCACACCCACCAACCATTCGGCCTTGTGCTGCAACCAATCCTCCAGCCTGGCGATGGTGTCGCGGATCGCCCCTCGGCTCACGATCCAGGCCAGGGGGGGGAGCAACAGCAGAGAGCTGGCCGCCAGGGCAAACAGCCCACTCACCTCCAGGTCAGCCGAAAGGCCTGGATGGTTGATCAGAAGCAGACCAGCCTCCTTGAGATAAAAGACGAGATTTTCGGGGGTGAGCAAGGCCCCGGCCGCGCCGATGGCGATGAGCATGAAGGTATCCACCTCCGGCAGCCGGTTCATCAATTTGAGGGCCATGCCCTCCTCCCCCATCAGGGCCTGGGGAGTGAGCTGATAGAGGCCGAGGGCCAGCAGAGCTCCTGCACCCAGCAGATCGATCAGCACCTGTTCCCGTTCGCCATGGCTGAGGCTGATGGAGAAGAATTGCCCGAGCACCATCAGAGCCGCCACGGCGAGCACATTGGCGAGGGTCCAGCCGAGCACGTAGGCGAAGGAACGGCGCAGGGGTGAACGGCCCAACAGCAGGAGGGTCACCACACCGATGTGCAGGGGGCTGAAGGCGATGCCGATCCCGAACAACGACGACTGGGTGATCAGACCTGGGCTCATGGGGTGCCTGGCGAGGGCGGCAAGAGTTGTCGCAAGCTACACACCTGGAGGGGGCAGCCGTTAGCAGATCTTTTGAGGACAGGCAGGAGCCTCAGGGCCTGATGGTCCAGTCGGCTGCATTCAGGGAGGGGAAGAGGCCGTCTTCCCGCTCCACGGCCTGAATCCACTCCGGCTTGAGCGGGGTGCGGTTTTCGATGGCGTCCATCAGCCTCCAGAAGCGATCCAGGTGGCGATGGATGCGCTCCCGCGCCAGAGAGGTGGTGGTGCCCGCCCGCAGGATGAAGCTCCAATCGGAACTCTGGGCCAGGAGCAGCTCGCGGCCGGCCTGGGTCAGCCAGCGACGCTGCTCCGCACTTCCCACCCCCCGATTCACCCGCCGCACCATGGCTCTGGACGCACGCTGCCATTCCGGCACCACCCAGGCATTGCTGTCGTTCAGCCAGTAGTCGTGATAGCCCCCCTGTCCCCAGCTGGAGGGGGAGGGCTGGCACACCTGCAGGGGAAGCTCCTGGGACAACACCTCCCGCAGGTGGGTGAACTGGAGCTCAGAACCCGGTCCCTGGCGGAAGAGTTCGCCAAGGAAGCGGGGTCCCTCAAACCACCAATGGCCGAAGAGCTCCGCATCAAAGGGAGCCACCAGCAGGGGAGGGCGTTCGATGGCACCTGTGAGGCCATGGAGCTGCTCCACCCGGCTCTGAAGGTAAGCGGCGGCATGGTCGGCCACCCTGGCTTCGGCCTGGGTGGGGTCATAGGGCTGTTTGTTCTCCAGAGGGCAGCCCTGGGCCGTCACCCGATGGAGCTTCAGCCCCAGGGGACGGCGGGATCGGATTCCCAGGGCCTCCAGGTGCTCTTCGGGCAGATCCCAGCCCAGATCCCGATGAAATTCCCTGTAGGTCCCATCTCCTGGATACCCCTGGCTGGCACTCCACACCGGCAGGGTGGAGGCACTGTCGCGGCCAAAGAAGGCCACCCCAGCCGGAGAACAGATCGGCGCATACACCCCGTAACGCGGTCGGGGCTGGCCATGGAGCAAACCATGGCCATCAAGGATGGTGTAGCGAAGGCCGCAGGCCATCAGCTGTTGATCCAGGCCCTCGTAGTAGGCGCACTCCGGCAGCCAGATGCCGAGAGGCCGTTCCCCAAGGAGCCGTTGATGTTCCCGCACGGCGCAGAGCAGCTGGGCGCGCACGGCTTCGGGCGTGTCCCTCAGCAGCGGCAGATAGCCATGGGTGGCCGCACAGGTGATCAGGTCGAGCACACCTGTCTGCTGGAGCCGGCGGAAACGGCCGAGCAGCTCTCCGCCGCAGGCCTGCCAATCGCGGACGATGGTCTGCAGGTCGAGGGCCAGCGCGGCCGCGGGCTCCTCCAGCTCCGGTGGAGCGTCCGCCAACAGTTCGATGCGCACCTGAAGCCAGGGCAGGAACCCGCGGTTCAGGGCCCCATCGCTGAGCAGGGAGAGGAGGGTGGGAGAGAGGCCGAGGGTGAGCCGAGGGCGCTGGGCCGGATCCGCCTGGGCTGCCTCAAGGGTGCGCAGCAGGGGGATGTAACACTCCTGCAGCGCCTGGAAATACCAGTCTTCCTCCAGGGAGCCAGGCTCCCCTGAGCGGACGTAGGGGAGATGGGCGTGGAGCACCAGGGCCAGAGCACCTGCGGCCATGGAGATCCTGCGGCCTGCGTACTGTACGGCTCACCTTCCCAGCCGCCTTGAGAGATGGAAGGCACAGGAGCACAAACCCCTAGAATGACCACTAACTCGTAGTCAGTCCGCTTAATCATTTGGTTCTGGTATGGCGCGTGATCCCGGTCGGGTTCTGATTTTTGACACCACCCTGCGCGATGGTGAGCAATCCCCCGGGGCCAGCCTCAACCTGGAGGAAAAGCTGGCCATCGCACAGCAGCTTGCCCGCCTGGGTGTCGACATCATCGAAGCTGGATTCCCCTTCGCCAGCACAGGGGATTTCAATGCCGTACAGCGCATCGCCGCCACCGTTGGCACCCCTGATGGCCCCGTGATCTGCGGCCTGGCCAGGGCCGCCTCCGGCGACATCAAGGCTTGCGCCGAGGCCGTTGCCCCCGCCGCCCACCGCCGGATCCACACCTTCATCGCCACCAGCGACATTCATCTGGAGCACAAATTGCGCAAGAGCCGCTCCGAGGTGCTGGAGATCACCCGGGAGATGGTGGCCTATGCCCGCTCCCTGGTGGACGACGTGGAATTTTCCTGTGAGGACGCTGGCCGCAGCGATCCCGACTACATGCACGAGGTGATCACCGCGGCCATCGAAGCCGGCGCCACCACCATCAACATTCCCGACACCGTGGGCTATGCCACTCCAGCGGAATTCGGCGAGCTGATCGCTGGCATCAACCGGGCGGTGCCCAACATCGATCAGGCAGTGATTTCTGTGCATGGTCACAACGACCTCGGGCTGGCCGTAGCCAATTTTCTGGAGGCGGTCAAACATGGGGCCAGGCAGCTCGAATGCACCATCAATGGCATCGGTGAGCGGGCCGGCAATGCCTCCCTCGAGGAGTTGGTGATGGCTCTGCACGTGCGCCGCAGCTACTTCAACCCCTTCCTGGGGCGTCCGGCAGAGAGCGGCACACCACTGACAGCCGTTCGCACCGAAGAGATCACCAAAACCTCCCGGCTGGTGTCCAACCTCACCGGCATGGCGGTGCAGCCCAACAAGGCCATCGTGGGAGCCAATGCCTTTGCCCACGAATCCGGCATTCATCAAGATGGGGTGCTGAAGAACCGGCTCACCTACGAGATCATCGACGCCCGCACCGTCGGGCTGGCCGACAACCGCATCTCCCTGGGCAAGCTCTCCGGTCGCAGTGCCTTCCGGGCCAGGCTTGAGGAGCTGGGCTACCAGCTGGAGCGGGAGGATCTGGATGATGCCTTCGCCCGTTTCAAGGAGCTGGCGGATCGCAAACGGGAAGTGAGCGATCGGGATCTAGAAGCGATCGTGAGTGAGCAGGTGCAGCTGCAGGATGAAGCCTGCTTCCAACTCAAACGGGTGCAGGTGAGCTGCGGCACCGGTCTTCTGCCCACCGCCACGGTCACCCTAGAAACCCGGGAGGGGGGAGAGTGCAGCCAGGCGGCCATCGGCACAGGTCCGGTGGATGCGGTCTGTCAGGCCCTCAATCAGCTCGCCCAGGTGCCCAATGAACTGGTGGAGTTCTCCGTGAAAAGCGTCACCGAGGGCATCGATGCGATGGGAGATGTCACCATCCGGCTGCGCCGCAATGGCGTTCTGTATTCCGGCCATGCCGCCGACACCGACATCGTGGTGGCGGCGGCCCAGGCCTTTGTGAATGCCCTCAATCGCCTGATGGCAGGGGAGCAGAGGGCTCCGCTGCACCCCCAGAAAACCCCACTGCCGGTGGCGGAGCTGCCCCGCCTGTGACCTCCGCCGCGTCCCGCAGAGGCGTCATGGGGGTGGCCTGGCAGATGGCCCTGCTGCTGTTGATCGCGCTGCTCACCCTGCTCCCCTTGCTCTGGCTGCTGAGCACTTCCCTGAAAGGCCCCGGCGAAGACATCTTCACCAGCCCCCCCGCCCTGTTGCCGAGCCAACCCAGTCTGGAGGCCTACGGCCGACTGTTCCGCGACAACCCGATGGGCACCTATCTGCTGAACAGCACGGTGGTGAGTGCCCTGGCGGTGGCGGCGAATCTGCTGTTCTCCTCCCTTGCGGCGTATCCCCTGGCGCGTCTGCAGTTCCGGGGGCGTGGAGCCGTTCTGGCGGTGGTGGTGGCCACCGTGCTGATTCCTTTCCAGGTGGTGATGATTCCCCTTTATGTGTTGATGGTGAAGATCGGACTGCGCAATTCCCTCCTGGCCCTGGTGCTGCCCCAGGCCACCACGGCTTTCGGCATCTTTCTGTTGCGCCAGAGTTTTCTCTCCGTCCCGAAGGAACTGGAGGAAGCGGCCAGAATGGATGGCTGCTCCCCCATCGGTGAATGGTGGAATGTGCTGATGCCAGCAGCCCGGCCAGATCTCATCACCCTGGGCATGCTTACCTTCATCGGCACCTGGAGTGATTTTCTCTGGCCGCTGATCATCCTGGATGAGCCCAGCAACTATACCCTCCCTCTGGGGTTGCAACAGCTAGCTTCCAGCTTCTCTCTCGATTGGCGACTGGTGGCAGCGGGCTCGGTGATCTCCATTCTTCCGGTGCTCATCCTATTCATCCTGCTGCAACGCACGATTCTTCCAACGGCAACTGCAGACGCGGTGAAGGGTTGAAAGCTGCCAAATCTCAGGGCGTGGAACCCGGTGGAGGGGGAGCCTGAAGCGCCGCCGGGCCCCGATCCCTTGGCGCATCCTGTTGCTGTTCCCCCGGATTGCCGATCATGGTTTCGAGCTCCTGAAGGCGTTTCAGGATCAGGGTCTGCTGAGCTGCCAACGCCGGCGCAGTATCCAGCATGCGATTTCGATCCAGAAGATCCATCCGTTCATAGAGCCTGGCAACCCTGCGGTTCAGGTTCTGGAGTTCAACCAGCTGGTTGAAAAAGAGCACAAGCAGGGCTGAGCTGATGGCCAGTGGCAACCACTGCAGCCAGCGATGGCGAGGGGCACCAGGAGGCCCAAAGGATGGATCGCTCTCCGGGGGAGGGCCATAACTATCGAGGGGGGGGCGCATGGGCGACGAACGATCCTGTCCCATCATGGTGGCTTACGTTGAACCTCATGGGGCGCCGCACCTGGTAGGCCTCGTCGACCGGAACACCCCCTAGCTGCGATGGCCCGATGGCGCCCCTGAGCCAGACGATGGCCCTTTCCTCTGCGGCGAGTGTGGCCCTGGGGGCAATCTTCGGAGCCTGGATCCGCTACGCCGCCATGCAGGTTGGCGTCAACAGATGGCGCCACGGGCATTGGGCCACCTGGGGGGTGAACATCAGCGCCTGCTTTCTGATGGGTCTCCTTGTGGGCCTGCAGCCTCGCTGGCCCCGCGACACCCAGGCCAACCTGGAACTGGCCGTGGCCACTGGGCTTCTGGGCAGCATGAGCACCTTTTCCACCCTGATGGCCGAGCTGGTGCGTGCCTGGCAGAAACGGGAGAGGCGCCAGGCACTTGCATTGGGGACAGCCTCCCTTTTGGGTGGTCTGCTGGCCTGCCAGCTGGGGCTGACCTTGGGGCGGGGCCGACCATGAGGAGCACGGCTTCCACCCAGGCCTCTGCCCTGGCCTGGGTGGCACTGGGGGCCATTCCGGGCGCCTTGCTCCGCTGGGCTCTGGCCAACACGCTGGTCGCCAATACCCTGGGCTGCTTCGTGGTGGGAATCTGTGGCCTCCTGGGGACCACCCCCAGGCGCAGGAGGTTAATGGTGGGGATTGGCTTCGCCGGCTCGCTCACCACTTACAGCACATGGGTGCTGGAACTTCTGAACAGAATCCACGGTGGCCAATGGAGCGCTCTGCTGGTGGATTTCAGCCGGGATGGGGCCCTGGGGGTGGGGGCTGTGCTCCTCGGTGCCGCGGTTCACCGCAGGCTCCACCGTCTCGGCAGGCTGCAGCTCAGGCGCTGAAGCCCTTCCTGGCGGGGAGGGGATAGGCGATGCGCCGGTGGCGCATCCGCCGCCACACCCGCACAAAGGCACGGATGATCAGCTCCAGTTCAGCCCGGCTGATCCCGCTCGCCGCCAGCTGGCCATCTTCCTGTCTGGCCTCCACGATCCGCCGCACGGTGGCCGTGGCCTGCCCCTCGCTCGTGTCGGGGGGCAAGGCCCGCAGCGCAGCTTCGCATCCATCGGCCAACATGAGGATTCCCGTCTCACGGGAGCGGGGGATGGGTCCGCGATAGCGAAAGTCGTCGTCCCGAATGGAGGGTTGGCGTTGGCGGGCCTGATGGAGGAAGTAGCCCATCTTCAGGGTGCCCTGGTGCTCTGGAATGAAATCCGCCAGGGGTCTGGGGAGGTGATAGCGACGGGCCAGCCGCAGGCCCTCATCCACGTGGGCCTGCAGGATCTGGGCGCTGGCAAAGGGATCATCCAGGGTGTCGTGGGGATTCCCCGCTCCATCCTGGTTCTCGATGAACCATTGGGGCCCATGCAGTTTGCCCACATCGTGGTACAGGGCTCCGGTGCGGATCAGATCCACATCCGCCTGAATGGACCTCGCCCCTTCTTCCGCGAGCCCCAGGATCATCAGGGTGTGCTCAAAGGTACCTGGGGCCTCGATCGAGAGGCGGCGAAGCAAGGGCCGCTCCAGATCGGCCAGCTCCATCAGGCGCGATCGGGTGAGCAGGCCGAAGAAACTTTCAACAAGAGGAGCCAGCAGCAGACCAGCCATCAGGAGGCCTCCCACCATCAGGGCCTCATTCAGAAGATCGGCGGGTCGCGGCCAACGGGAGTCTCCCTCCCACACCAGCCCGGCCCCCTGCACCATCAGGGTCTGCAGCAGGAGGGCAGCCGCAGGCAGGAGCAAGGCCAATTGGAGGAGCTGGGCACGGTTGCGCTGACGCCCAGCCAATACGGCTGCCAGCGTGGCCACTGCTGCAGCCAGAAGCTGGCGGCAGAGAAACTGGGAATCCAAGGGTGTGGGCCAGAGCAGACTGGCGATGGCCAACCAGGCCAGGCCCGCCGCGGTGCCCAGTCCCTGGGACAGGAGAAGGGTTGGGGGCACCAGCAGCGCCATGGGAGAAGCCTGGAGCCCCAGCCAGAGCTTGAAGCCCTGCACCACAAGGAGCATCGCCAGGGCCAGCAGGGCCTGACGAGGCTCCAGGCTCGCCCGCCAACGACGCATCATCAGCACCATCACTCCGCAGGCCGCGGCCGCTTCGCCAAAGTGGGCGAGCCAGGCCAGGGGCTGGGGCCGGCGGTTGATCAGACCGAAGTAATCGAGCACATCAAAGCTCTGGGTGCTCAAAGGTTCTCCCTGACGAGCAATCAGATCTCCCCGGCGCACGGTGATGGTGGGCAATCCTCCCTGGGTGAGAAGTTCCTCAATCCGCTGTTGCTTGAGAAAACGGTCCGTGCGGAGATTGGTGCGACCCTGAAGACTGCGCACCACCAAACGGCTTCCCAGGCTCTGACCGGGCACGGGCTGATTCTCGAGGTGGAGCCGTGCAGCCATCAGCAGCGGCCCATCGGCCACCGATGGCACCACCCCCTGGCTGAGCATCCTCAGCTGGGTTTTCTGCACGGCCTGTTGCCAGCTCAGCAGCTCCTGAGGCGTGAGCTGAAGCAACCAGGTGCGTTCCGCCGCTGAGAGATTAAAGGGGTCCAGGCGGGGCTGGGCACTGCTGATCTGCAGCTGCAGCTCATTCAGCAGCCGGTCCAGCTCGTCCTGGAGGGTCCGGCTGGCGGATTCATCCACCACCTGCACCTGAGACCGTGCCCCGAGTAGGTTACGACGCTGCTCGAGGGCCGCACTGTCGATCACCCTGGCCGGCCTGGGGGCCCGCACGGAAAAGGGGGAGGCAACGCCTGGGCGCAGGCTGGGTTGGAACAACCACGGCCAGCTGCTCACAAGCGCCACCAGCAGGGTGGCGAGCACCACGGATGTGAGGCCAAGAGGGCTCCACGGCACGATGGCCTGCCGTGGACGCTCCAGGCGCAGCAGCCACCTCCAGAGCCTGGAGCTCAGGCGATGCATCAATGAGAAAGCCCGCGCCATCGACGGCTGCACGAAATCACAACTTAGCCATGGTTTGCATGGTCTGATGCGGCGGGATTGCATGCTGGAGAGGTGTTGTTCTCCTGCTCCATCGATGGCCGCTGTGCTTGACGGGCGACGCCTGGCCGCAGAGATCGAGCAACGGCTGAGCAGTGTCATCGAAGCTGGGCTGAAGGTTGCGGGTCGTCCACCCGGCCTGGCCGTGCTGCGGGTGGGCGACGATCCGGCCAGTGGGGTTTACGTGGCCAACAAGGAGAAGGCCTGCCAGCGGATCGGCATACGCAATCTGGGCGCCCACCTCCCTGCCGGCACGTCCGCTGAAGCGGTGCAGGCCACCATCGAGCGGCTGAACGCCGATCCCCAGGTGGATGGCATCCTTCTGCAACTTCCCCTTCCCTGCGGTCTGAAGGAAGGGCCCCTGCTGGCAGCCATCGATCCACAGAAAGATGCGGATGGGTTGCATACCCTCAATCTCGGAAGGCTGGTGAAGGGGGAGCCCGGACCCCGTAGCTGCACGCCGGCAGGGGTGATGGCGCTGCTGCGCCAGGCCAACATTGCCCTTGAGGGCAGCCGAGCGGTGGTGGTGGGGCGCAGCATTCTGGTGGGAAAGCCCATGGCCCTGATGCTCCAGGCCGCGGATGCCACGGTCACCATGGCCCACTCCCGCACCCGCGACCTGGCCGCGCTCACCCGGGAGGCGGAGGTGTTGGTGGTGGCCGCCGGCAAGCCGCGGATGATCACAGCGCAGCACGTGAAGCCGGGAGCCGTGGTGGTGGATGTGGGCATCCATCGCGTGCCCCCGGATGGGACTGACCCACCAGCCAGGCCCGGCCTCTGTGGAGACGTGAGGTGGGAGGAGGTGGAACCCATCGCCGGGGCGATCACACCGGTACCTGGAGGCGTAGGGCCGATGACCGTGGCGATGTTGCTGGTGAATACCGTCGTGAGCTGGAGTGTGGGCCATGGCCTCTCCCACGGACTGGAGGATCTGGTGAGCTGATGGCCGGGGAAGTCACCGCACAGATGAGAGAATCCGCCAGCCGACGCCCTCCTTCCGCCATGACAACGGCGGTCCATACATCCTTTGATTTCGGGGCCTATCTCGAAGGAGCCAGGCAGCGGATTGAGATCGCCCTCGATGCCTCCCTGGGGCCCGAGGAGCCGGAAACTCTCCGGGAAGCCATGCGTTACTCCCTCCTTGCTGGGGGGAAACGGCTTCGTCCCATCCTCTGCCTGGCGGCCTGTGAGCTCGCGGGGGGGGCATCGGATCTCGCCCTTCCCACGGCCGTGGCACTGGAGATGATCCACACCATGTCGTTGATCCATGACGACCTGCCCGCCATGGACAATGACGACCTCAGACGGGGACGGCCGACCAGCCACAAGATGTTCGGGGAGGCCATGGCCATCCTGGGCGGCGATGCCCTGCTGGCCCGGGCCTTCGAGATGGTGGCGGTTCGCAGTTCCGGGGTCGATCCCCAGCGTCTGCTGGCGGTGGTGGGCGAGCTTTCTCTGGCAGCGGGCGCTCCAGGCCTGGTGGGAGGGCAGGTGGTAGACCTTGACTCCGAGGGCAAGGATGTGGCCCTTCCCACCCTGGAATACATCCATCTGCACAAGACCGGGGCCCTGCTGCGGGCCTGCGTGGTCTGCGGGGCCCTGGTGGGAGGGGCGGAGGCTGATCTATTGGCGGCTTTGCGAATCTATGCGCGAGGCATTGGCCTGGCCTTCCAGATCATCGACGACATCCTGGATGTCACGGCCAGCAGCGAGGTGCTCGGCAAAACGGCCGGCAAGGATCTCACCGCCGACAAGACCACCTACCCCAAGCTGTTAGGACTGGAGGAATCTCGAAAACGGGCCGATGGGCTGGTGATCGAGGCCAAGGGTGCCCTGGCCCCCTGGGGCACCAGAGCCCAGCCCCTGCTGGCTCTTGCCGACTACATCACCAGCCGAGATCGATGAACCACCCGCTGATTGACATTTTCGACAATGCCGTTCTCGCCTGGGGGCTGGCGGCCTGTGGCGTGGCCCAGCTCTCCAAGCTGTTGATTGAGCTGCTGGTGCACAAGCGCTGGCGGCCGGGAGTGCTGCTGGAAACCGGTGGCATGCCCTCCAGCCATTCCGCCCTGATGACGGGAACCAGTGCAGGCATCGGCTGGCTGCATGGCTTTGGAGACCCGCTGTTCGCCCTAGCGGCTGCCATCACCTTCATCATTCTCTATGACGCCAGTGGGGTGCGTCGGGCTGCAGGGTTGACCGCTGCCCGGGTCAACGGGCTCCCGGATGGCCTCTGGGATCCCCATCCCATCCCTGGGGAGACCCATCAGGAGGCGGTGTTCAACCCCCTGAAGGAAAACATCGGTCACACCCGGCTGGAGGTGCTGGCGGGCAGTCTGATCGGTCCAGCCATCGCCCTGCCAGGCCTGGTCTGGGCAGGATCTCCCCTCCATCTGGCACGCAGTCTCTTCCACACCATCGGGTGATTCCCCACGTCCCCCCCCCCGGCGCCCCGGACACCGGCCTCAGTGGGGATCAGCAGGAGGCTGCTCAAGCCTTCAGCGCCTGGTTGGCGAAACCAGCGGATGGCACCCCCTTTGTGCTGAGTGGGTATGCGGGCACGGGGAAAACCTATCTCTCGATGCGCCTGCTGGCCCAGGCTGAGGCGGCAGAGCTCTGCTGGACCGTGGTCGCCCCCACCCACAAGGCTGTCGGGGTGCTGCGCGACCACCTCGAGCAGGTTGGTCTTGAGCCCACCTGGTTTCCCTCCACCATCCATCGCTTGCTGCGCCTCAAACTGCGGCGTGAGGGGGATCGGGAGCGTTGC
Organism: Cyanobium sp.; assembly: GCA_046075745.1. GTDB lineage: Bacteria > Cyanobacteriota > Cyanobacteriia > PCC-6307 > Cyanobiaceae > Cyanobium. Next base: position 1,772 of record JBJTQT010000012.1, on the reverse strand, counting down.
GAGGAAACCTCCCAGACAGCAACGGCCCTTGAGCATCTCCACCTGGTTGTGGTGGATGAGGCCTCCATGGTGGATGGCCAGTTGCTGGAAATCACCCTTCGCTGCGCCCAGCCGTTCCGTTGCCGGTTGGTGTTCATCGGCGATCCGGCCCAACTTCCCCCCGTCGGGGAAAGGGAGAGCCCCGTGTTTGCCATGACCAGGGTCTGCCAGGCCAGGCTCACCCATGTGGTGCGGCATCAGGGACCTGTGCTCCGGCTGGCCACGGGCCTGCGGGAGGGCGTCCTCCCTTGCCAGCGCCCTCCCCTCCTTCCGCCCCAGCGCACCGCCCTGGGGCTGGTGGCGCTACTGGATCCCCAGGAGTGGCTGCTGGCCGCCCAGATGGGCCTGCGTCGCAGCAAGGAGACCGACAATCCCGATCTGGCTCGCATCCTCTGCTACACGAATCGGCGTCTGGAGCAACTCGTGCCCATCGCCCGACGGGCCCTTCACGGGGATCAGGCGGACAGCCAACCCGTTCTCCCTGGAGAGGTTCTGATCACCCGCTCAGCCGTCATGGCGCCTGCCTGCATGGAAGACGCCATGGCGCCAGAGGATCCGGAGATGTGCCTCAGCTCCAACCGCGAGGTGGTGGTGCGGGATGTGAAGACAGGGCTGTTCCCCCTGGCGGAATGGGGCGTGGAGGCTGGGCAAGTGCTGGAGACCCTGATGGTGCGCGTGGATGCGGGTGATGCCCAACTCACGCTGCGGCTGTTGCCCCCCATCGGCAGTCCATCCCGGGGAGTGCTGGATCGGGCCTTGGAGGGGCTGCGGGCAGTGGCCCGGGCTGCCGAAAAGCAGCAGGCCCGCACGGAATGGCGCAGGTTTTTCCAGCTCCGGGATGCGTTCGCTTCCCTGGGCCCGGCGGCTGTTCTCACCGTGCACCGCAGCCAGGGGAGCACTTTCGGTGAGGTGTTCGTTGCCCAGGATGTGTTCTGGCCGAGGGAAGACCAGCTGCGCAGACAGCTGGTTTACGTGGCCGTGAGCCGCGCCAGCCAGGGGGTGATCATCGAAGCGGGGCCCAGCTCGGCGGCCGAACAGAACCGCTGGCGCCAATGGCTCATGGAGGGGGAGGAAGCGGGCCGCCCGACAGGGGGCTCCTCGCAAAACAACACGGATCAAGCAATTTTTGATTAACTTCTAGGCTTAGTGCCTAACAAATTGCTTACGATTCCCCATCCCTACAGCCTACGTCCACTGAGCGTTCATCATCTTGAGCCCGCCAGTCCGTCCCCTCCAGGGGAACACCTGGGGGATGCAGAGGTGAAAGATGCTGGGTCCCCTTGCCCTCGCCTTAGAGACGTGTTCTCTCTCCGCAAACGCCTCCGATCACTCCTCCAGGCTCTAAAGCAGCCTGCACCACAACAGAGGCGTCTGGGAACAGACGAGCCGGATGCCAAGGATCTCCTTCCCTCCCGGAACCCTCTCCTGCCAGACTTGCGCCCAGGCCGTCATCACCGTGAGATCCACGATGCCCTGTATCTGCAGCAGATCCTCGCGGAGGAATTGAAGGCTGCAAAACCGCCCGACACTCCCTGATTCAGCAGGCCTCCGTGAGGCAAGGAGGAGGGTGAATCAGCCCAGAACCCCGGCCACCTGGCCGAGGCGCAGTCCGTCCACCCCCTGCCAGCCCACCAGCAGCGCCAGAACCAGGCAGATGCCTCCCACCAGCTGTTGCCCATAACGATCCAACCAGCCCTTCATCGAGCCCAGGGCCGGCTCCACCCGCTGCCGAC
>JBJTQT010000011.1:0-8615 GCA_046075745.1 Cyanobium sp. | reverse complement strand
CGCGCGCATCGAAGCGGGCGATCCGCCCTTCGTGGCCGCCTCCAATGCCATGAAGGAGCTCACCGGAGCGATCCTGGCCACGGCCCTGGTGCTGCTGGCGGTGTTCGTGCCCGTGGCCTTCTTCCCTGGGGCCACCGGCGTGATCTACCGGCAGTTCGCGCTCACGATCGTGTTCTCGATCCTGGTGTCCACCTTCAACGCGATCACCGGTAAACCCCTGCAATCGGCCCTCCTGCTGGGGGGCGGCAAAACCGAGCCCAGGGGCCGGATCTGGACCGTGATCGGCGGGGTGTTCGGCGCCGCCTACGGCGCCATGGCCGGCGGCTGGGTGCTCGCCCTGGCCCTGGGGGTTCTTGGTGCGGTGGTGGGCACCTTCCTGATGCCCATCTTCACCACCTTCAATGCGGGCTTTGACCGCCTCTCGGCGGGCTACCAGCGGGTGCTGAACCAGGTGATCCACTGGCGCCGCATCGTGGCCGCCCTGCTGCTGGGCGGGATCGCACTCACCGGCATCGCCTTCACCGCCGTGCCCACCGGCTTTGTGCCCACCGAAGACCAGGGCTATGGCCTGGGCATCATCCAGCTGCTGCCCCAGGCCTCCCTGGAGGCCACCATGAAGGTGGCCGCTGAAGCCCAGGCGATCATCGCCAAGGAACCCGACATCATCTCCGGAGAGCTCGTGGGGGGAGCCGGCTTCAACGGCAGCTCCGTGAACCAGGGGATCTTCTTCTTCGGCTTCCGCCCGATCGATGAGCGCAAGGGCAAGGAGCACAGCGCGGGGGCGATCATCGCCCGCCTGAACAAGCAATTCAGCCAGATTCCAGGAGCCCTGGTGTTCGCCTCCCCGCCACCGGCGGTGCCGGGCTTCAGCGCCCAGGGGGGCCTGAGCTTCCAGTTCAACGACCTCAGCAATGGCGGCTATTCCCCCACAGAGCTCGCCCAGCTGGCTGACACCCTGATGGCCAAAGCCCGACTGAGCGGCGATTTTGAGAAGATCTACAGCCAGTTCATCTCTGATGCGCCGGTGTGGCGCCTGGATGTGGATCGGGATCGGCTGGCCTCCCTCAACATCGACTACGGCGACGCGATGGCCACCCTCGGCACCCTGATGGGCGGCCGCTTCGTGAACCAAACCTATGAGGAAGGCCAGTACCGCCAGGTGTATGTGCAGGCCGATGCCAACAATCGCTCCATGGTCGACGACCTCCGCAACCTCTATGTGGCCGATCGCAGCGGCAAGCTCATCCCCCTGAGCAACGTGGTGAACGCCCGCCTCGACAGCGCCCCGCCGATCATCAGCCACTTCAACCTCTACCGCACGGTGCTGATCCAGGGGCTGGAAGCAGCGGGCCGCAGCACCGGCCAGGCGATCGATGGCCTGATGGACAGCTACCGCAGCCTCAACTTCACCAACATCGGCCAGGCCTGGTCAGGCCTCACCCGCTCGGAAGTGCAGGCGGGTTCCCTGGCGGTGCTGGTGTTCGCCCTGGGCATCGTGGTGGTGTATCTGGTGCTCTCCGCCCAGTACGGCAGCTACATCGATCCCCTGATCATCCTGATGACCGTGCCCCTGGCCATGCTGGGTGCTCTGGCCTTCCTGGTGCTGCTGGGCCAGGTGAACAACGTCTATGCCCAGGTGGGGCTGGTGACCCTGATCGGGCTGGCGGCCAAGAACGGAATTCTGATCGTGGATTTGGCCAACCAGCGCATGGAGACTGGTCTGTCGGCCATCGAGGCCACCAATGGCGCCGCGGCCTCCCGCCTGCGCCCCATCCTGATGACAGCCCTGGCCGCGCTGTCGGGCTTCTTCCCCCTGGTGATCGCCAGCGGCGCCGGCGCCCTCTCCCAGCGCTCGCTGGGGGCGGTGATCTTCGGGGGGCTTCTGGTGGCCACAGGGCTGAGCCTGTTCGTGGTGCCGGCAATGTATGTGGTGATGAAGAATCTCGAAGCCGCCTGGTTCCCCGCCAGCCAGCAGGGCGAACCTGTGATAGCAGCCGCCCAGGATTCCGGAGGCGCCGGCTGAGGCAGGCCACTTCCACCCCTCCCCCGCCCGGCTTCTATCACCCATGCCCCTGCCCCCTCCCCCCGGCTACGTTCCCAAGCGCCAGAAGCAGATCGACTGGCGCCGGGTGGTGCTGGCTGGCCTGCTCTTCATGCTGATGAGCACCGTGCTGCTGGTGCTGGCCCACAACCTGGCCCGCACGCCCGGTGAGCCATTGCCGGACTGGCCCCTGCGATACAGGCTGCTGGTGATCGGGGTGGCGGGCTTCTGCGGTGCCTGGAATGAGGCCATGGCCCAGATCGCTTTCACCCGCCGTGGCTCCCCCGGCGCCCCCCTCTGGCGATTTCGCCGCTGAGGCCTGGCCTCAGGTAATCACCGTCGGCCGCTCCATCCCCGTGCGGGTTTTGATTTCCGCCAAATCATCAATGGCGCTGATCAGATCGCCCAGGGCCGCCTGGGGATCCTGGGCCAGGGCGCCGCTGGGGGGCACATAGCTCTCCAGATACACCCGCAACGTGGCCCCCTGGGTGCCGGTGCCCGAGAGCCGAAGCACCACTCGGCTGCCGTCCTCCAACAGCAGCCGCAGCCCCTGGCCGGCGCTGGTGGAGCCATCCACTGGGTCGGTGTAGGCGAAGTCGTCCGCCAGGGCGATCGAGCGGCCCGCAAAACGCTCGCCCACCAGGGAGGGCAGCATCCCCTTCACCCGCCCATAGAGACCATGGGCCGCGTCGCTGGCGATGGCCTCGTAGTCGTGGCGGGAGTAGTAGTGACGGCCATAGCGGGCCCAGTGATCAGCCATCACCTCCGCCACGGAGCAGCCGCGCACCGCCAGGATCTGCAGCCAGAACAGCACGGCCCAGAGACCATCCTTCTCCCGGATGTGGTTGCTGCCGGTGCCGAAACTCTCCTCCCCACAAAGGGTGATGCGGCCTGCGTCCAGCAGGTTGCCAAAGAACTTCCAACCTGTGGGGGTCTCGAAGCACGGCAAGCTGAGGGCCTTGGCCACCACATCGGCGGCGGCGCTGGTGGGCATGGAGCGGGCCACCCCCGCCAGGCCATCGGCATAGCCAGGCGCCAGGGTGGCGTTGGCGGTGAGCACCGCCAGGCTGTCGCTGGGATTCACGAAGCAGCGGCGTCCCAGGATCATGTTCCGGTCGCCATCCCCATCGCAGGCCGCGCCGAAGTCGTAGCCATCCCCCTCCAGGAGCAGGGCCGCCAGATCATGGGCATAGGTGAGGTTGGGATCGGGATGGCCGCCACCGAAATCCTCCAGGGGCACCCCGTTGCGCACGGTGCCCGCCGGTGCCCCCAGCTGCTGCTCGAAGATCCGGGTGCCGTAGGGGCCCGTGACGGCATGCATGGCATCGAAGGCGAAGCGGAAATCTCCCTTGAACAGGGCGGCGAGGCGATCGAAATCAAAGAGCCGCTGCATCAGGGCTGCGTAGTCGTCCACCCCGTCGATCACCTCCACCGCCATCCCGCCCAGCTGGTGGCTGCCGAGCTGATCCAGGGGCAGCGCCGCGGCCTCGAGGATGCGGTAGCTCTCCAGTCTGAGGGTGGCTTGATAAATGGCGTCGGTGATGGATTCCGGAGCCGGACCGCCATTGGCGCCATTAATCTTCACCCCGAAATCCCCTTCAGGCCCTCCGGGGTTGTGGCTGGCGGAAAGGATGATGCCGCCGATGGCGTTGTGGGTGCGGATCAGATGGGAGGCGGCCGGGGTGGAGAGGATGCCGCCGGTGGTGGTGATCAGCCGGGCCACCCCATGGGCGGCGGCCATGCGGGCAATGGTTTGGATGGCGGCGCGGTTGCCGAAACGGCCATCCCCCCCAAGCACCAGGGTGCCCCCCGCCACACCAGGCACCACCCGCAGGGAAGCCTCCACGAAGCTTTCCAGGTAATGGGGGGTCTGGAACTGGCAGCTGCTCTTGCGCAGGCCGGAGGTTCCGGGTTTCTGGTCGGTGAAGGGCTGGGCCAGGGCCACGGTGGTGACGGTGGCAGCAGGATTGGCGGCAGAGCTGTCGCTGGGGCTGGGGGTCATCGCAGGGGCCGGGGCGCAGCGGGCAGGAGCAAATTAGCCCTGGGCCCCTCCCGGGGCCGGTGTTCCTGATGGCGGGGGCCGGCGGCCGCCCTGGAACCCGCTCCGGGCCATGGCGCTGGAGCTCCGATACCTTGAAGTCATCCCGAGCTGTCCCACCGGCGGCCCCGTTCCCATCCCGCGCCGATGGCCCCCCATCCCTTGGTTGTCTTCTTCCGTCCTTTGGCGGCCGCATCCCTAGCTGCAGCCCTTCCTCTGCTCGCCGCCCTGGCAGGCCCCCCGGCGGCCCGGGCCGCCGATCCCTATCCGGAAGCGGTGGACTTCTCCCGCAAAGCAGCCAAGGCTGTGCTGAACCATGAAGGGCGGGAAACCTGCCTCCGGGGCAAGCTCACCAAGGCCTTGCTCAAACTGTCCGACAGCTGCGACGCCACCCGGCAGACCAATCCCCTCTGCACCCTCGCGGGCAAAGCGGCGGTGGTCACCCCAATGAGCCTCACTTTCATGGAAGACACCTCACGCCAGCTGTTGGAACTCAGCGGGGGCGGGCAGGGCACGGCCAAGGCCAGCCGAGCCCCGCTGGCCGCGGAAGATCCCATCCAGCCCTGAACAGAAAAACCGCAAGCCAGGTCACTCCGCCTCCCAGAAAGACCAACCCTTCTCCTTAGGGCTGCTGGGGCTGCTCCAGCTTCAGCAGTCCCCCACCCTCTGCGCCCTTCGGCTTGTCCTCCGGTTTCACCCGCAGCACCTGGCGGCAGGCGGTGGTCACCTCAAGGGCGGCCTTATCGATCGGTTCGCGACGGGCCAGGCTGCTGCTGGGAGCCTCCACCGCCAGGTTGCGAATGCTCCAGAGCACGTCCTTGCAACGGGCCGGCAGGCGGGGATGATCGAGCAGGGGATCGGCCTGACGGCGGGCTTCAGCGCAGCGCTCGGGTGAATTCTCCCGGCCGCAGGCCAGGGTGTTGAGCTGAAGCGAACGGAAGGCTCCGGCAGGAGGGAACACCTCCGGCGGATAGGTGGGCGCCGGGGCCGCCTGAAGCGCCCCGCCCATCAGCTGGTTCACGAAGGATGCCATGAGGACGAGGGCCACCCAGCCCGGACGGCCACCAGGCCCTGTGGGTGCCATCGGCGAACGTGCCATGTGCCGGAATGCCTTGCCTTGCTGAGATCACTCTGGGAGCGCCAGCACCCCTTGGAGCCCCTCCCGCAGACGGTGCTGCTGCTGGATCCACCGCTGGCGGGCCAGTGCTCCGCTCCAAGGAGCCGTGCGGGCCAGCGCCTGGCGCAGCCACCCAAGCTGACGCAGCCTGGCCCCAAGGGCCGCTTCCCTGGCCTGCCGTTGTTGCATCAGGCGGATCTCTGGCAGGCGCTGTCGGGTGATGAAGGGAAGGCGGTCATCCAGCGACCTGGGGTCCTCGGGGCTGATCTCCCCCGCTGGCCCAAGGACTGTGGCCGCGACCAAGGCATCCCGCAAGGCCATGTTGATCCCCTGGGCCCGCACCGGGCTCATCGGGTGGGCCGCATCGCCGAGGATCAGAAGGCCAGGGGCATGCCAGCAGGGTGCCCAGCCCACTTGCACCGGAAAGCGCTGGGGGCCACTGATCAGGGGCAGGGGCACCTGGGCCAGCAGGGCAGCGGCCTCGCCTGGCAAAGCCTCGCACCAGCCCTGCCTCCAGCCGGCGGCATCCTCAGGCCGATCCGCGCCAGGCTCAGCCACCCAGCCGAGCCGCAGCGCTTCTCCGGCAGCCTCCTGAAACAGAGCAAAACTGATCCCGCCGACCACCACCGTGAGAAAGCGCCCGGCGAGCCACCGCTCCAGCGGGGCCACCTGAGCCCCTGCCAGGCGAAACCACAACACCTCCTCCCCGCGCTCCTTGTGTTGAAGCTCAAGCCCTCCCTGCTGCCGCACCAGGGAGGACCGCCCATCACAGCCCACCACCAGATCGGCAGGCAGCTCCGAGCCATCGGCCAGCACCACGCCACCCACCCGGCCAGCAGCGCCCTGGTGGCGCAGCAAGGCGCGCACGCTGCAGCCCTCCAGGAGGCGAGCCCCGCTGAGGCGAGCCAATTCCCTGCGCAGGTGCGCCAGCAGCGACTCCTGATCCACCAGCCAGCAGCCTCGATCCCCCCCCAGGGGTTCCTCCGCTGTGAAGAAGGGGCGACCATCCAGCACCACGGTCCAGCCCTGAAGGGGCCGGTGGCGCACCTCCTGGGGCAGGGGCCAAAGGCCCATGGCCGCGAGGGCCGCGAGGCCGCTGGGCATCAGGCCCTCCCCCCGATAGGGACGAGATGCAGCCGGGGCTGAGGCCTCCACCAGGGTGACCCCCCATCCGGATTGGGCCAGCAGCAGGGCCACGCTGGCTCCGCTGGGGCCGGCACCCACCACCACCACCTGGGGTCTGGCCACCGGGGCTCCTGGGCGCAGATCCGTCAGTCTCCCTTGCCTTTCACCGGTTGGTGGTTGCTGGGCGGAGTGAGCAGCTCCTGTTTCTTGCTGAGCAGATAATCCACGAGTTCCTTCTGGAGCACCAGCAGCTCTCCAGTGCAGCCGCGGAAGGCCGCTCGGTGCCGGATCTCATCGTGGCGTGTGTTCAGATCCCGCAGCATCAGGTTGATCGCATCCAGCTCGGGGGACTGGCTTCGGGCAGAGGAAGCCGGATCCATCAGGGTGACGCGGTGGTTTCGCCCATGCTAATCGGGCCTCGGGAGCGAGCCCTCTCCCAGGGCGCCATAGCAGCAGGATCTGGCCGTTGCGAGCCGGATCCGCAGCGCTCACGGCTCCGCAGGAGCCCACGCTCCATCCGCCCGCTGACTCCCAGCTCCGCCCCCCGCCAGAGCCGATTCATCTCCCGCGTGAAATGGGCTGCCAGCTGCGGGGAATGGATCAGCAGCAGGGTTTCATCGTTCTGATGGGCGGCCGATGGACTCCAGTTGAAGGAGCCGGTGATCACCCGCTCGCGATCCAGCACGGCGAACTTGTGATGGAGCTTGTCGCCCCCCACCAGCCGAGGGGTCCCCACCCCCTCCAGGGGCCGCTGCCAAACCCGGTTACCAGCCTCCAGACGGCAAGTCCCATCCGCCCGGCTGACACCCAGCACATCGAGCACCTCACTGAAGGGACGGCTGGCGAAACCTGGATCCGCCAGCAGGCGCACCGCCACCCCTCGCTGGGGAAGAGCCGCCAGGGTGTCAGCCAGACCCTGGGCCGAGAAGACGAACAGGCTCAGATCCAGCGTGCGCTCCACGGAGCTGAGCTGCTCGGCAAGCCAACCCAGGCCCTGATGGGGGTCCTGGCGCCGGTGGGGGGCGAAGAGGACCTCCACCGTGGTCTTGCCCACCTGCACCCGCCGCACCGGGCCGGACTCCTTGGCCAACCCGAAACGGCTGTCGGCAGCTCCGCCTGGCCCATCGCCCCAGAGCCTCCCGAACTCCTCGGCGAACACCGCAGCCAGCGGCGCACTGTCGAAGCGCAGCAGGTGGTTCACATTGCCGCGGGTGCGGGGATCCTCCGGATCTCCATGCACGCAGGAGGGGCTGAAATTCGCCGATCCGGTCACCACCGCCTGCCGATCAATCACCAGAAATTTGTGGTGCATCAGCCCGCTGCCGGCGCTGCCATCAGCCCTGTCATCGATCAGGGGCACGCCGGCCTGGAGCAGAAGGGCCACCGCATCCGGCTGCCCCAGGGCCATCAGCTGGGCCTGACGCAGGCGCTGGTGGGGGCTGAGGTCGGCCGGGTGCTGACGGCTCCAGGGCGTGCTGTAGGTGTTTTCGAGCACCACCTTCACAGCCACACCGGCCCGGTGGCGCTCGATCAACGCCTGGGCCACCCCGGGCAGGGAAAGCTCCTGCACAGCCACCAGGATCTCCTCGCGCGCCTCGCCGATGGCCTCCACCACCAGAGCCTCCAGGTTGTCACCCTGGCGCCAGCGGCCACTCACGGGGCTGCGGTAACGGGCGCCATCGTTGTGGTTGAAAACCACCCGGATTCCAGCCGGGAGAGGAAGGGCACGCTCAGCTGGCCCCTCCACCCCCGCAGGTGCCACCCCGCAACTGGTCAGCAGGGCCAAGCCCGAGGGAGCCAGCCAGAGGAACGCACGCATGGGGCAGGGGGCCATGGCCCATCAGGAGAGCTGCCTGAAGCATTCCCAAGGGGCGGCTTGCCCGCCCTCAGTGCTCCTCCTCCCCGTGGGAAGGCATCTCGGAGGTGCGCAACATCGCCACGAACCACAGGGAACCCGCCACCACAATGGCCAGCACCCCCGCCGAAATGCTCACCCGCACCATCAGGAATGGCACCAGCACAGGCACCACGAGTGAACCCACCAGCGGAGTGGCGGCCACAACGGCCTTCAGCAGAGAGGAGGGGGCTGTGGGTGTGGTGGTCATGGGTTCAGAACCATTCGGCGACGGCCTGATGGGCCGGGTTGCTGTGATCCTCCGGCGTGGACCTGCGGAACTCCAGCGTGATGCTCCGCTTCTGTTCCCCATCCGCTGCCACCGCCTCGATCGGATACACCTGCTGTCCATCCCGGAACGGCACCTGGATCCGGAACGTCCCATCCGCTGACAGCGGCA
>JBJTQT010000010.1:0-18151 GCA_046075745.1 Cyanobium sp. | reverse complement strand
TCACCTTGGCGCTCATCTTCGCCTTGTCGAATTCGAGGTGGGGCGGGATGTTGGCCAGGCCGGGGAAGGCGAGGTTGCCCTCGGCGAGCTTCTTGGAGGCCTTGCGTTCGCGGATCGCCACCACATCGCCGGCCCTGCACTGGTAGCTTGGGATGTCGACGACACGGCCGTTCACGGTCACGTGGCCATGGTTCACCAGCTGACGGGCGCCGGGCACGGTGGGACCGAAGCCGAGGCGGAAGCAGATGTTGTCGAGCCGGTTTTCGAGCAGCTTGAGCAGGTTGGTTCCGGTGGAACCCTCCTGGGCACGGGCTTTCTTCACGTAGCGCACCAGCTGACGTTCGGAAATGCCGTAGTTGAAGCGGAGCTTCTGTTTTTCTTCGAGACGGATCGCGTATTCGGAGCGCTTGCGACGGGCTTGGCCGTGCTGACCGGGGGGATAAGACCGCTTGGCGGCCTTACGGGTGAGACCGGGAAGGTCTCCCAAGCGCCGCGTGATCCTCAGGCGAGGGCCGCGGTAACGGGACATAGGAGGAGAAAAGGCAGAGGAACGATCTCCACGGCAGACACTGCGGGGAGAATCCCGCCGGGGAGGACGCCGGACAGGCAAGCTGGAGGAACCCGGATGAGGGTTCGACCCGCCACCGCCAGATGCAGCGCCAATCATCCACCTTAGTGGGCTGGCTGACAGCGGGCCTTCTCACCCTGATCAGCCTCTATCAGCGCTGGATCTCCCCCCTGCTGGGTCCCCGCTGCCGCTTCATTCCGAGCTGCAGCGCCTATGCCAGCGAGGCGATCCAACGCCATGGCCCCTGGAGGGGGGGGTGGCTGAGCCTGCGGCGGCTGAGCCGCTGCCATCCCTTCACCCCCTGCGGCTGTGATCCGGTGCCGGACTGATGCCCTTCCTGATCCTGTACAGCCGCGAGGGTTGCTGCCTCTGCGAAGGGCTGGAGGAGCGGCTCCGGGAGCTGCTGCCACCGAACGCTCTGGAGGTGGTGGATGTGGATGGGGATCCCGCTCTGCAGGGCCGCTATGGCCTCAGCGTGCCCGTGCTGGCGGTGGTTGAACAGGCCGGGGATGAGGAGGGCAACGAGCGCCCTGGGCTGCGACCGCTGCCTGCCGTCCCCCCACGGCTGCGGGGGGACGGTCTCCGGGCCTGGCTGCTCCGTCACGCCAAGCCACTCCCGCCGCTTTCACCATGGGAGTGAAGGTTCAGCCAGGCCCATGCCATGGTGTGGGGCCTTTTCTCGCCCACTGCTCGCCCGATGACGCAACTGCTCCATTCCTTGCTGGGCCAGGTGGGCCTGCCCGTTCCCTCCGCTCTGGTGAATCCGGAACTGCAGAGCATCAGTTGCGATTCCAGACGGGTCGGCAGGGGAACGCTCTTCCTGGGTCTGCCCGGCACCACAGTGGATGGCGGCCGGTTCTGGCGACAGGTGCTGGAGGAGGGGGGCGCGGCCGCTGTGATCAGCCAGGCCGCAGCCCAGGCGGATCCTCCTGCTCCCGAGGATCCTGTGGTCGTGGTGCCCGATCCTGCGGCCCGCTGGGTAGGGGAACTGGCGGCGGCCTTCTGGAATCACCCCAGCCAGCGCCTGAAGCTGATCGGCGTGACGGGCACCAACGGGAAAACCACCACCACCCACCTGATCGAACATCTCGCCGCGCGGACAGGCCACCCCGCCGCCCTGTTCGGAACCCTGGTGAATCGCTGGCCTGGGCACAGCGTGACGGCCCAGCACACGACAGCCTTCGCTGATCTGCTGCAGAGCCAGCTCTCCCAGGCAACGGAGAGCGGCACCCTGATCGCCGCCATGGAAGTGAGCTCCCATGCCCTGGATCAACAACGGGTGGCGGGGTGTCGCTTTTCCGGAGCGGTGTTCACGAACCTCACCCAGGACCACCTCGACTACCACCCTTCGATGGAGGCCTACTTCGAGGCGAAATCCCTCCTCTTCGCACCCCCTCTCCTCCAGGGGGGAGCGGTGGTGAACGGGGATGATCCCTGGGGAGCACAACTGGCGGAAAGACTCCGCGCCGAGGGCATCGTGTGCTGGCGCAGCTCCCTTGCAAGCCAGGAAATGGAGCTGGGCATCAGTGAGCTGCGGATGGCCTCCGATGGGGTGCAGGGGGTGTTGCACACCCCGAACGGCAGGGGAGCGTTCCACTCTCCTCTGTTGGGACGCTTCAACCTGATGAACCTGCTGCAGGCCGTGGGCATCCTGCAGCTGCAGGGCATTCCCCTACCACGGCTGCTGGAGGCCATCCCCAGCTTCCGGGGGGTGCCTGGGCGGATGGAGCGGGTGCCTGCTCCCGGGGATGGCCATGCACCAGCGGTGCTCGTGGACTACGCCCACACCCCAGATGGCCTGAAGAATGCCCTGGCAGCCTGCCGCCCCTTCACCACTGGGCGTCTGATCTGCGTGTTCGGCTGTGGCGGCGATCGGGATCGGAGCAAGCGACCCCAGATGGGAGAAATTGCAGCCCGGCTCGCGGATGACGTGGTGGTGACCTCCGACAATCCCCGCACAGAGGATCCGCAGCGCATCCTTAACGATGTGATGGCGGGCATCCCAACGGGCACCCAGGTGAGGGTGGAAGCTGATCGGGCGCAAGCCATTGCCGAAGCCATCGCCGCTGCTGCGGACGAGGATCTCGTGCTGATTGCCGGCAAGGGCCATGAGGACTATCAGATTCTCAGCAGCGGCAAGATCCACTTCGACGATCGGGAGGAGGCTGAGAAGGCTCTCCGCCGGCGCTGCTGCTGACGTCCGGGTGAATCAGACGGATCCAGCAAGAAAAAGCCCCCGGATCCAACAACCTGGAACCGGGGGAACTCTGGGAACTCTGAGCCTGCTTCTGGAAGCGGGCGATCTGGATCAGGTGAAACGCACCACGTTGCGGTCGTAACGCACTTCGGCATCACGAACCCAACCGCCGTTGTGCACTTCGAGCCACTCCACGTGGGAGGAGTCCCGACGACGCACACCGGTGAGCTGGAACGTGTCACCGTTGCGGATCTGGCGCAGAACGCGGGAGCCAAGGTCGGCGTGCTCGCGCACTTCCAACAGCCCGTCGCGGGCAGCAGCCTCAGCGGCGTAATAGGTGCGAGCTCCGGTGGTGGCGGTGCTGGTACCGCCGTAGGAACCGCCATAAGAGGTCTGACCAGTGGGCTCTTCGTCACGACCGCGAAGCCAGAGCCAGGAGCCCAGACCCAGGGCCAGGGGGAGAAGCAGCCACCAGGCCTTGCCCTGATTCACCGGAGTACCAGTGTCAACAGGAGCAGCAGGCTCTATGGGAGCAGGGGCTTCGGTGGTCTTCGCAGGAGCGGTGAAGGCTCCTCCCACACCCTGACCAACGGTGTAGGGGCAGGTGAGGCGTGCAGTGTTGGTGCCGTCCTTGGTGAGGTCAAAGACAACTTCCACTTTGTCAGCGTTGATCGCCTTGCTGGAGATCACCTTGGCGAGGTCGGCGCGCCAACCTTGAGCGGTTGCCGCCTCGAGACAGGCCGTTTCTGCCGTTTTCAGAAGTTCGTCTGTGCTGACCGCGTAGGCGTTGCTGCCAACGACGAACAGGCCGACGGAGGCGGCTGAGGCAATCAGCAGCCTTGGAAAGACGCGGGAAGGGGTAGCAATCATGCCTCTAGTCGCTGGTAGTAAATAGGAAGGGAAGGGGAATCTTGAGCAAATGTTGAGCATCCGCGGCGGTTTACGCCAAATGAAGCCAACACCTACACCCTATACAGAAATGACAAATTGGCAACAACAGACTCCGCCCTGTTACGCAACATCAGAAACCTCCGCCGCCGCAGACCCTGCCAATCGCCGATTCGATACCCTTCGTCCCCACCGGTGGCAAGTCCGCAGCGGAACGGCCACAGCATCCCAGGCCAAGCCCCCGCTGAAGCCAAGACTCCCAACAGAGAACGGCGCAGGAGAAAGAATTAAATCTTTCTAAAGGCATCTTCAGGTCCCAGGCATCTCAGATGCATCTCATCTCGAAAAACAAGAAAGCGGGAAGAAACAGGGCGGGCTCGCAAGATATCGCGAAACATTTCGCGGTGGAATGTCATCCAATTGTCACATTCTCTTGCCATTCCACCAGCCCACGTCATTATTTGTTCGTATCCCACAATCATTTTGTTCTGAATGGCTCTCGCTGTTCCACTCTCCAAAAAGTTTCTGGCTGAGTTGTTTGGCACCTTCTGGCTGGTGCTCGGTGGTTGCGGCTCAGCCGTCCTCGCCGCTGCCTTCCCCTACAACGATGCTGCAGCCAATCCCCTCGGACTTGGCTTTCTGGGTGTCTCCCTGGCTTTCGGTCTCACCCTGCTCACGATGGTTTACACCATCGGTCATGTGTCCGGTTGTCACATCAACCCCGCTGTCACCTTTGGCCTCTGGGCTGGTGGCAAGTTCCGCGGGTCCCACGTTTTCCCTTACATCGTGGCCCAGGTGCTTGGCGGCATCATTGCCGGCGGTGTGATCTGGATGGTGGCCGGAGGCCGCGAAGGCTTCACCCTTGCCGGCAGCAACCCTCTGGCCACTAATGGCTGGGGGGCCCATTCCCCCGGCGGCTATGGCTTCTGGGCTGCTCTGGTGATTGAGGTGATCCTCACCTTCTTCTTCCTGCTTGTGATCCTTGGCGCCACCGACCGATTGGCTCCCACCGGCTTTGCCGGTGTGCCCATCGGCCTGGCCCTCACCCTGATCCACCTGATCAGCATTCCCGTCACCAACACTTCCGTCAACCCTGCTCGCTCCACCGGTATGGCTGCCTGGGTGGGTGGCGCCGCGATGGGCCAACTCTGGCTCTTCTGGCTTGCACCGATCCTCGGGGCTCTGTTGGCGGGCTGGGTGCACAGCGCTTTCCTGAGCACCGAAGCCGACTATTGATCGGCTGAATGATTGATCCCTGATCGATTATTTGCATTATTTCTTGCGACACGGGGGGCTACAGCCCCCCTTTTTTGTGGGATCAGATGGGATCAACAGCCGTTCTCACGGACGATCTGACGCAAGGCCTCCAGCAGATGCTCCAGATCTTCCGAGGTGGTGGTGACATGGGTACAGGCCCGCAGGCAATCAGGGTCCCGGAGAGTGCGAAGCCAGATCCCCTGCTGGCCAAGGCTTCTCACCACATGATCAGGCTCGATCAGGGAGCCATCCGGGCGATGAAGCTGGAAACTCACCAAACCTGCCGGGGGAGACACCTCTAGAAGCGGACGACAACCCGGCACCCCCTGCAGCCCGATCCAAAGGGCCTCAGAGTGCTGGCGAAGAAGCAGGAGCCGTTCCTCAGCGGACCCCACAGCATCAAGAAGATCCATGGAGATGTGCAAACCGCTGAGCAGGGGGGTGCAGGAGGTAGCCACCTCAAAGCGACGGCCATCCCGGTGGAATCCATCGGCGGCTGCATCTTCTGATTTCAGGGTTCGCCAGCCAATCAGGGTGGGGCGGCTGTCCTCCAGCAGCCGCTCCGAGAGCAGCACGCCCCCCAGTCCCTCCGGGCCGCAGGCCCACTTGTGGCCGGTAAAGGCATAGATATCGGCAGAGGCCGCATGAGGGGCCAAGGGCAGGCTGCCGAAGCTCTGGGCAGCATCCACGAGCAGCCAGGGCCGGTTGGGATGGGCCGCCAGCCGCTCCGCCACCGAAGCGATGGGCATCACCTGGCCTGTTCGCCAGAGCAGATGGGAAAGCACCACCAGGCGGGTGCCGGGGGTGAGGGTCTGCTCCAGCGCCTCCAGCAGGCCATCCGCAGTGCTCTGCGGATCGGCGCGCAGCTTCTGCACCGGCAGGATTCGCAGCGGGAGATGGAAACGTTGGGAGAGCTCCCGGCAGGCAGCAACCACCCCATCGTGTTCCCCATCCCCGAGGAGGATCTCATCGCCAGGGCGCCAGGGAAGCCCCCAGAGGGGATGCACACAGCCCATGGTGACGTTTTCCGTGAGGGCGAGCCGATGGGGAGGGGCACCACACCACCGGGCAAGGTGTTGCCTCAACCGGCTCGACTGCTCCTCCAGCAAAGGCCACATCGCCGAGGTGAATGGTCCCACCTCCTGGATCCGCTGCCAGGTGTCCATGATTGCTGCCAACGCTGGGGTGGGAAGGGGGCCCTGGCCGCCGTAATTGAAGTAGGTCTTGTTGGCCAGGGCAGGGCACAGGCTCCTGAGGTGACTGGCGTCTGCGTTGGTCAAGGGATGGGAGGCCGATGCTCTTCAGCTTCCCACCAGAGCGTTCTCCTTTGAAGGCCATCTTGAAGGCCATCTGTTCATGACTGCTGCAGGTGGGCCTGGGTGGTTTCCTGGATCGCCAGACGACGGATCTCGAGGATTTGGCCGATTTCCCTGGCAAATTCGGCTGCCGATCAATCATGCAGTTCACCACGCTGGCCGAGATCTTCATCACCTCCAGGTCATGGCTGGCCGCAATGGTGACCCCACTGGGCTCACCGGAGAAGAGACGGGTAGATAGGCCTGGAAATTGAGAGTGCCAGGGGTGCCATTTGACAGCCGCGGCAGAAGTTGCTGCTGTAATACGCTTGAACGGCCGCGACCGCTCCAGGTGGTGGTGGAGTCTTCTCGAGTTGCATGAAGGCAGCATCGAATTGCTGGACAGCCGCCACGATCGAGAGATCTTCGCTGAGGGTCTGAATGTGTTTCTGGATATTGCGAAAATAACTTTCAATTTGATAGGCCTTGGATGCCCGAATGCTGGTGAGTTGTTCGGTCTGCGCAGCCTGTCCAAGCGGTTGTTGGATCAGCTAAGCATCAAGTCGAAGCTGATCCTGATGTTTCTGCTGGCCAGTGGGCTTTCCACCCTGCTCACAGCGCTGATGGGCTACCGCAGCGGCCAGATCAACCTCAGCAATCGGATTTTAAACCAAGTGGCTTGAAGGCGTGAGAGAACCATGCTCAAATCTGGGATTCAGGAGCCAAAGTCCTGTCGTCATTGCCACCGTTTCGTGGCCTTGAGGGTATGAATGGCTAGCCGAATGGGAGCTGAAGAGTTAAAGCACCTGGCCGACGGCCACCGCGGCAATGGCTGAGAACAACGTGATGCTCAGGGCCGTGAGGGGGTTCTGGCCCTGGGCCACGGCCACGCTCGTGATCACCCCTGCACCCAGGCTGGCAACCGCGAGCTGGGTGGCCAGCTCCCCCTGAAAACGAGGACCGGGAAAACGGGAACCAGGGCCGGGGAGCATGGGCTGATACGGGAGACTTCGCAGACGCTATGCGTGGTTTTGGAGTTCATCCAGACCAGGGGGAAAGGTTGTTACCTTGGTTGGAACTTCTTCACAGAAGCGTTACAAGCCGCGAGTTTCCCGCTCACCCGCTCAGCTCAGCACTCAGTTGCTCACCATCTGGCCGGATGCCGGCCGGGCCCGCCCGCTGCTCGCCCACTGGCGCAGGGCATCCAGCTGTTCCCGGGCGGTGCGGGAGAGGGGCACCACCTGGCTGGCCGCCGCGATCAGATCGGGCTCCTGCAAGTCGCGGTTGTCGCCGAAGGCAAGGTGCATGGCTTCGATCACCGTTTGCTCCAGCTCAGCACCGGAGAATCCCACCGTGCGGTCCACGAGCACATCCAGGGGGATGGTATGGAGAGGTCGGCGCCGCCGCAGCTGCAGATCCAGAATGGCCCGGCGTTCCTGGGCATCCGGCAGTTCCAGAAGAAAGATCTCGTCAAAGCGGCCCTTGCGCAACAGCTCCGCCGGCAGGCGCTCCACGGCATTAGCCGTAGCCACCACAAACACCGGGCTTGTTTTTTCCGCCATCCAGGTGAGCAGACTCGCCAGCACCCGCTGGCTGGTGCCGCCATCGCTGCGGCCATCGCCCACCCCAAATGAAAAACCCTTGTCGATCTCATCGATCCAGAGCACGCAGGGCGCCAGGGCCTCCACCCACTGGATCATCTCCCTGGTGCGGGCCTCACTGGCCCCCACCAGACCTGCGAAGAGCCGCCCCACATCCAGCCGCAGCAAGGGCATCGACCAGCTGTGGGCGATGGCCCGGGCCGTGAGGGATTTGCCTGTGCCCTGGGGTCCCACCAGGAGCACCCCCCGGGGCAGGGGCAACCCGAAGCGGCGTGCCTCCTCGCTGAAGGCGCGATGACGCTGATCCAGCCAGTGCTTGAGCGACTCCAGACCACCGATGTCGGCTGGGGTGGCTTCAGTGGGGCAGTATTCGAGCAATTCGCTGCGGGCGATCGCCAGTCGCTTTTCCTCCAGCACTTCCGCCAGATCATCGGGGCCCAGCTGACCGCGGCGCGCCAGAGCCCTGGCCGCCAGTTGGCGCACTCGCTGCTCACTGAGGCCATGGCAGGCGGCCGTGAGCTCATCCAGCAGGTCGGCCGGCAGGGGGTGGCCACTGGCCTGAGCAATGGAAGCCAGGAGCCTCTCGATCGCGGGAGCATCCGGCAGGGGGAGTTCCAGGGTGGTGATGCTGTCCTGCAACTCACTGGGGAGCTCCCAGCGGGGCGCCGTGATCACAAGGGTGTGGGGCCCCTGCCGCAGGCGGCTGGCCAGGTTGCGCAACCGCCGGCAGATGCCCGCATCCTCACTGAAGCGATGGAAATCCTTCAGCAGCAGCAGCAAGCCCTGATCGATGGGAACCCCTGCGATCACTTCAAGGGCCGCCATCGGATTCCGGGCCGCCTCCCCCTCCCGGCCCGTTGCGCCCTTGAGCCCGCTCACAAAATCCCAGCTCCAGAACGTGCGACCCCCCAGCCTCTGGGCCACCTGCTTCAGCAGGCTTTCCACCCGCTCTTCCTCCAGGGTGCGGATCCAGAGAATCGGGGTGCGGGAGCGGATCAAGAGATCCAGCTGGTCCACCAGGGCGGGAGGGGTCATGCCCTGCTCAGGCGGAGGGTTGGCTGAGGGCCTTCAGGGCCTCCCAGCGAGGATCAGCGGTGGTGGGAGCCGTGCCCCAGCTCGCCGGACCGGGACAGTCTGAGCCGCAGCGGTTTACCAGGGGCAGCTGCAGGCTCAGCTGCTCGAAGAGCCAGCGTTCCGGATCGAACTGGCCCATGGGATCCAGCCGGTCGTCGAGATCCTCTCCCCCGGGAGCCAGGAGGTCCTCTCCCTGTGGATCAGAAGCGCCCCGGAATTCGATCAGCTCCTGCACCTCAGCCCGCAGCCCATGGTTGTATTGCTCTAAGCAGCGGGCACAGCAGAGGGTGACGATGGTTTCCGCCTTCCCTTGCACCTCGAGGACGGTGCCATGGTGGATGGCCAGAACCTGACCGCGGACAGGCGTCAGGCTCTCCAACTCAGCGATGCGTTGCTCAACCACCCACTCCTTGCCCTCCGGCAGAGCCCGGAGCTCCGCAACAGAGACGGGAGTCAGCGGCGCATTCACTTCTTGGAGTTGGGTTCAAAAGGAAGCCTGTCCCCAGACTGGGCAGCCACGGTGACGGGCTGGGAAGCCATCTGCTTCTCAAGAATCTGCTGCAGATTGTCTGGCAGGGCCTCCTGGCTCAACAGATAGGTCTGCAGGCCCTGGAAGATATTGGCCACCACCATGTAGAGCAACACCCCGGCTGGAAGTGGGAAGAAGAGAAACATCGCCGTGATCATCACCGGCGTGATCTTGTTGGCCGTGGCCTGTTGGGGATTGGGAGGCATCCCCATCCCCGAAAGAATCTGGCTGGCGAACAACGTGGCGCCAAAGGCCGCCACCAGGATCGCAATATCCCAATTGATGGCCCCATCAGTGACAAAGCCCACCTGGCCCAGAGCCTTGATGAAGAGGAAGCCACTGCGGGCCGCCAGGCCTGGGATCTTGCCCTCCACCACGGCATCACCAGGGCTCAGGGCATGAATGGTGCCGTCCTGGTCGACGGTGACCACCCCCTCTCCCTTGGTGACGCTCCAGGTGGGACGGAACGCCTCTCCGTTCTCCACACCGCTGAGCACAGAATCAAAGCTGGCGCCGTCCCTGCCATGGAGCGTCACGGCGGCGCTGTCACCAACACCGAGCTTGGTGCCCTGCTCTAGTGTGCCGATCACCGGAACATGCTTCGTGGCAGTGACGAAGATCGAATGGCTGGGAGTGTTGAACGGTTTGCTCTCCACCGCTGCGATCTGCTCCTGTGGAAGCACCTTCAAATTGAAGGTGTAGGGCACATCGGCAAAGGGTGATCCCCGCAGGGTGGCAAAGAGGGCGAACAGAATCGGCATCTGCACCAACAGGGGGAGACAACCCGACAGGGGGCTGCCGAACTCCTTCATCAGCTTGCCCAGCTCCTCCTGCTGCTTCTGGGGGTTGTTGGCGAACTTGGTCTTGATCTCCGCCTGCCGTTGCTGCATCACAGGCTGAGCAATCCGCATGCGCCTGGCACTGCGAATGGATCCCGCACTCAGGGGGAAGAGCGCCAGGCGGATCACCACGGTGAGAGCAATGATCGCCAGGCCGTAGCTGGGCACCAATCCATAGAAGAAATCCAGGATGGGGAGCAGCAGGTTGTCGGAGATGTAGCCGATCACAGGTGGGGGGGCCTAAGGAAGGATCCGTGGGTCAGTGTGCCTGATGGAGGCCACCAGAAGCGATGGGGGGAAAGACGGAGAACCGGCTTTCATGACGCAGCAGCATCGGGATTGATGAACCCCGTGGACACCTTGGGAGACTTGCCAGTCCTTGGAGCGGCCTTGCGCCGTTCCTCGATGTAGGCCTCCACCTCCCTGAACTTCGGCACCGTGCGCATCTCCAGCTTCGAGCCATCCTCCAGCACCAGCACCATGTCGCCCCAGGTGCCCAGCCCCCTGGGAGCCGAGCGCACTTCACGGATCTGGCTGTACACCACCTGGGTGCGATCGCGGCCCATCCAGCCCCCGTTCACTTCGATCCGCCGGCTCGTGATGCGGAAGCGCAACCAGATCGCCCGCACCAGGGCCGCCACCGCGAAGGGCAGACCGATGAGGGTGAGGCCGAAGAGCAGGTTGAGGATGAGGTCTCCCAGGGCGGGCCCTCCTTCGTAAAACACATCTTCCTGGATACTGGCTCCAGCCGGCACCGGAGGGGTCTGGGTGCTCATCTTCGCAACCCTGCCTTCTGCAACAACAACTGACATTCTCCCAGCAGGAGGGGCTCTTCCGCGTCTGTGCTGCCGGGCTTCAGGCTGAACACCAGCCAACATGGCTCCTGGGGCTCGGGCGGATGGCCCATCAGGGCCTGGTGCAGCAGTCGCCGCAGCCTGTTGCGACGGACGGCCCGTTTGCTCACCTTGCTGCTGACGATCACAGCGCAGCGCCAGGAGCTAGAGGGGTGCACCCGATCCCGGGGGGGCAAGAAGGTTGGATCTTCGACCATGACCCGCAGAGTGAGCCATCGGCCATGAAACCTCTGGCCCTGGCGGTAGAGGCGGTCAAACACGCGCAGGCCCCGCAACCGATGCTTCTGGGGCAGGGCCACAGATCAATGCCCAGGGTTCAGACAGCCAGGCGGGCACGCCCGCGGCGACGGCGAGAACGAATCACCCTGCGACCGGTGTGGCTGCGCATGCGCACCCGGAAACCCGATACGCGCTTGCGTTTGCGGCTGGTGCCCTCCAGTGTGCGCCTGGTCATGTCACGTCTTACTCAGCCACCCAACCTATCAGTTCGCAGAGATCAGTTCCCCATATTCGGGTCGATCTGGATCAGCCAGCTGCCGATGTAGCTCGAAACGGGGATGTCTCCTGGGGCCTGGACGAGGGCATTGAACTGATACATGCCCACATTGAAGGGGTTGAAGATGCGCATGTAGACGCCAATCGTGCTCTTGTCTGAGACAGGGGTTTCGGGGAAGATCTCGATGGTGCCTGCCTTGGCATTCACTTCGACCGTGGCGGGAATCTGCTTTTCACAGCGCGTGCGCTTGAGCATTCCCCCTTCACTCATCTTGCAGAGCTTGACCCGTTTGGGATCAATCTTGCTGTCAAAGCTTTTGGGGATCGACACCGTGAGCTTGAGGATCGCCGTCTTGCGGTCTTTCGGTTTGAGGATCAGGAAGTAGTCCGACACCTTCAGCCGCTGGGTGTCGGTCTGAAAGAAATACAGCTTGCGATAATCCTTAGTGTTGTCCCAGCGGAATTCCATCAGGCCGGGTGTGCCCTGGGCCTGGACAGGCTGGAGCGGCAGCAGGGGAGAAGCGAGCAGCTGGGCCACGGCCAGGCTGGCTCCCACACCAACAGCAGCGGAGGCACAGCCCAACAGAGAACGGGTGGAGGTCAAGGGGGGAGGGTGTGAGAAGGAAGCGCAAGGGACGCTTACCTGAATTGTCGGAAGGCCGTGGATTCCCCCTGGGGTTCAGTGGTCGGCGCCGGAGCTGGCTGGAGCGCCGCCGGCCCGGTCGGGGCGCAGGCGAGAGGCCTCCCGCAGGTAGGGGTGCACAACACTGCGGCCCGTCTCCAGCCAGGCATGGGCCAGGAGCCTGATGCAACGAGGGAGATCGCCATGCACCGCCATCTGCTGGCAATCCAGCAGGGCCACATCCCCCCAACCCACTCGTCGTCTAGCGGCGGCGGCGGGGAAGCAGGCATCCAGATCGGCCGTCACCGAAAACGTGACCGACAGCAGCCGGGCTCCCTCCAGGTTGTTTCCATCCATCAGGGCATCGATCAGCTCACTCACCGCCTCATCGATGGCCTCACAGGTGTTTGCGCTCGCCGTGGTCGCCCCACGCAGGGCGCACAACTCGAGGACAGGGACGGCCATGGTCATCGGGTGTGAATCAGGGGCGATAGAGCCAGAGCGGTTGGCCACTCCAGGCCACCTCCATGGTGATCAGCTGGGCCATCCTGCGCAGCATGGAGCGGCCGGGCAGCACACCGGCAAAACGCTGGGAGGGCTTTCCGAAGGTCACCGCTTTGCTTCGCAGGGGCAGACCGGCCAGTTCCGCCGCCATCTGGCGGGCCATCTCCTCATCCCCAAGGGCATCCACCAGCCCCAGCTCCTTGGCCTGCTCACCGGAAAAAACCCGACCATCAGCAAATGTGCGCACCTTGGCCTCCTCCATGCCCCGCCCCTGGGCCACCGCCGCCACAAACTGGCCATAGCTGGAGTCGATCAGATCCTGCAACAACTGGCGTTCCTCTCCGGTCAGGGCCCGATCGGGGGAGAGGATGTCCTTGTAGAGGCCGCTCTTGACGGTTTCGAAACGCACCCCCACCCGCTCCAGCAGGCGGGAGAGATCGTTGCCCCTGAGAATCACCCCGATGGAGCCGGTGATGGTGCCGGGGTTGGCCACGATCCGCTCCGCCCCCATCGCCACGTACACCCCCCCGGAGGCGGCGATGTTGCCGAAACTCGCCACCACCCGGCAGCCCTTCTGCCTGAGCCGCCGCAGGGCCTCGAGAATTTCCTGGCTGTCGCCCACCGTGCCTCCGGGGCTATCCACCCGCAACAGCAGGGCCGGGCACTCCCGCTCCTCCACCTGGCGGATGGCCTTAAGCACCCGGAGGCGGGTGCCGGAAGCGATGGGCCCCTCAATGGCGATACGCGCCAGGGTGCGTCGGGTCTTGCGGCGCCAGGGCCAGGGCATCTTTACGATCGGCAACAGCGAGGATCCTAAAAAGACGCCTCCCACCCCAAGGCAGGATCCTTGATGCCTCTGGCCGCTCCACTTCGCTGGCTCCTGATGATGGCCCCCTTTGCCCTGTGGGGGACGTCAATGGCCGCCATGAAGCCCCTGCTGGAGGGCTGTGATCCCTTCCTGCTCGCGAGCCTGCGGCTGCTCCCTGCGGGCGTGGCTGTAGTGGCAGCGGCCGCGCTGCTGAAAAGGCCCCTGGCCATCGCCCCCGCCGATCTCCCCTGGGTGCTGCTCTTCGCCCTCTTCGACGCCAGCCTGTTTCAGGGGCTGCTGGCCCATGGCCTCAGCGAGACCGGCGCTGGCCTGGGCTCAGTTCTGATCGATTGCCAGCCCCTCCTCGTGGCCCTGCTGGCCCGGGCGCTCTTTGGTGAGGCGATCAATCCGGTGGGGTGGGTGGGCCTGATGCTTGGCCTGGTGGGCATCCTGCTGCTTGGCCTGCCCGGGGGCTGGCTGCGCCACTGGTGGCTGCAGGGACCGCTCACCCCCGGTGCCGATCCCTTCACCAGGGGGGAATGGTGGATGCTGGGGGCCGCCGCCGCGATGGCGATCGGCACGGTGCTCTGCCGGTACGCCACCCGCCAGAGCGATCCGGTGGCCGTCACCGGCTGGCACATGCTGATCGGCGGCATCCCCCTGCTCCTTGCCAGTGTGCTCACCAGCTTCAACAGCAACCATCCCCTGCTCCCGCACTGGGGCCCGATGGAGTGGGGCCTGATGGCCTATGCCTCCTTCCTGGGCAGTGCCCTGGCCTATGGCCTCTTCTTCTTCTTCGCCAGCCGCGGCGATCTCACCGGCTTCACCGCCCTCACCTTCCTCACGCCGGTCTTCGCCGTGGCCTGCGGGGTGCTGTTCCTCCAGGAACAGCTCCGCACCCAGCAGTGGCTGGGGGGGGGACTGGCCATGGTGTCCGTGCTGCTGATCCATCAGCGGGCCAGGCTCTGGGGAGATCCCGCTGGTCAAACCGCTGAAGAGCCGGTAGATCAGGCCGTCACCACCCGTCCTTAGGCAGCACCGCCTCCATGCCGAACGATCTGGTGCGTCAAACCCTGCGGCTGGCAATCGCCATCTTCATCACTGCGGCGATCGCCCATCGGTTCGGGAGGATCGCCTACGCCTGGTATCCCCTGCTGGCCGTCGTCGTGGTGATCGACGACAACATCGATCAATCGTTCAAGGCTGCTGGTGGCAGGATCTGCGGCACAATCCTCGGGGGGCTGATCACCTTTCTGGTGCACACCATTCTCGGGGGGTGGATCGGGGTGCTGGTGTCGCTGGTGCTGATGGTGCCGGTGCTGCGGGTGCTCGGGTGGCAGAGCTCCCTGAGCACCGCGGCACTGGTGAGCCTGATGTTCCTGATGATCCCCAGGCACGAGGAGCTCAACTGGGACTATGTGTTTCAGCGCAGCCTGGACACGGCCCTGGGCTGTGCCATCGCCATCGGCGTGAGCCTCCTGCTGTGGCCCCGCAACGGAGCCAGTGAGCTCCTGCGACTCGAGAGAAGCCTGCGCGGCACGCTGCTGGCCCAGAGCCATGCCCACAGGGAGTGGTTGCAGGGCCGCAGCGGCCGGCCTGATCCTCTGCCCCAGGAGCCCCTCGCTGCGATGCTCCTCGCGATGGAGCGCCTGCTGGCAAGGGAACTGCGGGGGCCCCATGCCCAGAGCCTGCAACGGCAGCGGTGGCCCCAGCGGCTGCGGCTCTGGGAGCGGGTGCAGCATCACTGGGTTGGCTGGGAATCGCTGCTGCTCAACCTGCCGGCCGTGAAGGCCGTGAGCTCCCCCGTGGAGGATGGAGGGCAGCAGGACCCCCTCACCACCTCCGTGAGCACTGTGGAGACCCTCCTGGCTGGTGAACCATCCCCTGCGGCCAACAATGCTCCCCAGCACTGGCAGGCCCTGGCCGAACAACAGCAGCTGCCGCTGCTGATGCTTCTGGCCCTGGCGGAGGAGCAGCGACCACTGGTGGCCTCCCTGGCCACCCTCCGCCTGGTGGCCCCATGCCCCTGATCCGGAGTGACCTCAGGCTTGCCCTCACCGCAGGCTTGGCGAACGCCTTTGCCTCCCTGAGCCCTCTGGCTTTTGGGGTTTACATGCCCCTGGCGGTGCTGGCGGTGTGCACAGGCACCTTCGGAGGCTCGATTGTGCTGGGGCAGCAGCGCATTCTGGGGTCGGTGATCGGGATGGGGGTACTGATCCTGGGGCTCAAGGGCCTGAGCGGCATCTCCTTCCCGCTGGCGATTGCCTTCTGCCTCGGCGCCATGCGACTGCTCGGAGGCCTGCTGGGGCTGGAAGTGGGCTACAAGGTGGGCGGCATGATCATCGTGATGGGGTGGTTGGTGCATGACCAGCAGCTGACCAGCTGGGTGCCTCTCCGCCTCTTCTGGACAGCCGCTGGAATCGTGCTGGGAGTGGTGAGCATGCGGGTGCTCTGGCCCGCCCGCGCCCTGCCCCAGGCCTGGCGGCAGCAGGCCGCTGTCCTGCAGGCCCTGGCCGAGAACCTCGACCGGGTGGCCATCCAGATCGTGGAGCCAGGCGACCCCACACCAGCGAAGGAGACGGCCAACGAGGAGGCCCCGCTTCAGACCCTGCGGCAACAGCTTGGGGCGCTGCGGGCCGCCCTGCCCGCCGTCAATGGCGAACTCGGGCAGGCAGGCCGCCAGAGCCCCCAGGCTCGCCTGCTACTGATGCTGCTCGATACCTCCTCCACGCTGGTCTCCGTGCTCGAAGGCCTCCAGCGCCATGCCCCCATGGCTGGCGCCACCGGTACCCTGGTCTCCCTCCAGGAGGGGGAGGCCAAGCTTGTGCGGACGGTGGCCGATCGGCTGAGGCTCTGGGCTCCGCTGATCTCCCAGATCACTGCCGATTCCCTGCATCCGCCGCCGCAACCGGCCTGGAGGGCTCCCAGCAGCTGGCAGCAACTGCAGCCCCTTCTTGGTGACGTCAGTCTGCGGGAGGCGGACCTGGCTCGGCTTCAACGCCATGCCTCCCGGCTACTGCACTGCGGGCAGGCGGAACGGGCGATGCTCCGCACCGAAGCCCTCTGGACGTCGATCAGCAGCAGCAGCCCCCGCAACCTGCGGCTGCCAACACGACAGCAGGGGGTGCGGCCTTGACCCTGGCCCCACTCCGCTTGGGACTGCTCGCCGCCCTGGTGGCTCTGGCCCCCCTGGGCTGGCTTCCGAGCAGCGCCCAGGGGATCTCCCTGATGGGACGGAACACCGAGCGGCTGGAGAGGAGCTGGCGTGAGCTGGATCGGGAGCTGCAGTTGCTCGATCGTCTGATCCCCACCGAAGCGGAAGCCCGGCCAGATCTGAGCTCTCCTGTGCCGCCACTCCCCGCCAATCTGCTGCGGGCCAATGACCCCTCCCAGGGGGCCGTGGATCCGACCCGCACCATTCCTCCGCCGCCCCTGAGCCTGCCCCAACAGGGCCAGCTTCAGGGGGGAGGCATTCAGTCTCTCAGCCTGGAGCAGGCACTGGCCATTGCCTTCGCCGCCAATCCCGCTCTCCAGGGCCAGCGGGAGGAGGTGGCGGCTTCCCTCGCCTCCCTGCAGGCCGCCATGGGCGCCTACTGGCCCCGGCTGGTGGCGGTGGCCGGGGGCTACACGGGCCAGGCCAGCACCAGCCTCAATGCACCGGTGGGCAACACCAACCTGGGGTTTGGCCCCCTTTTCGACCCAGGCGGGGCCTTTTATGTGCCCAGTGGCGGCGCCGCTTCCTTCAACAGCACCAGCACGGGGGGGTTCGGTGGTCTGCAGCTGGGCTACGACCTGCTGGATTTCGCCCGCACGCCCAACGTGCGGGCCGCCCGGGCACGGCTGGAGGCCCAGCGCCAGGCCTATGCCAACCAGCTGCGGCAGCTGCAGCTGCAGGTGAGCGAGGCCTACTTCCAGCTGCAGCAGGCCGACCAGAATCTCCGCATCCAGGACGCCGTGGTGCGGAATGATCTGGTGATCCTGCAGGAGGCCCTGGACCTCAAACAGGCAGGCCTGGTGCCCCGACTGGATGTGCTGCGCCGGCAGGCCATCGAAGCCACCAACCAGGAAACCCTGATCCAGGCGATGGCCGATCGGGCCATTGCCCGGCGTCAGCTCGCCGTGCTGCTCAATCTGCCGGCGAATCTCACCCCCACGGCGAGTGATCCGGTGGTGGTGCTGGCGCGCTGGTCCCTGGATCTGGAAACCAGCCTGATGCAGGCCTACCGCGGCAACCCAGCTCTGGACACCCTGCTGGCGACCCGGGAGGCCCTGGTGCAGGAACGGCAGGCTGCCCTTGCCGCCCTGCTGCCGCGCCTGGCGCTGGTGGCCCAGGGCGGTGCCACTGCCAGCAACGTGAACACCTTCGACATCCAGCTTCGCAATGGGGGCTGTTGCGGCAGCACTGTGGTGCCTGTGCAGAACAGCAGCGGTGCCGACTGGTCGTTGGCCCTCACTCTGCAGTGGCTGCTCTTCGATGCGGGCACCACCCGGGCCCAGGGGAGAGCCCTGGAGTCGAAGGCCGCGGGCATCGCCCAGCGCTACGCCAGCGAACGGGAGACGATCCGCCTGAGGCTGGAATCCGCCTTCTTCAACCACGAGGCCAGCCTGGCCAGGCTGGCC
>JBJTQT010000009.1:0-16744 GCA_046075745.1 Cyanobium sp. | reverse complement strand
ATAGCCGGCCAGATCCTGGGCGATCTTCATGATCTGCTCCTGATACACCATGATCCCGTAGGTTTCTTTGAGGATCGGCTCCAGCTTTGGATGCACCACATCCATCCCTTCGCGACCGTGCTTGCGATTGATGAATTTTGGAATCAGGCCAGCGTCCAGCGGACCGGGACGGTAGAGCGCGAGAATGGAGGAAATATCCTCCAGGGATGAGGGTTTGAGGTCTTTGACGATCTGCCGCATGCCGCTGGATTCCAACTGGAAGATTCCCTCCAGATCACCACGGCCCAGAAGTTCGAAGGTGGCGGGATCCTCTTCGGGCAGCTGATCCATATCCAGCTTCTGATCGGTGCTGCTGGCGATCAAGGCCGTGGCTTTCTCGATCATCGTTAGGTTCTTGAGGCCGAGAAAATCCATCTTCAGGAGCCCCATGGACTCCACATCTTCCATGAAATACTGCGTGATCACCTGGCCGTCGTTGTTGCGTTGCAGCGGCACAAGTTCATCCAGGGGATCGGCGGCAATCACGACACCCGCGGCATGTACACCATAGGTTTTGTTGGTCCCCTCAATGCGTCTGGCCAGATCAACCCAATGGCGTACTTTGGGGTCTGATTCGTATTTTTCTCGGAACTCTGGAGCGGGGGATTCGGATCCGATCATCTCTGCGAGTTTGGCTGGTTTGCCACGCACCACAGGGATGAGTTTTGCCAGCCGGTCGGCCTCGCCATAGGGAATATCCAGAACCCTGGCCACATCCTTCAACACGGCTTTGGATGTCATCCGGTTGAAGGTGATGATCTGGGCGACCTTGTCATCCCCATAGCGTTTGGTGACATAGTCGATCACTTCCCCCCGTCTTTCAATGCAAAAATCAGTGTCAATATCAGGCATTGACTTACGTTCGGGATTCAGGAACCGCTCGAACAACAATCCATGTTTCACCGGATCGATATTGGTGATGGCAAGGGCATAGGCCACAAGGGAGCCGGCTGCCGATCCACGACCTGGGCCAACGGCAATTCCATTGTCGCGAGCAAAGCGGATATAATCCCACACCACGAGGAAGTAGGTGGGAAAACCCATTTCTTCAATAACAGCCAACTCAAATAGGAGCCTTTCTTTGTAGGTGGTCTCAGGTTCTTCGTCCTGGGGGAGTCTGAGGCGCTCCCGAAGTCCAGCCAGGGCCACAGCTTGAAGATAGCTCACTGCCGTGTGGCCTTCTGGAATAGGAAAGCGAGGCATCTGATAGCGACCCAAAATATCATAATCCTCAACTTTCTCTGCCACTCTGCCTGTATTTTCTATGGCACGGGCAATGGTCTGGGGCTCAAGATGATCCGCGAATAGGCGCTCCATCTCGGCCTCGCTCTTGAGATACTCCGTGCCGGTGTAACGCAGGCGCTTTTCATCGCTGATCAGTTTGCCCGTCAGCACGCAGAGGAGGGCGTCGTGGGCCTCCACATCGCCGCTGCTCAGGTAGTGCGCATCATTGGTAGCGATGAGTTCAATTCCCAGGTCCTTGCCGATGCGGGCCATCTCCACATTCACCACCCGGTCTTCCGGACCGCCGTGGTCCTGGATTTCCAGGTAATAGTCGGCACCGAACACACTCTGATACCAACGGGCCACCTCCCGGGCCACCTCTGGGCGGCCCTGGAGAATGGCCTGGGGCACCTCGCCCCCCAGGCAGGCCGTGGCCGCAATCAGCCCCTCGCTGTGCTGTTTCAGCAGCTCCTTGTCGATACAAGCCCTGGCGAAGATGCCGCGGCCCCGCATGCCTTGCAGATGGGCAATGCTGGTGAGTTTCACCAGATTTTTATATCCCGTGGTGTTCTTCGCCAGGAGCACTAAGTGATAACGCCGCTCCTTTTTTGGTTGGGGATCGGAAATGCTGCCGTTGATGACATACATCTCATTGCCGATGATTGGCTTTATTCCGGCTTTCTTGCAGGATTTCAGGAGCTCAATTGCCCCATACATCACACCATGATCGGTGAGGGCCAAAGCTGGCATCCCCAGCTCCGCAGCCCGTTCCACCAGTGCCGGTAACTGGGAGGCCCCATCCAGCAGGCTGTAATCGCTGTGGTTGTGAAGAGAGACAAAACTCACGGCGCCGCCCTGACAACCTGCCCACCTTAAGGGATTCAATCCACCAAAAGTGGCGCTTGCAACGCCCTCTAGCCCGCTTTGGCCACCAGATATGGGGTCTTGGGTCGTGAGCGCTCCCTCAGGTTGGGATGAGCGGAGCAGGGGGCCGGCTCTTCATCACAGCGGCGGCCTGCTCGAACTGATGGGCGACCCGCAGCAGCTTGGCTTCCTCCAGCACCCCCGCAATCAGCTGAAGCCCGATCGGGAGTCCCTGATCGTCAAATCCGCAGGGCACACTGATGGCTGGAAGGCCAGCCAGGTTGGCGGGGATCGTCAGCAGGTCGGCCAGATACATGGCCAGGGGGTCCTCGGTGTGGGCACCGAATCGGAAGGCGGTGGTGGGGGAGGTGGGGGAGAGCAGCACATCCACCTGCTCGAACGCCCGGTCGAAATCCCGCCGAATCAGGGTGCGCACCCTTTGGGCTTGCTTGTAGAACGCATCCACGTAACCCGCAGAGAGGGCATAGGTGCCGATCAGGATCCAGCGCTGAACCTCATCGCCGAATCCCTCAGCCCGGGTGCGGGCCGTCATTTTGGCCAGGCTGTCCTCGCCGCTGCCGGCAGCGCAGCGGAGTCCGTATTTCACGCCGTCGTAGCGGGCCAGATTCGCCGAGGCCTCCGAAGGGGCAATGACGTAGTACGTGGCGATCCCATCATCGAAGCGAGGGCAGCTCACCTCCACCAGCTCGCAACCCAGGCTCTCCAGCAGCTTGGAGGCGGCGATCACGGACTGCTTCACCTGGGGATCCAGCCCCTGCTCAAGGAACCCTTCCTGGATCAGGCCCACCCGCAGCCCTGCCAGGGGTTGGTTGAGGGTCGCCAGGTAGTCGGGCACCTCCGCCCTCAGGCAGGTGGCATCCCGATGATCCTCACCGGAGATGACCTGGAGCACCTCGGCTGAATCCGCCACGCTGTTGCTGAAGGGGCCCACCTGATCGAGGGAACTGGCAAAGGCCACCAGCCCCCAGCGGCTCACCCTTCCATAGGTGGGCTTGAGCCCCACCACTCCACAGAAGCTGGCGGGCTGCCGGATGGAACCTCCCGTATCCGACCCCAGGGAGACCATGCACTCGCCCGCAGCCACCGCCGCCGCACTCCCCCCGGAACTGCCCCCAGGCACCCGGCTCGGGTCCCAGGGGTTGTGGCTGGGTCCGAAGGCAGAGGTTTCCGTGGAGCTGCCCATGGCGAACTCATCCAGATTCGTTTTGCCGATGAGCACCGCACCCGCCCTCAGAGCCTCTCGGTGACGGTGGATTCGTAGGGCGCCACGAAGTGCTCCAGCATGCGACTGGAGCAGGTGGTGCGAAGGCCACGGGTGCAGAGGTTGTCCTTGATGGCTACGGGGATTCCTGCCAAGGGGGGCAGGTCTTCCCCGGCAGCACGCCGGGCGTCGATTCGATCCGCATCCGCCAGGGCCCGCTCCCTGCACACCTCGAGAAAGGCGTGCACCTGCGGTTCCACAGCCTTGATCCGCCCCAGGGCCGTCTCGGTGAGCTCCCTTGCGGACACTTCACCCCGCTGCAATTTGCCGCGCCATTCGGCAATGCCCATCCCTGCGCACCCGTGATTTGCTGGACGCTATCAGCCCAGGCGCGAGCCCTCTGCCTTCAGGAGGGGAGTGATGGGGAGGGAGTTTCGGTATAGGGTTCGCCGCGGGAGGTACGCAGAAGGCGATGTTCCATGCTGGCTGGCGTCTCCATTCGCAGGTCGTCCAGAAAGGGCACCAGGGCTGCCTCCAGCGTGCGACGTCTGACGAACGGGCCGAACCAGTAGACCGCATCCGGAGAGCGGGTCTCCACCCGCGCCCACCAGGCAAGGCCAACCGCGTTGGCGATGCTGCGCACTGGCCAGAGCAGGGGGTTCATGGAGAGGGGGTTGGATCCCTCCATTCTGCTTATCGCGGGTCCACCACATCAGAGATGGATATCGGCGGCAAAGGCCTGCTGTTCGGGAGTGACGAAGGGCAGGTGCTCAGCAGGAGTGGGGGGTTGGGTGTCGCTGGCCTCCGCCTCAGGGGCAGGGGGAGGAGGGCCCTCAGGAGCGGCCGCCGACGGCGCCTCCGTTGCCTGTTCGCCGCTCCAGAGATCTTTCGGCACAAGTGAGGATTCAGGTTCCTGGGGCTTGGTGGGCTCCAGCGGCTGGGTGGGCACATTCGGACGCACCAGGCGTGGGGGCGGGGCATTGCCATGCAGACCGTGCATCCAGCCCCGCCTTGCCGCTTCGTAGAGCACCAAGGCGGTTGCTACGGAGGCATTGAGGCTTGGCGTGGCTCCCCGTAGGGGAATGCGCACCAGCTGATCGCAGCTTCTGCGCGTGAGCAGTGACAGCCCCTGACCTTCAGAACCGGTGATCACCACCAGGGGGCCTTCCAGATCCGCTTCCTCAAGGCTCACGCTGCCCTTCGGATCCAATCCCACCACTCGGTAGCCCTCCTTCCGCAGGGTGTCCAGGGCCCGGTTGAGGTTCACCACCCGGGCCACAGGCAGATGTTCCAGGGCGCCTGCGGCTACCTTCGCCACCGAACCGGTGAGACCAGCATTACGGCGTTGCGGCAGCACGAGTCCGTGCACCCCCAGCGCTTCCGCACTTCTGAGGATCGCTCCGAGGTTCTGGGGATCGGTGAGTCCATCCACGGCCACCAGCAAGGGAGACTCCCCCAGCCCGCGGCAGCCTTCGATCAGGCTGGGCAGATCCAGGGTGTCGCTGGCGGCCGGTTGCAACACGATCCCCTGGTGCACCGCCCCCCCGCTGATCTGGCCCAGCCGTGCCCAGGTCACCTCCTCCACCAGAACGCCGGAGGCCTTGGCCTCCCTCAGAAGCAGGAGGAAGGTGGGCCGGAAGCGCATCTCCGGGGTGCACCAGATGCGATGAATCGGTCGACCGCTCTCCAGGGCCGCCAGGGCTGCATGGCGCCCCCAGAGCAGATCGCTCGGAGCCGCTCCGGCGTGGGATTCACCCTGGGGCGCTTCGGTTTCAGCCGTCGACGGCCTCTCCCTGCGCACCGGCCTGAGGGGACGGCTGCTCCCTTCCTCCCGTCGGGCGGGGCGCCACTGCCTTGGATCCTGGGAGGATGGCCGTGGTCGGCCACTCCCCTCGCTGCGACGCCAGGTGTCCGGGCTCCTGCCCTCCTGCCGATCCCGCGACCAGCGGCGCGCTTCACCGGGGGCCCCGTCTTCGGGCCGGGAGCTGCGGCGGCGGAACGTGCCAGCTGCGGGTTTGCGGGGATCGCTCAAGCCGCGACCCGTGCGTCCCCTGGAGACATCTCGAGGGCCCCCCGGGCCCATGCCGGGGCCATCACCACGGCGGACCGGACGTCGACGATTCGAGTCATTCGCTGATGGGCTCATGGTCCGCTGCGGTGGGGAAGGGGTCGGTTTGCTCAAGGTGATCCAAAAGGTCGGCCAGGCGGCGCGGATCCTGGAGAAAGAGCCATCCCACCATGGTCTCAAATCCCGTGGCCTGCCCATAGAGAGAGGCCTCCTGATGCCGGGGGCCACGGCCGGCACGATTCCGTCCACGCCTCACGATGCTCACCTCCTCGGGGCGGAGATGGGGTTTCAGCTGCTCCAGAGCCCTGGCCTGGGCCTCCGCTTTCACCCGTTGGACAGCCGTGTGGTGAAGGTCTGCGGTGCGGCCAGGGGTGTAGCAGAGAAGGAGTCGTTGATGCAATTCCCAAACCGCGTCCCCCAACCAGGCCAATTGGAGGGTCTGGAGTTCCAGGCCTGGTGCCAGCACGGGCAGGTTCTGGAGCCACTGGCCTGCCTTGCGGTGAGGAGTGGGGTCCGGCGAGGACGCCTCAGGAGGCGAGCTGGTCAAGGGCTGTGG
Source organism: Cyanobium sp. (assembly GCA_046075745.1). GTDB lineage: Bacteria > Cyanobacteriota > Cyanobacteriia > PCC-6307 > Cyanobiaceae > Cyanobium. The sequence continues at coordinate 10,771 of JBJTQT010000009.1, read as the reverse complement.
GCAGATCGGGCTGGAGATGGAGGAACTCCTCCAATCTCACCAGCTTGACGGTCTGCACCACCCGGGCGTTGCCGACGACGAGGAACTTGGTGCGCTTCTCCTTGCAGTCCTTGGCCAGCTGCACGAGGGCACCGAGGCCAGAGGAGTCGATGAAATCGATCTTGCTCAGATCGATCACCAGGGGCAACTTGTTGCCGCTGGATTCCTTCTGGATGAAGTCGGTGAATTGTTTATCGGAATAGGCGTCGAGCTGGCCCGTGAAGCTGAACACCAGGCAATGGCTCTGGCGTTCACAACCCCCCCGCAACGAGACGGTCAGTCGGTGCAAGTCGGCGATTGGTCGGTCTCCAGGCAACAGGTGACCGGCGAAGTGTAGTGGGGGTTGGCTGGGCTGGGTCGCGGCCTTTGGAAATTTGCCGCAATTCCCCGAATCGTTCCTAGCTGCGCCGCTCGGCCATCAGGGCCGTGAAGCGCTGAAAGTGATGATCCGCATCGTGGGGCCCTGGGCTGGCCTCCGGGTGGTATTGCACGCCGAAGACAGGCTGCTGCTCCAGGGCAAGAGCCGCGACGGTGCGGTCATTCAGGTTGAGGTGGGTCACCCGCACCCGATCCCTGGGCAGGGAGCCAGGGTCGATGGCGAAGCCATGGTTCTGGCTGGTGATCTCCACAGCTCCTGGAGAACCGCAGGGGTGGTTCAGCCCCCGGTGGCCATAGGCCAGCTTGAACGTGCTCCCTCCGAGGGCCAGCCCGAGAATCTGGTGGCCCAGGCAGATGCCGAACACCGGCAGATCGTTCTGCAGCAGCAGCCCCTCGGCCAGTTTGATGCCCTCGGCGACCGCGGCGGGATCCCCTGGCCCATTGGACAGGAACACTCCCTCCGGCTGGTGGCTGAGCACCTCCTCCAGGCTGCTGTTGGCAGGCACCACGGTGACCTCACAGCCATGGGCCACCAGCCGTTCCAGAATGGCTCGCTTGATGCCGAAATCCACCGCAACCACTTGGTAGGGCCGTTGTGGAAGGGGGCTCAGCCGGGTATCGAAGGAGGCGCCGCAGAGGCTGCTCCAGCGGTAGCTCTCACGGGTGCTCACGCCCGCTGCCAGATTCAGGCCAGCCATCGAGGGTGCGGCGCGCACCTGTTCCAGCAGGGCGGCGGCAGGGGTGCCATCACTGGCGATGCCGCCATTCATCGCTCCACCTTCCCGCAGATGGCGCACCAGGGCCCGGGTGTCCACCCCACGGATGCCCACGACGCCATGGCGTTTCAGCCATGGCTCCAGCTCCTCTTCGGCCCGCCAGCTGCTGCTACAGGGGGAGATCTGTCTTGCGATCACCCCACGCACGTGGGGCGCGGAGGCCTCCAGATCCTGACCGTTCACGCCGGTGTTGCCGAGCTCCGGGTAGGTGAAGGTCACCAGCTGCCCCGCATAGCTGGGGTCGGTCATCACTTCCTGGTAACCGGTCATGCCGGTGTTGAACACCACTTCACCGATGGCGGTGCCGTGGGCCCCAAGGGCCTCACCCTCCAGCACCGTTCCATCGGCAAGAACCAGCAGGGCAGTGTCTCCTCGGGAGTGGGGCACGGGTGTGGAGTGCGAATTGCCAGATGTGATGGTCATTCTGCCGCGGCTGGTTGTGTCGGCAGCACCCGGCGCAGGTCCTCCGCCTTGCGCCAGGGCGCGCCCCGGCGCAAGGACTCCCTGGCCTGGCTGAGCCCATCGGCAGGGGATGAAGCCAGCCCTGCTACCCACAGCACCAGGGCGGTGTTCAGGCTGACCACAGCCTGTTGGGCAGGGGTGCCATCTCCCTTAAGCACCCTCTCGAGGATGGCGGCATTGGCGGCCTGATCGCCCCCTGAGAGCTCGGCGAGTGGGGCAAGGGTCAATCCCAGGGCTTCAGGGTCGAGCCAATCAGAATGGATCTGGTCCCCTTCGAGCAAGCGCAGCTCGGAGGGCCCACTGAGGGAGGCTTCATCCAGGCCACCATGGCCATGGACCACGACGGCCCTCTGCAACCCGAGCCCCTGAAGCGCAGCGGCCATGGGATCAAGGAGGTCGCTCCGTGCCACCCCCAACACCTGGGCCTCCGGCCTGAGGGGGTTCACCAGGGGACCCAGCAGATTGAATACGGTGCGGATGCCCAATGCGCGACGGAGTGGGGCGATCGTGCCAAGGGCGGGATGCCAGCCCGGAGCAAAGAGGAAGGTGATCCCTGTGCTGCGAAGAGCCTCCACCACCTGGGGCAGGGGGCTCTGCAGGTTGATGCCGAGGCTTTCGAGCACATCCGCCGATCCCACACGCCCACTGGCGCTGCGGTTGCCATGTTTGGCCACCTGGGCGCCACAGGCCGCGGCGGTGAAGGCCACCGCCGTCGAGATGTTGAAGGTGTGGGCCCCATCGCCTCCGGTGCCGCAGGTATCCACCAGTGGCCCGCAGGGCCGCTCGGCCACGGGCGCCGCTGCCGCTCGAAGCACCCCGGCCATGGCGGCCAGTTCCTCCCCACCCACTCCCTTGGCACGCAGTGCCACGAGCAGCCCGGCGGTGAGGGCAGGGTCCATGCCTCCCTCCAGCCATCCCCTCATGAGGGCTTCGGCCTGCTCCGTGGAGAGATTCTGGCCCCTCAGGATCTGTTCCAGGAGGGCCGGCCCGTTTGGCGTGTTGCTCAAGATGCGCTCAAGAAAAAGCCCGGGTGCAGGGCACGCCGGGCCGGGTGATGGGGACCCATCTACTATCACCCGTAAGGCGTCAAACTGGCGAGCCCCCTCACGAATTAACGGATCCAGTCCTGCTGCTGTCCCCGGGGCAAGCCCCCAACGCCCAGCTCAGGGGCCGCCTTCAGCCGTGGCATCAAAACCGGACCCCACCGGTTCGTCCTTTGTATTGGAGGCCCCTGGCCTGTAGCCCCCCTGCCAGAGGGCACGGGTGCGGGCCTGCAGGCTCTCCCGATTCAGGCCCCAGAGCCGAATAGCCCGTTCCAGATCGTTCTGCAGATCAAAGGCCCCTGGAAAGCCGTCGTAGCGGGAGAGCAGCCTGGCGGCGTCCACTAGATCGTCTTCGGCCGGTTCCTGGGCGGCGAGAAGACGATCCACGGTGCCCCTGTCCTGGCTGTAGAGCGGGTGGCTCTGACCCCCATTCTCCTCCTTGCTCACTGATGGCATTCCCGAGCAGGCAAAGGGCTCCGACTCCGTAGGTTAGGGCAGCTCCCCTGCTGCCCCCTGTCCTGATGCGCGCCGTGCGGCTTGATCTTCTCCGCCGCTATCTGTGGCCCCATCGCCGGCAGTTGCTTCTGGGTGTGTTGGCGCTGCTGGTGGTGAATGGCCTGGGGGTCACCATTCCCCTGCTCGTCAGACGGGTGGTGGAGGATCTGCAGGAGGGCTTCACTTACGGCAAGGTGCTGGGGCAGGCCGGGTGGATCATCGCTTTGGCCACCGTGATGGCTTTTGTGCGGCTGCTCTCCCGCATGCTCGTGTTCGGTGTGGGCCGGCAGGTGGAGGTGGAGCTCAAACAGCAGCTGTTTGACCACCTTCTGCGCCAGGAGCCGGCCTGGGTGCAGGCCACCTCCACCGGCGAGGTGCTGAGCCGGGCCACGAGTGACGTGGAGAACGTCCGCCGCCTGCTTGGTTTTGCGGTGTTGAGCCTCACCAACACCGTGTTGGCTTATGGCCTCACCCTGCCGGCGATGCTGGCCATCGACCCTTGGCTGACCCTGGCGGCGGTGGCGCTCTACCCCCTCATGCTTCTGGGGGTGCGTCGGTTCGGTGGCCGCATGATGCGTGAGCAGCGCCGTCAACAGGAGGCGCTCGCTGAGCTCACCAATCTTCTCCAGGAGGATCTCTCCGGGATCAGCGCCATCAAGATCTACGGCCAGGAGCAGGTGGAGGAGAAGGCCTTCGCAGAGGCGAACAGGGTGTACAGGGATGCGGCCCTCGGCCCGGCCCGCAGCCGCAGCGTGCTCTTTCCCTTGATCGAAGGCATCGCCTCCATCAGCCTCCTGGTGCTGCTGGCCCTGGGGAGCACCCAGCTGGAGAGCGGACGGCTGGGCATCGGTGATCTGGTGGCGCTGATCCTCTACGTGGAGCGACTGGTGTTTCCGACGGCTCTCCTGGGCTTCACCCTCAATACGTTCCAAACCGGTCAGGTGAGCCTCGAGCGCATCGAGACCCTGCTGCGCCGGGACCCCCAGATCGTTTCGCCGCCCCAGCCCCAGCCCCTTCCGGTTCCTGTCGCCGGTGCGCTGGAGGCCCGTGGCCTCACCATTCATTACCCCGGACGGGTGCAACCCGCTCTGGACAATCTCTCCTTCCGCATCCGCCCCGGGGAGTTGGTGGCGGTGGTCGGGCCTGTGGGCTGTGGCAAGAGCACCCTGGCCCGTGCCCTGGGCAGGATGGTGGAGGTGCCTGATCAGCAGCTGTATCTGGATGGCATCGATGTGAACAGCCTTGCCCTCGAGGACCTGCGCCGGCAGGTGGCTGTGGTGCCTCAGGAGGGTTTTCTGTTCACAGCCACCCTGGCCGACAACCTTCGCTACGGGGAGCCTGACGCCTCAATGGAGCGGGTGCAGGCGGCGGCCCAGCTCGCCCAGCTGGCTTCCGATATCCGCGGCTTTCCTGATGGCTACGACACCCTGGTGGGGGAGCGGGGCATCACCCTCAGTGGAGGCCAGCGCCAGCGCACGGCCCTGGGCAGGGCCCTGTTGGTGAACAGTGCCATCCTCGTGCTGGATGATGCCCTGGCCAGCGTGGACAACAGAACGGCCGCGGCCATTCTGCGAGCCGTGCGGGATCAGCAACAGCGCACCGTGGTGCTCATCAGCCACCAGCTGTCCGCTGCCGCGGCCTGTGATCGCATCCTGGTGATCGAAGCGGGCCATCTCGTGCAGGAGGGACAGCACCCGGAGCTGTTGGAGATGCCGGGCACCTACCGCCGGCTTTGGGAACGGGAGCAGGCGGAACGGCTGCAGACCGCCTGAGTGGGGAGGGCCAACGGTGGCCTCAATTGTTGTTGAGAAACCAGACAGGAGAAGAGGAAGCCCGCTTAGCTGAAGGCAGATTCCGCACCGTTCAGGGGCGCCCCTGCATCCGGCCCTTTCCCCGCCCCCTTTTCCTGCCCCTTCCCCGCCATGGCTACTACCCCCACTTCCTCTGCTGCCTCCGGTCTGATCCAGGCCTACGACGTGCGTTGCAGCCTGACCTTCGGCGATATCTACGGTCAGATCCTGATTTGGATGGGCGTCATTTTTGCGAGTCTGGCTGCCGGTTTGGCCCTGATGGGGGCCAGCAGACCCATCTATGCCCTGGTGGGTGTGGGACTCATCCTGGTGCTCTCCCTGCCGTTCCTCCTCTTCGCCTTCACCACCACACTCCTCAATCACATTGCCTTTGTGCCGAAGCAGTGAGGTGTGAAGGCCCTTAGGCTCTCGGAACACGCGGCAGCGCAGGGTGTTCGATCTGTTTTCCTCTCTCCAGACCCCCACGGCTCAGGCTGCGGACTTGAAGCACGTGGTGCTCGGCACCCCGATCGCCGCAGCGCCAGCGCCCGGTCAGGGAGAGGTGGTGTTCGGCTGCGGGTGTTTTTGGGGAGCGGAGAAGGGCTTCTGGCGGCTGCCCGGGGTGATCACCACGGCTGTGGGCTATGCCGGGGGCACGGTGGTGGATCCCTCCTATCAGCAGGTCTGCTCCGGACGCACGGGCCATACCGAGGTGGTTCGGGTGCTCTATGACCGGGCCAGGGTGGGCTTGAGCGATCTGCTGAAGCTCTTCTGGGAATGCCACGATCCCACCCAGGGGGATCGCCAGGGAAATGACCGTGGCAGCCAGTATCGATCCGCCATTTATCTGGATGATCCGGCGGATCTCGCGCTGGCTGAAGCCAGCAGGGTGGCCTACGGCGCCTTGCTGCGGGAGGCCGGCTACGGGCCGATCACCACGGAGATCACTGCGGATCAGCCCCTGTATTACGCCGAGCCCTATCACCAGCAATACCTGGCCAAACCGGGGAGTCGGCCTTACTGCTCGGCCCAGCCCAGTGGTGTGCGCCTTGGGCCGTTTGACGGCTCGGCCTACCAGCTGCCTGAGGGGGTTTGGCAGTCGTTCGACTGGGCCCTTCCCCATTGTGTGCTGCGCGGGGACAATGCTCCCATTCGCCTGTCCTGAAGCGCTGCCATGGCCCTTCTCCACCTTTTTCTGGGTCTGGCATCCCTGGCGGCTTCTCCTTCCTGGGCTTTCTTTCCGGCACCTACCCCCAGCGCCATCAACGAGAGTCCTGTGGTGATGTCCTCACCGTGGTGGGAGAACTACGACGTCAAGGAGCGCTATCTCTGTGCGGAGAGGGGAGGAGTTGTGCTGGAGCGCAATGCGTCGCAGGCTGCCCTGATCAGCGGCGGCTCGCGCACCACACTTTTTAGGGAGCCCAGTGATGATCCGGCGTTGGTCTACCGCAATGATGAGTTGCGTCTGATCCTGCGCGGTGATGAGCTCACCCTGGAGCGTCTCCCCATGACGATTACTTGTCTGCGGAGTGAGCAGGTATGAGCGCCTAGGCATGAGGGATCCGCTTGCGCAGGACGATCCACCGGAGCCTCAGGAGCCCATGCGGCGGCTCCATCCCCTTCCCCGGGGGTTGGTGGAGCTCTACGGCCTTTTGGCCGTGTTGTTTGTGCTGGTGCCGGAATGGATGGCCGGCAGTGCCCTGTTCGGCTTCCGAGATGGAAGGGAGGGATCGGATCTGCCTGTCACCACCCAGGCCTGGCAGCGGCTGCCCGAGTTGCGTCTGGCCTCCCTCAATCTGGTGGGCCTGCGTCAGCTGGCCCGCCAGGAACGGATTAGGGGCTATGCCGCCCTGGGCCGTGACAGGCTCACGCAACGGCTTCTGAAACGGTTGGCCCGCCAGCGCCAACCCCCCAGGCCACTGTGATACGTTCGTTTGGCCGGGGCGTAGCGCAGCTTGGTAGCGCACCACTTTGGGGTAGTGGGGGTCGTGGGTTCAAATCCCGCCGCTCCGATTCGGACCAGACCTGAAATTCCCCGCCATGGCCCGCTCCCTCAGAGGGCGGGTTTTTTGTTTCGGAATGGCATCGCGACTGCCATACAGTGATGGAGTGCGGGTGGGCGGTTTGCCAGTGCTGAGGCTTCTGATCAGCTCTGCGGTGACCCTGACGCTCCTCTTGCTTTCTGTGGCACCTGGCCTGGCCGCCCCACCTCCGCAAGGCACGTTTGAAGAGCGGGTGCTGGAGGTGATTCGCAATCATCCGACCGCCATTGTGAAAGCCTTGGAGCGCTACGAGCAGGAGCAACAGGAAGTGCAGCGGGCAAAGCAATCTGCCCTGATCGGCCAGCTCTTCCCAGTGCCCGATCAGATCATTGGCGAGTCACCCGTGTTGGGGAAGGCGAGTGACGGGCTGCTGGTGGTGTTTTCCGATTTTCAATGCCCCTACTGCGCCGAGGCGCAGCGCAGCTTGCAAATCCTCCAGACTCGGCAGGGCAAGGGTTTGAGGCTGGTCTACAAGCACTTTCCCCTCACCCAGATCCACCCCCAGGCGCTGCCGGCGGCCCGGGCAGCGTGGGCCGCGGGTCGCCAGGGCAAATTCTGGGAATTTCACGATGCACTCTTCAGCAATCAGGCGAAACTTGGCGAGGACTTGTTTCAGCAAATTGCACAAAATCTTGGCTTGAATCTTGAGCGCTTCACCAGGGATCGCAAGGGAGAAGCTTCCCTGCAAGCCATCGGCCAAGACCTGACCCTCGCCGAGCGACTGGCCCTTCAAGGCACGCCCACCTTTCTGCTGCAACGGGGCGCCACTCTGGATGTGATCTCCCTCAACGAGCTTCAGAGCAATGTTCTGGGGAAAGCGCAGGCGCCCTGATCCCTGCTCTCACTGAGGCGTGCCTGGCAGGATGCCCCCTGAGCTTGCCATCGCTTGATGACTCTCTGCTGGGCTGAACTGGACGCTCGCGTTCCCGCCGAACCCGACCGGGTGAATGGCCCCACCAATGCCCAGGCGACCCTGCGGCTGTTTGGCCAGGGAGAAGAGGCGGTGCGGGTGACCCTCTACCGCGACCATCACGCCTGGTGCCCCTATTGCCAGAAGGTGTGGCTGTGGCTGGAGGAGCGGCGCATCCCCTACCGGATCCGCAAGGTGACGATGTTTTGTTATGGGGAGAAAGAGGCCTGGTATCGGCAAAGGGTGCCCTCTGGCATGCTGCCCGCTCTGGAGGTGGATGGGGGGCTGATCACCGAAAGCGATCGCATCCTTGAAGCCCTGGAGCAGGCCTTTGGCCCCCTGGGGCCAGGCATGGCTGCTCCCCAGGTGCTGCCGTTGCGGGAGCTGGAGCGGGTGCTGTTTCGCGCCTGGTGCGAATGGCTCTGCCAGCGCCACAATGGCGCCTCCGAGGCGAGGGCCCGGGCCCAGTTTCAGCGGATCGCCCAATCCATGGAGCAGGCCCTGGCCGCCCACGGCGGCCCCTTCGTCCTTGGCGGCGACCTCACCACGGCAGATGTGGTGTTCGTTCCCTACGTGGAGCGCATGAACGCCTCCCTCGCCTACTACAAGGGTTTCCTCCTGCGCCAGGAGCACCCCGCCATCCATCGTTGGTTCGCTGCCCTGGAGCAAAGGCCCACTTACCTGGGCACCCAGAGCGACGTCCACACCCACGCCCACGACCTGCCCCCCCAGATGGGCGGCTGCTACGCCAACGGCGACCAGGCCCAGAAAGACTTGGCCGCTCGCATCGATCAGGGCCCCTGGCCCATCGCCGATCCCGATCCGGAAACCACCCAGCCCCAGCCGCCGGAGGCCGCCCTGGTGGCCCTGGCCCGGGTGTTGAAGCATCGCCACACCCTTCTGCAGCGCAATCCCCTGCCCCCGGAACTCTTTGAGCCCGCCCTCCGCGCCGCCCTCACCGCCCTGCTCACCCCCACTGACCTGAGGGCGATTGCTCCTCCGCCAGCGGGAAGCGCGCCGGGGCTGCGCTACCTGCGGGATCGCATCAGCGTCCCCCGCGACATGCCGCTCCATTCCGCCCGCCTCCTGCGCCAGGCCCTGGAGGCCACGGCCCTGCAGGATCCTGACGATCCTGCCCGCCAGGGTGAACCCATTCCCGTTCAACACCGGCGGGAGCAGGATCCCAGGCCTTTCCTGGCCGCTGCTATTTGAGCCGGGTGGCCACGTGAAACCTCTCCAACCAGAGGTTCACCCGGCGCCGCAGCCGGGGGGGCACCTCTTGCACCAGCCGCACCAGCTCCTCTGCGGCCAGCCGATGCAGGATCCGGGCATCCACATGCCAGAGGGCTTCTGCTTCCCGGATCAACCGGGCCCAGGTGCGCACCGACTGCCAGCGCCGCACCCGCTCCTGCATGGGATCGCTGGAGGAGTGGGGAGACTGGTGATCCATCCCACCAGGTTGGCGAGGGCTGGGCCCTGCTGCCTGGCTTGAACGGTTGGGCTTCGGAGATCGGTAGCAAATCCGCAGAGGGTATCCGGCCTTGTGTTTGCCTCAGGCACTCAGCACAGGGTTCACCGGGAAGGGAAGGGTGGTGAGCTCCCGCTCACTGAGCCGCTTGCTCCAGGCCCCAGGCACCGGATCGTTCCAGCGGAAGCCTGCTGCCTTGGCCTGATGGCGCTCGCTGTAGGCCAGCTGGGCTCGATAAAGCCGCCTCGGCTCTTGCGCCGCCAGCAGAAGGGAGTCCAGGTCGTTGCAGCGCTGCAGCACCTGCACCAGATAGGTGCAGTCGGTGAGGGCGCGATGGGCTGCCCATACGGGCACCTCGTAGGCCAGGGCCAGATCGCGCACCGAGGGGTTGGGCCGGAGGTGTCGGTCCGTGGGCCAGGGGATGTCTGCCATGGAGCAGATCCAGGGTTTCTCCAGGGCTGGCAGGGCCCCATGGCCAAACCATTGCCGATCGAAGGCGGCGTTGTGGGCCAGGATCCCATCGGCGGCAGCCACCATTGCCAGAAAGAATGTGAGAGCCTCCTGCCAGGGCTGCTCCAGCTCGCTTACGGCAGCAGGAATACAGTTGATTGCTTCTGCCCCATTGGTGGGGCAGGGCAAAAGAAACGACAGCTGGGTGAGCACGGCCCGGGTTGGCACATGGAACAGCACGGCCCCCACCTCTATGCACTCCCCCTGCTCCGGGGAGAGCGCCGTGGTTTCCGTATCCAGCACCAGAAGCCGCTCCAGCTGGCGGCTGGTGGCTCGAGTGGCGTTTCTGCTGAAGCCAGGCAGGGAAACGGGTGGGGCGATTCGCACCAGGGTCGCCTCGTCCTCAGTCTCCATGGCCTCTGCGTCCTCGGGTTCCGCTGGGACAGCCGCAGTGGGGTACGAGCCCATGGCCAACCCCAGAAGGTCCGTTTGCTCCCAGCTTGGGGTTGCGTCCGCCATCGCCCGTTTGATTCCTCCCCATGCTCTCAGCCCGCGCAAGGGTCGGCAGTCCGCCCCAAGCTGAAGGCTTCCTGTTCCTAAGGTTTTCTCAACGTTCCATCCTGTTGCCGTGCCTGCCCCCCTCACCATCGGCGATCCAGCCCCCTCTATTGCCTTGAAAGATGCGGAAGGGGTGGAGCGTCGCAGTGATCAACTGGCGGGCGCACCACTGGTGCTCTTCTTTTATCCCAAGGACGACACCCCCGGCTGCACCATGGAGGCCTGCGCCTTCCGGGACAGCTTTGCCGACTTCCAGGCCCTTGGTGCCCAGGTGTGGGGGGTGAGTGGCGATGACGCTGCCAGCCACCAGCGTTTTGCGGCCCGTCACCAGTTGCCGTTCCCCCTGCTGGTGGATCAGGG
>JBJTQT010000008.1:0-5063 GCA_046075745.1 Cyanobium sp. | reverse complement strand
GTCCACCGCGCACCCCGCGTATGTATCTGCTGACCATCCGTGACGGTCTGCAGACCCGCCACATCGGTCCCTACAGCACCCCGCAGGACGCCGCAGCCCAGCTCGACCAGCTGCTGCTCCATGCCGGCGATCGCGCCCGCTGGCAGATCCACGAGCTTGAGTCGCCCGCCGAACTGCTCGCCGCAACGCCGCCACCCGCCGACGCCAATCCCGTGGCCGCCGCCTGAGTCGGCGGGTCCGGCGGCTATCCGAGGCTCAGGAGGATCGGCCCGGATAGCCGCGGATCAGGCCGCTCTCGATCATCAGCCCCACCCCGGCATTGATCAGCGCCAGGCCGGCGGTGCCGTACCAAAACCAGGGGCCGGCATCGGCCATGCCCGGCAGCCGTTCCGTGCTGGCTGCCGTCAGCCCCGCCCAGGTCTGAATGCCCTTGCGGATCACCGCCTCGCCAAACAGGCACAGCCCCGCCGGCAGCAGCAGCACGCCCAGCTGTGCCTTGAGGTACCAGCGGATCTTGCGGTCGGGCATCGGCCGTGAGGGGTGCAGGGGGGACCTCAGCAACCTAAGCGCGCTGCCTGGATGCTTCGCTGGGAGGGGCAGCAGGCGCTCAGGCCGGCGCTCCGGCCAGCACCCACTGCACCAGGGTGCGCACCCCGAAGCCCGTGGCACCGGCGGGATCAGCGCCGCGACCCTTGTCGCTCCAGACCGTGCCGGCGATGTCGAGGTGCGCCCAGGGCAGGTCCCTGGGCACAAAGTCCTGCAGGAAGAGGGCGGCGGTGATCGAGCCACCGGGCCGGGGGCCGGTGTTCTTCATGTCGGCCAGCTGACTCTTGAGGCCCTCCTTGTAGGAGGCCCGCAGCGGCATCCGCCAGAGCGCCTCGCCGCCGGCCTGGGAAGCGCTGAGCAGGGCGTTCGCCAGGCCGTCGGAGCACGACCAGAGGCCGGCGATCTCCTCGCCGAGGGCGATCACGCAGGCGCCGGTGAGGGTGGCCAGATCCACGATCGCGTCGGGCTCGAGCTTGCCGGCGTACACGAGCGCATCGGCCAGGGTGAGACGGCCCGCGGCATCGGTGTTGTTGATCTCGATCGTCTTGCCGTTGGAGGCCTTGAGCACATCGCCAGGATGCACCGCACCACCGCTGATCATGTTTTCGCAGCTCGCCACCAGGACGTGCACCTCCACGCCTTCCGGCCGGAGCTGACCAATGGCCCGGGCCGCTCCGAGCACGGCGGCGCTTCCCCCCATGTCGTATTTCATCATCTCGATCTGGGAGCCCGGCCCCTTCAGGTTGTACCCCCCGGAATCAAAGGTGAGGCCCTTGCCCACCAGGGCCACCCGGCGCTTCACCTGGCCCGTGGGCACGTAGGTGAGATGGATGAATTTCGGCGGCAGATCCGACCCCTTGGCCACCCCCAGATAGGCGCCCATCCCCAGCGTTTCGCAATCACTGCGCTCCAGCACGGTGAGGGTCAGTCCATAGGCTTGCGCGATCTCGGCGGCGGTGTCCGCCAGGGCCTGGGGGGTGCCGTGGTTCGGCGGGGAGGCCACCAGCTGGCGGGCCAGTTCCACGCCGGCACAAACCGCCTCCACCCCCTGCAGTCCCACCTCGGCCCCTGCGGGCAACCCAAGCAGGGTGCAGGTCTGCAGCCGGGCCTCCGGCTCCGCTTCACTGCGGAAACGGTGATCGCTGTACAGGCTCAGCCGGGCCGCCTCGCCCATGGCTTCCGCAGCCGCCTGGGGCGCCAGACCCTCCACCGGCAGGAGCACGCCCAGCTGTCTGCTGCCATGGCGAACCGCAGCCTTCACGGCCAGGGCGGTGGCGGTCCGCAACGCCGCTCCATCGAAACGGGCCGGCTCTCCGAGTCCCACCAGGATCAGGAGGCCTGGCTCGGCTCCAGGTCTGTCAAAGCTCACGCACTCGCCCGGTTTCCCCCGGAAGCGTCGCCGCTCCAGAGCGGCCTCAAAGCCTTCCCCCAGCAGGGATCCCACCAGGACCCGAGAAGGATGTTCCTCTCCCTGGAAGAGCCCCACCACCAGGCCATCCCCCGCCCAGCCCGCGAGGGGATCGGTGTGGCCACCCTCTTCGGCGGCGGCAGAGCGTGGCAGGCAGCGGATGTCCATGGCCCTGGGCGGAAGCCCGGATCGTAGCCAGGGGGAAGGGGGATCAGCCCTCCACCGTGAAGGGAGTGCTCCAGCGGCTGCGGGTTTCCTTGTTGAAGGGGGGCTTCCACCGCTGAATGAGAGCTTGCTCAAGGGCCCTGCGCGCGGGGGTGGCCGGTGGGGCTTCGCACCAGAAACGGATGCTCAGTGTGGCAGTGAGGTCGGCCTTGGCCAGGGCCTCCCTGTAGGCCGCCAGATAGCTCTTGCAATCATGGGCCCCTTTCCAGCGCCGGTCGGCCCGGGCCGTCTCCCCCACGTAGAGCAAGAGTGGCTGGCTGAGATGGGCAGGGCGATCCAGCACCAGATAGAGCGCAGGACCCTCATGGGGCGCCTGGGGCCAGCGCCAGAACAAGAGGTTTTCCGCAGGAAGCGTCAGCGGTTGCAGGCAGCGGGCCTGGGCCACAGGATCGCTGGAGGGGCGGTGGGGTTCACCTCCGGCCAGCCCATCCAAGAGGCTGGCCTGCTCGGTCTCCCGATCTGGTTCCGCTGTCCAGAGGGGGTGCTGAAAGGTGGCCAGACGCTCCTGCCAGGCCAGCAGTTGATGCCGCTCCAGGGGGATCACTCCATGGCAGGGGGCTGGCTCTCCAGCCCCGGGGCCTTCCACTGGGATGGGCGCGGAGCCTCCGAAGAGGTCCCCCTGGCGCGCTGATGCGGGCAGCCTCATGGCCGAGTCCCCCGCACCGGTCGTGAGGAGCGGGACGGCCGGGTGGGGGGAAGGGTGGGGCCTGGCCTGGCCGGCTCGGTGGGTGGGGGCTGGGGATCGGGGATCTCGAAAGACACCCTGCCGATCCAGCTCTCCACCACTGTGGCGGGGAGCCCAAGCCGTTGCTGCAGATCCGCCAGATCCCGGAAGGGTTCTTTGGCTCTCTCCCGTTGCAGGCGTTTCAATCGCTCTGGCGTGAGCGTCAGCCTGGTGCTGAGCTCGGCGGCGCCGGCCAGGTTGATCGCCACGGGAGCTGGAGGCAGCGGGGCCGGTTCCCCATACCAGTGGAACAGCAAGCGGGGGCGCCAGGTTTCAAGGGTATGGGCATCGAGCTGCAGCAGCTGTTGCAGCTCATCCAGCCCGCTGATCTGCACCCCACCGGCCTGCAGCCGCACCAGCAGATCGGCCTGCTCGGGGGTGCAGCCCGGCAGGCGGCGCCAGTCGCTGGCGGTGGCCCGGTTCACATCCACCCGGAAGCCTGCCTGGGCGCCCTTGAGCGCCTGAAAGTCGCGCTCCAGAGCTGCTGCAAGTGCTGCAGCCTCTGCGGCCTCCCGGCGCCTTGAGCGGTCTGCCGGTGCGGGGAGGTGCCCGGTGACGACCAGCAGCCGACGGGCCAGGGGGTCCAACCAGTGCCTTCGGGCCATGGTGGCCAAGCCGGGTGCGGAATGGGCCTGAAACTAGCGGCAGCATCCAGGGGGATGCCAGGGGGTGGTTCAGGTGTCCAGGAGTCCAAGCTGCATCACCCGCAGGGCGGCCTGCTGCCGGTTGCGCACGTTCAACTTGCCGTAAACATTGGCGAGGTGACTTTTCACGGTTTCTGGAGAGATCTGCAGCCGGTTGGCGATCTCCCCGTTGCGCTGACCAGCCACCAACCAGCGCATCACATCCTTCTCCCGCTGGCTGAGGCCTGTTCTGGCAGGGGGAGGGGGCATGGGGATGGAGGAATCGAGGAAGCTGGCTCCCACCCGCAGCGATTGCAGGGCTGCCATGCCGGTGCCGGAGCCGAGCATTCGGTCTGAAACCACAGCGACCCTGTCCCGAAGGGCTTTCACACAGGTCTGCACCCGTTCCGAGCGGGAGTCACCCATCACAATCAGGAAAATGGGCAGTTCGGGCCAGCGCTCCTTCAGTTTGAGCACCAGGGAGAGGCCGCACCCTGCTTCCAGAGGATCGCTCACCACCACCAAGTCGGGTTGCTTCCGCTCCACGAGCCGGAAAATGCTGGGTGCGGTGGTGGCCACCCCCACGATCTGTTCAGGCGGGCGCTCGCTGGCGATCGCGGCGATTAGCGCCCGGCTCCCCAGGCCAAGCACTAGTCGCTTTCCCTCGAACAGGTCCCAGGCCCGACGATGGTTGGTGCGCATCAGGGGGAGGTGCGGTGTGAGATCCATGGATTGCAGCGCCCGGTTCCATAGGTTGTGCAAGGTGCTTTGGGCGTTCAGCGCAAACCGCTACGAAATGGATGCGTGGATCCGCACTCCCACACACAGTTGCCGATGCGCAGAATTGCTGGCAGTTCTTCCGCGATGCTCCGGTCCTCGCCATGGCCTTTTTTGATTCAGAGATCATTCAGGAGGAGGCCAGGCGCCTGTTTGCCGACTACCAGCAGCTGATGCAGCTGGGCAGTGGCTATGGCAAGTTCGACCGGGAAGGCAAGAAGCTTTACATCGATCAGATGGAAGACATGATGGATCGCTACAGGGTGTTCATGAAGCGCTTTGAGCTCTCCGAAGACTTTCAGGCCAAGGTCACCGTGGAGCAGCTGCGCACCCAGCTGAGCCAGTTCGGCCTCACACCCGAGAAGATGTTTGAGCAGATGCAGCTCACCCTGGATCGCATGAAGGGGCAGCTGGAGGTCAACAGCTGAGGGCCGCCACCCGTTCCACCAAGGCCAATTGCTGGGGCAGGCACACCTGAAGCATGTCGTAGCGCTCCACCACCGTCTGCCTTGCCCGGGCGGCAAGGATGCGTTGCTCCTCGGGCTTTGAGAGCACCTCCTCCAGCTGCCGCAGCCAAGCCTCTTGGTCGAAAAAGTCCACCAGATGGCCGTTGTGGCCGTCTTCGATCACCTCGCCCCCCTCCAGGCGATACATCCACTCCAGCTGGTGCAGCACGGGCACGGAAGGAAACACATCCTTGATGGCAAGCAGCTCCCCCCAACCGGGATGGCCGATCACCAGATCGGGCACAAAGCCCTCC
>JBJTQT010000007.1:0-15285 GCA_046075745.1 Cyanobium sp. | reverse complement strand
CGAGCGCCACGGCGATGGAGTCGCTGCGCTCGGACGGTGGGCTGCCGCTCGATGCCCTGCCCTCCGCCGAGGCCGCCGCGCTGCAGGCCAACGAGGGGGTGACCCTGGTGGATCAGGCCCAGCCGAACCACACCCTGCTGGCTCGCTTCGATGGGACCAGCGGAGCTCTCCAGCCCTTGCAGAGGGCTCCGAAGGTGCGCCTGGGGGCTATCCAGCCCCGGAACCGGGAGCAGACCTTCGCCCTGGATCTGCTGCTGGATCCGGAGATCCAGCTGGTGACCCTGATCGGTAAGGCCGGGACCGGGAAAACCCTGCTGGCCCTGGCCGCGGGATTGCATATGGTGGCGGATGAACGGGCCTACGACAGGCTGCTCGTGACCAGACCCGTGATTCCCCTGGGGAAGGACATCGGCTACCTGCCAGGAGATCTCGAAGAAAAAATGGGCCCCTGGATGCAACCGATCATTGACAACCTGGACTTTCTACTCGGATCCAATGAAGGCCATGGCAGCACCCGTGGTGGGCAGCGTGCCCCGCGTAACAGCTGGGCCGATCTGAAAGGGATGGGCTTACTGGAGGTGGAAGCGATCAGCTATATCCGTGGCCGATCCATTCCTAGGCAATACATGGTGGTGGATGAAGCCCAAAATCTCACACCCCATGAAGTCAAAACCATCGCCACACGCGTTGGCGAAGGAACAAAGATCGTGCTCACAGGTGATCCCTATCAGATCGACAATCCCTATGTGGATGCAGAAAGCAATGGGCTCACCTGGCTGGTGGAGCGCTTCAAGGGCCAGGGCCTGGCGGGCCATGTCACCCTGATGCGCGGGGAGCGCTCCCCCCTGGCGGAACTCGCCGCCAATCTCTTATGACCACTTCTTCACTATTTATCCATACGGTCCGAATCCAAACCCTCCTCGGGTTAATATAATAAATCTCAGGCTGCTATGGCAGGCCCACTTTGCGGCACAGTTGTGCACTCCACTGCACCCAATCGTGCACTTCGCTGCACAAGCAAGCCTTCACTGGAGCGGCAGCAGCGCTGGACCAGGCTGTTCTGGCTCGCGGCTGCCCTGTTCATGGCTGCGGGCCTGCTCATTCAATGGTGGCGCCTGCAGTCGCTCACCGCTTCCTATGACCAGGGCATCTTCACCCAGGTGCTCTGGAACGGCTGGCACGGCCATCCCTTTGAGAGCACCCTCTCCTCCCAGCTCTCCACCAACGTGATCCATGGCGGGGAAGACCCTGCCGTGGGCTACCGGCGACTGGGCCAGCATTTCACCCCATTGCTGGCCCTCTGGATTCCGCTGGTGGGGCTGGCGGGGCCAGGAGCCCTCGGGGTGATCCAGGTGCTGTTGATCACGGCGGCTGGACTAGCGCTGCATCGGCTCGCCCGTCTCTGGCTGGAGGAGGACTTGGCGGCAATGGTGGCCATCAGTTTCTTTGGCGCCAACGCGGTGATCGGTCCCACCTGGGGCAACTTCACCGATCTCTGCCAGCTGCCCCTGCTGGTGTTTCTCCTGCTGATCGCCCTGGAAAAACGATGGCGGGGGCTGGGGCTGGTTTCTGCACTGCTGATCCCCCTGGTGAGGGAGGACACCGGTGTTGTGCTGATCGGGATCGGCCTCTGGCTGCAGCTCCGCCAGCGCAACCGCTGGCCCATTGCCGTTGCCCTGATCCTCTGGGGTGGCTCCTGGGTGGTGCTCGTCACCTCCGTGCTGATGCCCCTCTTCAGTGAAGACACCTCACGACGCATCATGCTGGAGAACTTCGGCCAGTTCGTCGGCCAGAAGGACAAAGCCTCCAGCCTTGAGGTGCTTCAGGCAGGCCTCAGCCAGCCGTTGCTGCTGCTCCGGGAACTGGTCAGCCCCCCGGATCAGACCCTGCGTTATCTGCTGGGTCAGGGGCTGCCGCTGATGTTCATCCCCCTGCTCTCTCTCGACAGCTGGCTGCTGATGGGTCTGCCCCTCCTGGGGCTGCTCCTGGCCCAGGGCAGCAACAACCCCCTTTCGATCAACATCCGCTATACCTTCCTGGTAATGCCAGGTCTCTTTGCGGGCGCAGCGCTCTGGTGGCGCGCCCACCCCGATCGCTTCAAACTAAAGCGATGGCGGAGGATCTGGGCCGGGTGCCTGCCCCTCTCCCTGCTCTTCACCCTCACCAGCAACCCCAACCGCTCTCTTTCCTGGTTGATCCCCGACAGCCTCTCCCCCAGAGTGCATGTGCCCCTGCTCCAGCAATGGAGGCATGCGGCCCTCGCCAGGGAGGCCCTTGAGATCATTCCCCCCCAGGCGAGCGTGGCGGCCACCACCCATCTGGTGCCACAGCTGGCCAGGCGGGAGGTGCTGGTTCGGTTCCCCTACAGCCTCACCTACAGAAACCGGGGGGGACAGAGCCAACCCGTGGAATGGGTGGCCGCAGACCTTGGCAGGCTGCAGCGCTACGCCCCGGCCTTCAACGAAGACCAGGATGTATTGGCCTTATCCGCTGATCGACTGGAGGCCATGGGCAAGAGCTACGGGATCCGGTGGATCCGCGATGGGGTGGTGATTCTCAGGCGGGGGGCCGAGGATCAGCCAGGCGCACGGGACAAGCTCGCTGAGCTGCTCAGATCATCTGCTGAGGATTCAAGCAACGATCGAACTCCTCGCCGCTGATCATGCCGAGGATCAGTGCACTCTCCCTGAGGCTGAGGCGATTCTCATGGGCGTGGCGCGCGATGGCGCTGGCTTTGTCGTAACCCAGAACGGGGGTGAGGGCGGTGACCAGCATCAGGCTCTGATCCAGATGGCGGCGGATGCGCTCCTCATCCGCCTGAAGATCCTCGATGCAGTGCTGCCGGAAACCTGCGCAGGCGCCGCTCAGGAGCTCAATGCTGCTCAGGCAGTTGGCGGCAATCAAGGGTTTGTACACATTGAGTTCGAAGGCCCCCTGGCTGGCGGCGATCTGCACCGCCGTGTTGTTGCCCAGCACCTGCACCGCCACCATGGTGACCATCTCGCATTGGGTGGGATTCACCTTGCCGGGCATGATGCTCGAACCCGGTTCGTTCGCCGGGAGGATCAACTCACCCAAGCCGCAGCGCGGACCGCTGGCCAGCCAGCGGATGTCATTGGCGATCTTCATCAGGCTCCCGGCCAGAACGGCCAGGGCTCCATGGGTGGCCGCGAGAGCTTCATGGCCCGCCAGGGCCTGAAACTTGTTGGCTGCTGAGTGAAAAGGGAGCCCGATCCGCTCAGAAAGGCGAGCCGCCACAGCCTCACCGAACCCGGCGGGCGCATTCAGCCCTGTGCCCACGGCCGTGCCACCGATGGCCAGAGCGCATAGGCCGGGGAGGGTGGACCGCAATCCGTCCAGGCCCATCTGCAACTGGGCGCAGTAGCCACCGAACTCCTGCCCAAGACTCAAGGGAACCGCATCCTGCAGGTGGGTGCGGCCAATTTTGATGAGATCGGCATAGACCTCGGCCTTTGCGGCCAGGGCCGCCATCAGCACCTCCACCGCAGGGAGGAGCCTTCGCTCCAGCGCAACCAACACAGCCACATGCATGGCGGTGGGGAAGGTGTCGTTGCTCGACTGGCTCAGGTTCACATGGTCATTGGGATGGACCGGGGTCTTGCTGCCAAGCACCCCCCCCAAGGAGGCAATGGCCCGGTTGGCGATCACCTCGTTCAGGTTCATGTTGGTCTGGGTGCCGGAGCCCGTCTGCCACACCCGCAGGGGAAACTCCCCATCCAGGGCGCCGCTGGCCACCTCCTCCGCAGCGGCAACGATGGCCAGCGCCAGGGTGGGATCCAGGCGTCCGGCCTGGGCATTCACCTCCGCACAGGCCGCCTTGAGCTGGCCGAACGCATGGATGATGGCCTGGGGCATCGGCTCTCCGAAGGGAAAGAGCTCCAGGGAGCGCTGGGTCTGGGCACCCCAGTACTGCTCAGCGGGCACCTCGACCGTGCCGAGGCTGTCGCTCTCCAGGCGCCTCTGCGGGGAGGACAGATCAGCCACGGGGAGGCGAGACCGGGGCAGGGGTCTGCCAGCCATCGTTGAGTTCATTGAAACTGGCCACCCGCCGCTCGGAACTGGATGGGGGAAGCGGCAGCCCCGTCGCCCGGCTCAGGGCCGCGTGAATGGCATCGATCTCCACCTGCCCTGAGGCTTCGAACACCAGTTCACCATCGGCCCCAAGCAAGGCCACTTGGGGGATGAGGCCTCTCCAGTAATGCAGCGGATCAGCCACACCTCCATCCGCACGATTCTGGAGTGGATCGGTGACCAGCGGCATCAGTTCAATGCTGTTTCCCCACACCCGCTGCAACTCGGAAACCTCCCCTGCAAAGCGTTTGCTCACCGAACTGTCATCGAGATAAAACACCAGAAGGGTGACCCGATGCTCCGCAAGGGCCTCCGCCAGGCTTAGGCGAGGGGGAACCAGGGAGCCATTGCCCGCGTAGAGGGCATAGATGTTTCCGTCGTAACGGTCATTCTCCAGACTCGCCCATGCGCCTGCAGGCCAAATCAGAGCGACCACAAGAACCAAGGTGATCAGCACCAACAAATGGCGTCTGAGCCAGTCGACTGGGGATGGCTTCAGCGGGAGGCGGGCTGGATCAGAGAGGGGAGACAACGGAGCGCCACTGGGTTGGACCAGAGGAATTATGGTGCGCCACGCCCGAGGCTTCGCCCCATGCCCTGGGCGATGCCACGGCCCACCAGGCCGATGGCCCGACCCACCACGCGGGTGAGGAAGACAACGAAGAGGTCACCAAGGGCACGCACGATGTTCTGAACCTGAGGAGCGAGGGCATCCCGCACCTCAAGGGCCAGGGTGACGAACTGTTGGGGCCAGCCGAGACGCCTGAGTTCGGCATCGCGGGGTTCGGTGAGATCCAAACGGGCAATGGCACCCTCCTTGAGGCAGTAGAGAGGCCGCCTGCTCTCGTAGAGCTGGATCGGACGCTTCACCCAACTGAGCCATCGTTCCTGCGCATTCAGCTGGTTGCGCAGCCGCTCGAGATTGCGGGTGGGCAGAAGGGTATCCCGCAAGAGGTAACGCCTCAGTTCAGGCCACTCCGCGCTGAGAGCCAGCACCTCGCCGCTGATCTGCTCGGCGCTGCGCACCATCCAGTTGGCCAGAAGCATTTCGAGGTAGAGCACGGCCTGGGGTTCATCCGCTGCCCTCAGGCGGCCATCCACCACCAGGGGTCTGGCCTGTAGGAGGGCGGCCAGCATGGATTGGGGGTCGGGAAGTTCCGGGTCGTCTCCACTGAGATCGCTCTGGAGCAGCAGCGTGTCAGCCACGGGCTGGAGCGTGCCTTCCCGAGGGATCTGCACATAAGGGCCCGCCATCTGGCGCAGGGCCTGCTTGCGCAACTGAGGTTGTAGGGCAGACCAGCGCTGACGGAGCGTTTCAGGGGACTGATCCGACTGTTGGAGGTTGTCTCGCAACTGGTCGAGCTGCTCCAGAAGAGCTAGAAGCAGGTCCCTCCTGCGCTCGGCCTGCAGACCGTCAAACGCCAGCAGCTCGCCCGTGAGGTTCGCAGGTTCGCTGGATACTGCCTCCACGAGCCGCTGACGCAACGCCTGCCAGATCCCCTCGGCATTGCGCTGACGCAGGGTGAGGGAAAGCACCGGTGGGCTCCCCAGACCTCTCTCCATAGGGGCAGTGAGGGAAGGGGAGGGATCGGGGTCAGCGGCAGGGGAGCAGGGCTCCGGGCCCCAGGCCATGCTCAGGGGACCCCAGAGCCAGAGGAGCACGCCTCGGGCCGCATCGAGTTCCCGGCGTCTTCCCTGCAACAGAAGCAGGGCCAGCAAGCTGGTGGGTGGGGGGTCGAGCAGGCGGGCGACAACCCGCAACTCGGCATCAATCTGCTGAATCCCGCTCACCAGAAGCCACTGGCCCAGCCCCATGGGAGTCGGTTCCCTCCAGGGCGATTCTCCCCGTCCACCGAGGAGATCAACCACCCGCCCCCCCGCCAGGAGGGTGTCCACAGCGTCCCGGAGGGTGACGGCATCCGGCGCTTCCAGAAGTCCCTGAAGGGGCAGATCCAGCAGCAGCTCCCGGGGATAGGAGAGGGCACCGGAAGAGAGAAGCAGCAAGGGAGCGGGATGCCAGCGCTCCTGGAGCAGACGGATCTCTTCCCTCAGGGAAGCGGCCGGAGGAAGGGTGGTGAGGCTCCAGATCAGCAGACGTGGTGCACCCTCGAGCTGTTCTGGACCATCCACCAGCCGAAAGCGGGGAGGATCCTGATCCAGCCATCGCTTCAGCCCCTCTCTGGAGAGGGCATCCGAAAGGAGAAGAATCTGGGGGAGCATTGCACCTGCCCGCTGGGGTTTGGCCAGTGTCATGACATCAGACCTGGCGCTTGCGGCCGAGGAGGTGGAGTGTATAGGCCTCGATCTGGAAGCCAGTTCGTTGCTCGATCAGATCCAGGAGTTGGGGAGGGAGATGGATCTCCAGATCCTGGATCTCCCCCGTATCCAGACAAGTGAGATGGCTGTGCGGGTCTGCCCGGTAACCGTAGAGGCGTCCACTGGCTCGATCAAGACACTCAATCACTCCAGCTGATTGCAGAGATTCAAGGTTCTGATAGACAGATGTATGACCTATATTGCGGCCGAGATTATTGAGTTTTTCAAAAATATCCCTGGCGCTGAGATGGGTTTTTTCAGCCCATAGCAATTGCAGCACCATGCGCCGTTGCTTGCTCAGGCGCAGACCGAGTTCACGGCAGCGACGGTAAGCAAAGTCAACCGTCTCGTTGCCAGCCAGTTCAGCACAGGCTGGGCCCTGTTCCATTACCAGTGGCCTGTGTCCTGGAATCAGAAGTGGTGCATCAGGATTGGCCACAGACCTGGGTGGGAACAACGAAAGTGTTCGTCTGCCGCCCCCTTTATAGAGGATCCGGCCCAGAAATGCTGCCAGCCCGTGGCTCTCCCCGATCCCCTAGGCGATCGGCAAGGGGCCTGGATCCTGCCATCGCTCAGGACCAATGGCCTGAAGCGCCTCTGCCAGATTCACCGTGCCATCGTAGAGAGCTCGGCCGATCACCACCCCCTCCACCCCCAGAGGAGCCAAGGCCAGAAGACTGAGCAGATCCGTGAGGGATCCCACTCCTCCAGAGGCAATCACCGGAAGGGAGCTGACCTCCGCCATGGTGCGCAGGAAATCCAGATTCGGCCCTGCGAGGGTGCCATCCGTTGCGATATCGGTGGTAATCAAGGCAGCGACGGCACTGCCTTCAAAGCGGCGGGCCACCTCCGTGGCCTGCAACGTGCTGTTGGTCAACCAGCCGCGGGTGGCCACCTGACCACCCCTGGCATCAATCCCCACCACAATGCGGCCGGGGTTCCGCTCCGCCAGTCGCCAGACCACCTCTGGCTGCTCCACCGCCACGGTGCCAAGGATCACGCGATCCAGCCCCAGCTCCAGAAGTTGCTCGGCCCGCTCCGGGGTTCTCACCCCTCCTCCCAGCTGCACAGGGATCGTGAGGGCTGCCGTGATGGACCTCACAGCCTCATCATTCACCGGCATACCCTGCCGCGCCCCATCCAGATCCACCAGATGCAGCCGTCTGGCTCCCTGGCGCTGCCAGTCGAGGGCCTGGGTGAGGGGATCCTCCGAGAAGGTGGTGACTTGGCTGTAGTCGCCCTGATGCAGCCGCACACAGCGGCCCGCAAGCAGATCAATCGCAGGGATGACGTCCATGGCTCCTTGCCACTGGTGGCATCATCCCTCTGACCGTAGATCAGGGCCCTGGCAGGGCACCCGATGGAGCCCCCCTCCCCTCCCCAGACTCCCAATGTTCAGATCGAGCGCGCCGTGGCGCCGATCGCCTTCCCGGATCCTGCCCTCGAACAGGTGTTGCGCGGCTATCCGGGGACCTGCCAGCGCCAGGGAGGGCTGCGTTACATCTACAACCGGGTGGATCTGGACGGAGACCGACATCCTGAGACCGTGGTGGCGCTGCTGGGGCGCCAGCACTGCGACAACGGCGGGTGCCCCTTGCTGCTGCTCAAGGATTTCGGCCGCACCATCCTGCCGCTGCAGATGATCCATGGGTTTCAAACCACTCTGGTTGTGGCCGAACGACGAACCTTCGGCTGGAGTGATCTGATCCTTCCCCGGACCAGGGGGCCGCAGAGTGAGACCCCCATGCTCCTGAGCCACAACGGCAGGGATTATCCAATCTCACCCCCTCTCAACAGCGGGAAGAGCCTGAGCAACCCGATCAGGGGTGTGGCCACCCTTCTGGTGCAGCCAAGCCCCCATCAGGTGCAGGGGCACCCCCTCAGCTGCCCCCCTCCGGCACGGGATCAGCGAAAGAGTGTGTTCAGCAAGGTGCCGATGGCACGGCCCAGGTCCTCATTGCTGCTGGAGGACGAGAGGGAACCACTGCGGCCCGCGGTCTGGGTGGCCACCAGGCTCATGTCGGCCCAGCGGAAGATGCCTGTGACGCCATGGTTCACGTAGGTGACCGGCCAGGTGGATCCGAAATCGTCAGCGATGCTGACGGTGCCGCCACGATTGGTGAACACGTAGGTGGTGCCGTTGTTGAGACGCACCCGGTAGCGGGTCTGACCATCCCCCTGGCCCATCTGACGCAGGTCACAACGGCCATCAAAGAGGGGCCGGCTGCCCCGGCTCAGGCTGCACAGCCCTGTGTCCCTCCCCCCCTGGCCAGTCCACCCATCCCCTGAGGGGCCGGGGCCAGGCTGGTCATTGTTGAAGAGCTGGGCAGTGAGCCGCTGGGCCACGTTGCGTTTGCTCCAGCCATCCTCCCAGCAGGTGCGGGCAGCCACACTGCACACCGCGCCATTGCTCAGCCGAAAGTCCAGCGGAGCCGGATTGCTGGCCAGGTAGTTGGCAAGCTGCGCTTCGGCCCTGCGTCCGAGATACCGGCCTGTGAGCGGAATGGATGCTCCCTTGGCGTCGTAGCAGACCCCACTGCCTCGCAGGGCCTGGGCATCACAAAGCACCCCGGGGGCCGGGGAACGCACCTCCTGGGCCGCTCCGGGAAGGGGGATCAGAACTGTGGCGACAAAGGCCGCGGAGAGGAGGCGGGCAAGGGGAGGAACCATCACAGGGAGGAAAGGCTCCCAGCAAAACTAGCCAGCCCCCGGCGATCAGCCGCTTGAATGACCACGCCCTGTGAAAAACGATCGTGCGGATTCTGGTGATGGGGGGGACGCGCTTCGTGGGACGGCCCCTGGTGGCTCTGCTCCAGGCGGCGGGCCATGAGGTGACGGTCTTCACCAGGGGGCGCCAGCCAGTGCCCGAAGGGCTTCTTCACATCAAGGGTGACCGCACGGTGGATAGCGACCTGGAGCTGCTCCGTGGGCATCCCTTTGATGTGTTCGTTGACAGCTCCGGCCGCACCAGGGAAGACACCCAACGGGTGCTGGCCGTCACAGGGGCCCCAAGCCACCGTCTGGTGTATGTAAGTTCAGCTGGGGTCTATGCCGACAGCGAGGTCTGGCCCCTGGATGAGGACGCACCGATTGATCCGGCAAGCCGCCATGCCGGCAAGGCGGAGACGGAATCCTGGCTTCTGGCCGAAGGCATTCCCTTCACCAGCTTCCGACCCACCTACATCATCGGACCCGGGAACTACAACCCGATTGAGCGGTGGTTCTTTGATCGACTCTGCCACGAACGCCCCATTCCCCTGCCCGGAGATGGGCGACTGATCACCCAGCTGGGGGACGTGCGTGATCTGGCCCAGGCCATGGCACGCTGCATCGATGTGGATACCGCCTGCAATCGCATCTACAACTGCTCCGGCCGCCAGGGCATCACCCTGCGGGGTCTGGTAGCAGCTGCGGCCGTGGCCTGCGGCAAGGACCCCGCAGCCGTGGACATCCGCAGCTTCGATCCGGCTGGGCTGGAGCCCAAAGCAAGAAAAGCCTTTCCGCTGCGCCTCTCCCACTTCCTCACGGACACCCACCGCCTGCAGCGGGAACTCGCCTGGCAGCAGCGCTTTGAACTCTCTGCCAGCCTGGCTGACAGTTTCAGGCTGGATTACGCAAACGCAAAGGTGGAGACCCCTGATTTCAGAGCGGATGACGTTCTGCTGCGTTCGGAGATCGCTGGATAAAGCCCAGCACCAACCCAGGGCAGAAACGCGCAATTTCCAGCACAGACCTTGGAAAAACAACACCTCACAGGTCAGAATCTGCGCAAGACAAAAAGGAGCAGCAACTGTTTGGACATCAAGAGAGTGAGTTCCAATCAACTGGCCGATTCTCTGCAGTGGGTGGCCTACGCCCTGACCATTGTTTTTCTTGCCCAAGTGATCGCCGCCCTCTTTCCGCTGGCGATCATTCAGCCCCAATGGTTACTCCGGGTCAGCGGTGTGCTCCGGGGCACGGCAAGCCTGCCGCTGCTGGCCACTGCCCTGTTCATGTTGGCCAACCTGGTAGTTGAGAACGTTCTGCCCTCCTCCAACCAACTCCGTCTCTTTCGGCGGATCGCCACCGTTGCCGCCATCGGCTTCCTGCTCCTGATCCCCCTTCAGAGCTACGCCGCCTTGCGCAACATCAGCAGTCAGGCGGCCGAGGGACGTTCCCAGCTGAATCAGTTTGTATCTGCGGCCAATCAGATCCAGAACGCCAAAACCGAACAGCAGCTCAGAAAGGCCATCCTTGCCATCCCGGGGGGTGAACAGCTCGCCAACAGGCCCTTGGGAGCGGATCTGCAAACGGTGAAGACCGCTTTGCTCGGAAGGATCCGGCCCACGGTGAAACGGATCGAGAACCAGCTGAATGAGAGCCGCAGCAAAGCCATTGAAAACACCTTTCTGCCCTTGGCCCGTGACGGTCTGGTGTGCCTGGGCTACGCCATCGGTTTTGCGGGGATGGGCCACAACAAGCCAGGCAAACCCAACCTCCTGAGGCGGATCCTGAAGACCCGTAGCCCGGAGCTGCAGAAGGAGATGGGGTCAACCTGGCCAGGCCTCCCCAGGAAATGAGCAACAAACCTGGCGTTTCCCGCAGGCTTTGATCAAGGTGCCATCCCCAAAGGGCGGCTGAATCAGGGAAACTCTGAGGAATGGAGGCCTTCTGCCACCTCTTTCACGCCCTGGATGCAACCCCGGCCACCGAGGCCAAGGTTGCGCTCCTCACCGCTTTTCTCCAGACCTGCACTCCTACGGAGGGAGCCTGGGCTCTGCAGGTGCTGCTTGGTCGTCAGAGCCGTCGGCTGATCACGGGCAGGCGCCTGCGGGAGATCTGCCTAGCCGGCAGTTCCTGGCCAGCTTGGTTGTTTGATGACTGCCACAGACAGGTTGGGGATTCCGCAGAAACCATCAGCCTGCTCTGGCCAGTTGATCCCAGCGCCCCCCGGGGCGTGCTGCAGGGATCGCTTCAGCACTGGATGGAAGAACGACTGCCCCGCCTGGCGGCCCTGCAGGGGGAGGAGCAGGCTGATGCCGTGCGCGACTGCTGGCGGGAGCTCCCTCCGGAGCAGCTTCTGGTGGTAAACAAGCTTCTGACCGGTGGACTCCGGGTGGGGGTGAGCGAGGGGCTCGTGATCCGCTCCCTCTCCCGGTTCTGTGGGGTGGAGGAGGCCTCCCTGAAGCACCGGCTGATGGGGGGATTCCAGCCCACGGAGGAGGCCTGGCAGCAACTCATCTCCACAACCGAGGCGGATCAGGTGCCTGCAAGCCGGCCCTACCCCTTTTTTCTTGCCTCCCCTATGGAGGAGGGCGTTCTGCAAACAACTCCCGTGAGCCAGTGGCAGGTGGAGTGGAAATACGACGGGATTCGTTGCCAGCTCATCCACCGCAAGGGAGAGGTGTTTCTCTGGAGCCGTGGCGAAGACCTAATCAACCCCAGCTTTCCAGATCTCTCGGCCGCAGCGGCTCTGCTTCCAGAAGGGCTCGTGCTCGATGGGGAAGTGGTGATCTGGCCTCCTGGAGAAACCCATCCCCGCCCATTCGCCGCCCTCCAGCGACGGCTTGGCCGCCGGGCCCCGGGGCGCAGGATTCTCCAGGAGGCTCCGGCCTGCTACGTCATCTACGACCTGCTCGAGCGGGATGGAGTGGATCTGCGCTCCCAACCTCTGCAGGAGCGGCGCCTGCTGCTGGAGGACCATCTCAGGAACGATGCTCCTCCCTCCCTGCGCCTGGCTCCGGTACTGCCATTGAACAGCTGGGATGACCTTGAGCCGCTCAGGAGCCGGGCCCGCGAAGCCGGTGCTGAAGGCCTGATGCTGAAACATCGGACCGCTCCCTATCTGAGCGGGCGACGACGGGGGCACTGGTGGAAACACAAGCTGGAGCCCTTCAGTCTCGATGCGGTCCTGGTCTATGCCCAGGCAGGCAGCGGCAGGCGGGCCAATCTCTACACCGATTACACCTTCGCCCTCTGGGATCGGCCCTGGCGGGAGCCTGGGGAGACCCAATTGGATCCTCCCAAGCTGGTGACCTTCGCCAAGGCCTACTCAGGCCTGGATGGCAGGGACATCCAGCGCCTCGATCAATGGATCCGTACGCACACGATTCAGCGCTTCGGACCGGTGAGAGCCGTGGAGCCGGAGCTGGTGTTCGAGCTGGCCTTCGAGGGAATCCAGCCCTCCAGCAGGCACAAGAGTGGGCTGGCTGTGCGGTTTCCCCGCATCAGCCGCTGGCGATCCGATAAAGGCCCCCGAGAGGCCAACAGCGTGGAGGAGGCCCTTACCCTGATGGCCCCCGCGCCGGAGGTGCGGCTGACCCGATAGGGTTCCACGGGGTTTGCTGCTTGTGCGATGGCCGCCGCCGCCGCCTCCCGCGGCCAGGGACGCACCCCGAAACGCCCCCATCCCTCAGGGGAACATCTGGCTCCCGTTGAAGCCTGGTTTAGCAAGCAGGGATGGAAACCTCAGCCGTTTCAGAGCCGGTGCTGGCAGGCCTACCTGGATGGACACAGCGGCCTCATCCAGGTGCCCACCGGATCCGGGAAAACCTATGCCGCCCTGATGGGACCGCTGGCGGAACTGGTGGAAGAGGCCCATCTGGGTTCCGGGGAGCCCCAGGGCCTGCGGGTGCTGGTGATCACCCCCTTGCGGGCCCTGAGCCGGGATCTGCAGCTGGCCATCGAGGCGCCGATCACCGCCATGGGCTGGCCCCTGCGGGTCGGTCTGCGGAACGGTGACACCCCCAGCAGCGAGCGCACCCGGCAACGCAGACGCCCACCTCAGATTCTGATCACCACACCGGAATCCCTCTCCCTGCTCCTGGCCTCTGCGGATGCGGAGCAGCTGTTCGCTGCCCTTCAGGCAGTGGTGATCGATGAATGGCACGAACTCATGGGCAGCAAGCGAGGCAGCCAGACCGAGCTCTGCCTGAGCTGGCTGAGCCGCCGGCGGCCTGGCCTACGCCGCTGGGCCATCAGCGCCACCATCGGCAATCTCGAGGAAGCTGCCCGCACAGCGGTGGGAGAAGGCGTTGAGCCGGAGATCATCACAGCCCCCCTGCAAAGGCGCACCTCCATCCGCAGCCTGCTGCCCGATTCGATTGATGGCTTCCCCTGGGCAGGGCATCTGGGGTTACGGATGCATGAGGAGCTGGTGGCAGCCCTCGAGCC
This sequence comes from Cyanobium sp., assembly GCA_046075745.1. GTDB lineage: Bacteria > Cyanobacteriota > Cyanobacteriia > PCC-6307 > Cyanobiaceae > Cyanobium. The sequence goes on along the minus strand of JBJTQT010000007.1, from coordinate 1,725 downwards.
CACCATCTCCACCCTTCTCTTCACCAACACCCGCAACCAGGCCGAACGCTGGCACCAGTGTCTGCGGTACACCTGCCCGGAAATGGAGGGCGCCTTGGCCCTTCACCACAGCTCCCTGGATCGATCCACCCGGGAAGCGGTGGAGGCTGGGGTGAAGGGGGGGGAGATCCGTTGGGTGGTGTGCACCAGCTCCCTGGATCTCGGGGTGGATTTTCAGCCGGTGGAGACCGTGGTGCAGATCGGCTCGGCGAAGAATCTGGCGCGGCTTCTGCAGCGGGCCGGACGCTCCGCCCATGCGCCCGGACGCACCAGCCAGGTGCTGTTCATGCCCACCAATGCCCTGGAGCTGCTGGAGGTGAGCGCCATGCGCCGGGGCCTGGCGCAGGGGATGGTGGAACACCGGGCAGCGCCGGACGCCCCTCTGGACGTGCTGCTGCAACACCTGGTGACCCTCGCCTGCGGACAAGGATTCTGCCCAAAGGAAGAGTTGCAGACCATCCGCAGGGCCTGGAGCTACCGCCATCTGCAGCTTGAGCAGTGGCAATGGTGCCTCGACTTCCTTGAACACGGCGGCTCCTGCCTGGCGGCCTATCCCCGCTACCGGAAGCTGGAACGGGTGCTGCCGGATGGGTCAGCCGAAGCCCCACGGGGGCACACCTCGGCCTTCCGCTATCGGGTGCAGGACACCGCCATCGCCCGCCTGCATCGACTCAACATCGGCACCATCACGGCAGATCGCAGCGTGACCGTTCGCTTCCAGCGCGGCGGGGTGCTCGGCCATGTGGAGGAAGCCTTCATCGGCCGGCTCAAGCCCGGCGATGTGTTCTTCTTCGCCGGCCGCCAGCTGGAATTCGTGCGCCTGCGGGAGATGACCGCCCAGGTGAAGGCCACCACCAGGAAAAGCTCGGCGGTGCCGGCCTGGGCCGGCGGCCAGATGGCCCTCTCCGACCTGCTCAGCCGGCACCTGCGCCAGGAGGTGGACCGCTGCGCCCAGGCTCTGGCCGGTGATGGCGATGGCGATGCCGGCGATGGGCTCGACAACCCCGAACTCCAGGCCCTCGAACCGCTGCTGCGCCGCCAGGCCGACCTCTCACGCCTGCCCCGCGAGCATGAGTGTCTGGTGGAGCTCTGCCGCAGCCGCGAGGGCAGCCACCTGTTCGCCTTCCCGTTTGAGGGGCGCTTCGTGCACGAGGGCATCGGCTTCCTCTGGGCCTGGCGCCTGGCTCGCCACCGCCCCAGCACGATCACCGTGTCGGTGAACGACTACGGCTTCGAGCTGCTGGCCCCCAAGGGCTACCCGTTCGAGGAGCTGCTCGAGCTCCATGGCGACGACCTGCTCGACTGCACCGCTCTGGCCGCCGACCTGGAGCAGGCGGTGAACCTCTCCGAGCTCTGCCGCCGCCGCTTCCGCGCCATCGCCCAGGTGAGCGGCCTGATCACCCAGGCCATGCCCGGCCAGGCCAAGACCGGCGGCCAGCTGCAGATCAGCGCGGCCCTGCTGTTTGATGTTTTTGAGAAACACGAGCCGGATCACCTGCTGCTGGAGCAGGCCCGCCGCGAGGTGATCGAGGAGCAGCTGGAGCTGCCGCGGCTGCAGGCCGCCCTGGAGCGGCTGGCGTCCAGTCGCTGGCTGCTGGAGCGCACGCCCCGCCCCGGGCCCCTGGCCTTCCCCCTGCTGGTGGAGCGGCTCAACAACCGCATGAGCAATGAGTCGGTGCTGGAGCG
>JBJTQT010000006.1:0-9458 GCA_046075745.1 Cyanobium sp. | reverse complement strand
ACTTCGCCACCGAGGCGATGGTCGAGAAGCTCGACCTCTGGGACAAGCTGCAGGTCACCCTGTTCCAGTCGATCACCTGCCGCACCGCAGGCTTCAACACCGTGCCCCTGAGCGTGGAGACCATCTCCGACGCCGGCCTGCTGCTGATGATCGTGTTGATGTTCATCGGCGCCAGCCCCGGCGGCACGGGGGGTGGAATCAAGACCACCACCTTCGCCCTGCTGCTGGGGGCCACGCGCTCCACCCTGGACAACCGAAAGGAAGTGGTGATTCGCAAGCGGCTCATTGCCCCGGAACTGATCCTCAAGGCCGTGGGGGTCACGGTGGCCTCAGGGCTGTTTGTGGTGGGCATGACGTTGCTGCTGGGCCTGGGACCCACCGCCGGGGGGGAGCAAACGGTGGCAGGCACCTTCAGTTTTCTGGAGAAGTCTTTCACCTGCATGTCGGCCTTCTGCACGGTTGGCCTGGATGTGGGGGTGACCAGCCAGCTCAACCGCTGGGGACAATTGGTGCTGATCGTGGGGATGTTCGTGGGCAGGCTTGGAATTCTGCTGCTGCTTTCGGCACTCTATGGGCGGGGCAGCGCCAAGCGGGTGGGGTATCCGGAGGAGGAGGTATACCTCTGAAGTCAGGGACGGCAGAGAGATCAGCGGGCAGACAGCAGGGCAGGGAGGAACCTGAAGCCTCGCTGGAGCCGGTGCAGGATGACGTCAGTTAACTTCCGCTTGGATCTGAGAATACGTCCTGTAGAGATCCATGATGTTCTCGCGAAAGGCGATCTGGCCTGGTGAAGTCAGAAGAGCGGGGAGTGTAGTAATCGCATCCCTCAAAATAGTAGTGAGACACCTGACTGAGCCGCGATCGGCGATCATCAAGAATCTCGTCACCACCGTGCAGAAGATTCGCAGCCCAGATTAGACAATCTCCTTTCTTTGGGTGGAATTGCTCTTTTTTAGCCCGGCTGTTTTGATGAGTTCTTGAACAGCTCTTTCAAAGTTTTTATAGACACCGTTTAGCCATGGATTCCAGATCGGTCTGTGGCTTGGCGGTAGGCGGCAAAAATCGATTAGTGGCTGCCGCAGATTCATCAGTGCTGCTGTCTAGGGAAATGCTGCTGCTTGGGGATCCGCCATGCAGGGAGGTTAATAGCTGAAGTTTAGAAGGAACCCTGATCGTCCAGAAAACGCTCGGCAATGCTGACATGGTTCTGACGAGTTTCCTCCGCCATTCGCTCCACCTGGCGGACCATCATCGCCATGCGCGGATGGCGACTGAAGCGTTCCGCGTGGCGGATTTGAAAGGCCCAATACAGCGACTGAAACGGACAGGCATCCGGTCCGGTTTTCACCTTTGGATTGAAACGGCAGAAAGCGCAGTGGTCACCCATCTTGTCCAGATAGGTGGGTCCGGCGCTGTAGGGCTTGGTGGCGAACCACCCCCCATCCGCATACAGCACCATCCCGAGCACATTGGGCACCATCACCCAGTCGTAGGCATCCACATACATTTCTAAATACCACCGCAACACCTCCTGGGGGGCATAGCCCCCCAGGAGGAAGTAGTTGCCTAGCACCATCAGCCGCTGAATGTGGTGGTTGTAGCCGAGGCGAATGGCGTGCTCGATGGCCCTGGCGACGCAGCGCATCTCCGTCTCCCCCGTGTAAGCCCAGCGGGGAAGGGGGCGGTGGGCGTCGAGGGCATTCACCTGCAGGTAGTCGGGCATGTGGCGCCAATACATGCCCTGGATGAATTCTCTCCAACCCACGATCTGCCGCACAAACCCCTCCACCGATGCCAGGGGCGCCCGCCCATGGGCATAGGCCGCCTCCGCCGCCCGCACGCACTCCATCGGTGTGAGCAGGCCGATGTTGAGCAGGGGGGAGAGCACCGAGTGAAACAGCACGGGCTCGCCATCCACCATCAGATCTTCCCAGGGGCCAAACCCCGCCAGCCGCTCCGCCACAAACCGCTCCAACCATGCCAGCGCCCCCGCCCGCGTGGCAGGTAGCCAGAGATCGGCGGCCCGGCCGGGATGGTCGGCAAACAGGCGCCCCACCTGCTCCGCTACCTGCCGCACCACCGGATCCTCCTGTGGTGCCTCCAGCCGCGGCACCACAGGATGCGCCTTGCGGAACTGGGCCCGGGTCTGGCGGTTGTCCGCGTCAGTGTTCCACACACCCCCCACCGGCTGGCCATCGGATGCCATCAACACCCCAAGCTCCTTGCGCAGGCGCCGGTAGTGCTGCTCCATCACCACGCTGCGGCGACCCTTTGCCCAGGCCAAAAAGTCGGCACGGGGCAGGAGAAATTGGGGGCTGGCATGTGTGTGGATCGGCACCCCCAGGCGCTCGGCCAGGGCGGGCAGGGCCGCTTGGGTATGGAAGTCGTTGGGCTCCAGCAGGTGGATGGCGCGCACCCCGTGTTCCTGGATCCAGCCGGCAAGCACTGCGGCATTGTCAGGAGGCTCAGGGGCTGGGGGGGCCTTTTCGGCAGAAGCTCCCGGCAAGGGATCCTCGAGCCGGTAGTACAGCACTTTGTGGCCCGCCCGCTCCAGCACACCCCCGTGGTGACGCATGGAGGCGAAGAGCAGGGTGAGTTTTTGCTGGTGATAGCGCAGCCGCCTAGCCCTGGGCAGCGATTCGATCATCGCCACGGCCCGGCCCGCCTCTGGTCTGGGCAGCAAGGGGTGGTCTGGCAGCAGCTGATCTCCCAGAATCCATACCAGCTCCATGGTCCCCAGCACGGAAGGTCTCGGGAGATCCTCGCTGGAGCAGGGCCCATGGCCTGGCCCCAGACAATCCGCAGGGGACAATCGGCCCACCGCTCCCTCACGTTTCCTTGCCTGCCCCCGTCTCCCCGTGGCCCCCTCCGCTGCAACCCGGTGGCCCCGCCGTGGTGATGGGCGTACTCAACCTCACCCCCGATTCATTCAGTGACGGCGGTCGGCTGGCCACGGTGGAAGCGGCCCTGGCCCAGGCCAACCGGCTGCTGCTGCAGGGGGCAACGCTGCTGGATCTGGGGGCCCAAAGCACTCGGCCTGGTGCCGAAGACGTGGGTCCAGCCAGGGAATTGGAGCGCCTGCTGCCGGTCCTCAGGGGGATCCGTGCCGCCCATCCCACGGCCCTGCTTTCCATCGACACCTTCCATGCCGCCGTGGCCGAAGCAGCCCTGAGGGAAGGCGCCCAGTGGATCAACGACGTGCACGGGGCCAACAGCACCGCGGATGCACCGGGGGGGAGCCTGCGGGATCCGGCGATGTTGCCCTTGATCGCGGCGGCCGGCTGCCCCTACGTGCTGACGCACAGCCGGGGCGACAGCCGCTCCATGGATGGGTTGGCAACCTACGGCGACGTGGGGGTGGAGGTGCTTGATGAATTGGTCGCCGCCACGGATCAGGCCCTGGCCGCCGGGCTGCGCCCGGAGCAGATTCTCTGGGATCCGGGCCTGGGCTTTGCAAAAACCACCGCCCAAAACCTGGAGCTGTTGCGCCGGCTGCCCGAACTGGCCACAGCGGGATTCCCCCTGCTGATCGGCCCCTCCCGCAAGCGCTTCATTGGTGCGGTGCTCGATGAACCCCGCCCCCGCGCCAGGCTCTGGGGCACGGCTGCCGTTTGCGCCCTGGCAGTGGAGCGGGGCGCGGCAGTGCTGCGGGTGCATGATGTGGGCCCGATCGCCCAGGTGGTGAAGATGGCGGAGGCCCTGGGGAGCTGATGCGCCTCCTGCACACGTCCGACTGGCACCTGGGCCGCTCCTTTCATGGCACCTCCCTGCTGGAGGAGCAGGCCCAGGCCATGGCCCGGATCGTGGAGCTGGCGAGGGAGGGGGAGGTGGATGCGGTACTGATCGCCGGCGACATCTACGACCGGGCCATCCCCCCCGCCGAAGCGGTTCAACTGTTCAACGACACCCTGGCCCAGCTGCGTCTCTGTGGCGCGGCGGTGATCGCCATTGCCGGCAACCACGATTCCCATGTGCGGGTCTCGGTCTACGACCCCCTGCTCTCGGCCCTCGGGGTCTCGATCCGGGGGGAGGTGCGCCGGGCCCAGGAGCCCGTGCTGGTGACCCCCCAACGGGGCGGCCCCCCGGTGGCGATCTATCCCCTTCCCTATCTGGATCCCACGGTGGATGGTGCCCTCTTGAGCGACCGACTGCGGCGAAGCCCGGAGCTTGAGGCTGGGGAAGAACTCCTTGCATCCGGCACGTCCCGCCTGCGCCATGAGGAGGTCACCCGACTGGCCCTGGAGCGGCTGCGGAACGACCTGCGAGGCCGGCCCGGCCATCGCTCCGTGGTGGTGGCTCACACCTTTGTGGCCGGTGGCGAACCCTGCGAATCGGAGCGGGAGCTCAGCGTGGGGAATGTGGATCAGGTGAGCGTGGGGGCCTTTGCGGGATTTGATCTGGTGGCCCTGGGCCATCTGCACCGCTGCCAGGATCTGGACGGTCCCCGCCTGGCCTATTCCGGCACGCCCCTGCCCTATTCCTTCTCGGAGCAACACCAGCAGAAGGTGGTGCGGCTGATCGAGCTCAACGGCGCAGGGGTGCCCGTGGTGGAGCGGGTGCCCCTCAACGTGGGTCGCCCCCTGGCCACACTGGAGGGCACGATCGAGAAGCTGTTGCACGATCCAGCACTGGAGGCGGCTACCGGTGCCCGGGTGCGGGTGATCCTCACCGATGAAGACCTGCCGTTGCAGGCCAAGCCCCGGTTGCACCGACGTTTCCCCTTCATCGCAGAGTTGCGCCATCGCCCCGCCCAGGTTCAACGCGGCTCCCTCAGCGTCCGCCACCAGCGGGTGCGGCAGGCCTCCTCCCCATGGGAGCTGGCCTCGGCTTTTTTTGCCGATCAGCAGGGGCGGCCCGCCACCGCAGAGGAAGCCAAGTTGTTGCAAGAGGCCCTGGGTGCCGGCAGCCAGACCGATGTGCAATGAGGCCCCATCTTCTGCACATTGAAGCCTTCGGACCCTATGCCGAACCCCTGGAGATCAGCTTCGATGCCCTCAGCCAGGAGGGGCTGTTTCTGATTCACGGCAGCACGGGCGCTGGCAAAACCTTCCTCCTGGATGCCCTCTGCTTTGCCCTCTATGGGGAGGTGTCGGGAGATCGCAATGTAAAGGGGTTGAAGTCGGATCACGCCAGGCCCGGCGCGGTGCCTCGGGTGAGCCTGGAGTTTTCCGTAGGCGGCCGGCGCTATGGGGTGGAGCGCAGCCCGGCCTACAGCGCCCCCAAGAGCCGGGGGAAGGGAACAACAGACAAACCACCCTCGGCGGTTCTTTATCGCCTGCAGGGTCACCAGCGGGAGCCAATCGTCAGCCGCACAACGGAGGTGACCCGTGAGGTGGAGGGGCTGGTGGGGCTCAGCGCCGACCAGTTTCGCCAGGTGATCCTGCTGCCCCAGGGCAAATTCGCCGAGGTACTGCGGGCCCGCGCCGAAGAGAGGGAAACCCTGCTCAAAACCCTCTTCAACACGGTGGTGTTTGAGCAGGCCAGCCAGTGGCTGGAGGAGAGGGCACGGGGGGCACGGGTCGAGCTGGCGGAGAGCAACCGGGCCCTGGAGGTTCTCCGCCAGCAGGCGGCCCAGGAATGGAGCCCCTACCGGCCAGAGGGGGAAGAGGCAGTGGTTCCCAAGGATCAGGCCGCCCTCGATGCGTTGGAGCACCGCATCGGGGCCATTGCCGCCGCCGCCGCCGCCAACCTGCAGCAGGCCAACACCACCCTGCAGGCCGCCCAGCGCAGCAAGGAGGTCACGGCGTTGCTGCTGGATCGCTGGACCCGCCGCGCCACGGCCACCGCGCGCCTCAGCGAGCTGGAGAGCAAGGCCGAAGTAGTGGAGGACTACCGCCAGCGCCTCAAGCGAGCCGAGCGGGCAGAAGCCCTGAGGCCCAGCCTGGAGGCCCAACGGCTGGCGGAGGGTGCTCTTACGGCCCTCGAGGCTCAACTGCAGGGGTTGTTGCAGCAGGCGATGCGGGCGCTGAATGGCGCCCAGGGATTGCCCTCGGAAGTGGTACTGCTGGATCTGCTTCGGATCCCCAACCTGGAGGACCTCAGCGCAGCGGCCAACGCCCTGGCAGGACGGCGGGCGGAGGTGGGGGGACTGGTGAAACAGGCCCAGGAAGCCGCGCTTGCCCGGGCCAAGGGAAAAGAAAGCGCAGAGCGGCTCCAGCGCATCACGGGCGAGCTGGCCCAGATCCAGACGGGCATGGAGAACAGGCAACGGGAGCGGCAGGCAGCTCTGGAGGCCGCCGCAAAGGCCCGCACCGCCCGCGACCAGCTGATCGGCCTGCAGCAGGCCGCAGACATCGCCGTGCAGCAGGCGGAGGCCGCCGAGGCGATCCACCCTGCCCTGCAACGGGAGCAGGAGGCCATCGCCGCCCAGAACCAGGTAGAGGCCCAGCGCAACCAGCTCCAGACGGCCCTGCTGTCGCTACGGCAGCAGCAGATTCAGGGCATGGCAGCCCAGCTGGCCCAAGGCCTGATGGCGGGCGACCCCTGCCCGGTGTGTGGTTCCACCCGCCATCCGGCCCCCACCCAAGGCGATGGAAAGCCCGTGAGGGAGAGGCAGATCGCGGAAGCGGAGCGCGAGGTGAGCGCCGCAGGCCAAAGGGCCCAGGAGCTGGCCGCAGGGGTGGCCGCCGCTCGAGGCACCATCCTGAGACTCAGGGAGAAAGCAGGCGCGGCTGCCGAAGCACCCGAGGCGGCCCGGTCCGCCGCCCTGGAAGCCCGCAGGGCCCTGGAGGAGGCGGAGGCCTTGGCCCAGCAGGTGGAGGGGTTGGAGCGAGCCCTGGCGACCCACGAGCAAGCCCTCGCCCAAGCGCAGAATCGAATCGGGGAGGCCAAGACCCAGACCGCCCTGCTACATCGAGCCACCGCCGAAGCAGAAACAAGGGCCCTAGCCAGCGAGGAGGGCATTCGCCAGGCCCTCGGCGATGGGGTGAATCCCCAGGATGTATTGGTGTCGTTCGGGCCGGTGGAGCGGGCGCTTAAGGAGCTGGCCAGCGGCCGCCAGGCCCTCGGCCAGGCCAGCAGCCGGCTGGGGGAAGCCACTGCAAGACTCAGCCAGGAACTGGCAGCCTCCACCTTCGCCACGGCCGAGGAGGTGGAAGCTGCCCTGCAGGGGGCGGATCCCACCCGCAGGCAGCTCTGGGCCGAGCGGATCGAGGCCTACGAACGGGAGGTGATTGAACTGCGGGGGGTGGTGGCCTCAGCTGAGCTGGCGAATCTGCCTGAGGAACCCCCCGATCTGGAGACAGCGGAGGCCGCGTGGGCAGCCGCAGATGCCGAACGGGTGAAGGCGGTGGAACGTCTGGGCGAAGCTCGCGGCACCCAAGAGGACATCGCACGGCTGGCCAGGGACCACAGAACGATCGAGACTCGCCGAAGCCAGCAGCAGCAACAGGCCCAGCTGGTGACTGCGTTGGCGGAGCGCTGCCAAGGCAAGGCGCTGCCCTACATCTCCCTGCAGCGCTGGGTGCTCTCGGCCTATCTGGAGGAGATCTGCCGCTTCGCCAACCAGCGGCTGGAGGTGATGACCTCGGGCCGCTACCAGCTCAGGCTGAGCGATGAGGGGGGGAGGGGCGGCCGCCAGGCGGGCTTAGGGCTCAGGGTGTTGGATGCCTACACCGGCGAGGAACGGGAGGTCAGCGGCCTTTCCGGGGGAGAGACGTTCCAGGCGTCCCTTGCTCTGGCCTTGGCGGTGGCCGATGCAGTGGAAGCCCGCTCAGGCGGAATCCACCTGGAGGCCCTCTTCATTGATGAGGGCTTCGGCACCCTCGATCCCGACAACCTGCAGCTGGCCATGGACGAACTGGATCGCTTGCGGGAGGGCGGCAGGATGATCGGCATCATCAGCCATGTGGGAGCCCTCAAGGAGCGCATTCGCGCGGGCATTGAGGTGGTTGCGGGCGAGAAGGGATCCATCGCGCGGGTGGTGCGCACGGCGATGGAATGAGCTGCGCCCCGCAGTCCATTGGGCCACTGCGGAAAGCGATTGTCCCTCACTAAACAGCTCATCCTTTTGAGCATGGCTGATCGGGCCGAACTTACAGATTGTCGCCTCGCGACAGAAGCATAGCGTCCAGATGGAATCACGCCGCCGATCTGCTGCATGCAGCATGGATGATCCAAGTCATAATTAAAATACTGTGTGATCTACGTCTCACCTGAGATGAAATTAACACTCGATGCACTTAGATTTATCATTGAGGTTGTCATTATTGCGGGACTTGGCTTGATCTGGAAAGTAGCAATTGATACACGCACACAAGTGCGAGACACGCGAAGATTGATGATCGAAGAGAAGAGGTTTTGACTTGAACAGCGAAAAGAATTACTTAATTACCCATAAGACTCCGTGATTCTGAGATCCCTCTCCGTGCGTGGCATGCAGCAGCAGACGGCATTGGCAATGCGTTCGGTCATCGCAGCCATCGCAAAGCGCCGGTTGAAACGGAAGCAATAGCCGCCCAAGTAGCGCTTGGCGTACTTGTCAAAGTTGAAGGCATGGAAGGTGCCGTTGAAGCTGGTCTTGAGGTTGCTTAGCAGCGTGTTGATCCAGCGGAACTGCGGTAGATCGCTGGGGTGCTTCCCACCAGTGACGATGGCCTGATGGCCGCAGCCCGCAGTGGTGACGGCACGGAAGCAGGCCAGGCCATCGGAAAGCACCTGGCTTCCGGGAGCCAGGTGCTCTCTGGCCCAGGCGCCGATTGCCTCTGAACTGAAGCCACTCACAGCCGTGATCCTGGCGTGAATCGGGTGCCCCGCCTCGTTCAAGGAGACGGCCGCGACAATGGGGATCTTGTTCTGCGATCCGCGACCTGCCTTGCCGCCCGGCAGTTCTCCGCCAAGGTAGGAGTCAACCGCTTCGCGGAAGCCAGAGGCTACGATCTGGATATTTCCCCGCAGCAGATAGGCCTCCTCCCGATCAGCCATCGCCCGCAAAATCTTGTTGTGCAGCAGCCAGGCCGTGTCGTATTTCACGCCCAGGTGGCGGCTGAGCTCCAGCGAGGAGATCCCAGTCTTGGCCTGGCCGATCAGATAGAAGGCCAGAAACCAGGTGGTCGGACAATTTGGTGGTCTGCATGATCGTGCCGGCCGTGAGTGTGGCCTGATGGCCGCAGTTGCGACACTGATAGCGCTTGAGCCGCCGACCTTAAACAAGCCCATGCTCGGAGCCATTGCAGCGAGGACAGCGGAACCCATCGGGCCAGCGAGCCTTCTCCAGAGCAGCCTCACATTGCTGCTCAGTGCCGTAGAGCCGCTGGAACTCAGACAGAGAGAGGCCCTTCTGGAATTGGATCGCACTGCGCGCCATGGCCTGACCGGTATCTCTGTACCAGCCTACAGCTCGGTCTCGCCCTGCGCGGAGCGAGCTGGGTAATCAAGTCAGATCAAATTAGCCATGATTGGTCAGTGCTTTGATGTGGTCTGCACTTCCATGCTGATGCGTTGCATGGCCACTCCCGCAA
>JBJTQT010000005.1:0-3247 GCA_046075745.1 Cyanobium sp. | reverse complement strand
CGGCTGATCTCCACCCCCAGCAGCTGATCGAGCAGCGCCTGGGTCTTGCTGAAACTCAGCGGAAAGACGCTGCCCAGCAGACCCACCAGGGAGCTGAGCCTTGGTCCGTACGGACTCGCTTCCACATCAGCCGGCAGCGTTTCCTGATCCATATGGAACATGTGAATATCTGTGGACTAGATATCCCTGCCTTGTTGTAGGAAGAGATGGCGTTCTCTTCCAGACTTTTCCGCTTGATGAATGGGGGTATCATTCGGGTACTGCGCATCATCGATACTGCGTTGGTGTAGAGGTTATAGGCGGGTTTTCTCAATAGGATTACTCAATAGATTAAGTTGCTTACTCCGTCCAGCCCACTCCAGGGAATAGCCCGACGAGCCTCGTCTTGAGTTCCACGTATCGACGCTCTTGGGATTGAAGCCTGTTATTGCCGAGCGCCTTGAGATACATGAACCTCTTGATCAGCGAGATTTGGTATGCAGACTCACCTATACACGCAAAAGGCGGGTACTTCTGATTAATACGTACGAACTACACCTGTTGATCAGAGAGGGGAAGCAGGAGTTGATGGCAACTTAAACTACATTGAACCAGATCCAGTCGACGTTCCTCCGATCGGAGGAGGATTTGGTTTCCGCCGCCAATATCCCTCGCTCAGCAGGCTGTGTCGTGTTCCGTAGAAGTGATTAATGGGAAGATATCCAAGAGTTCATGCTCGAATACGAACGTCAAAGACTTCAGAGATAAGGTAATACTTCTTGTTATAATAGGAATAGGCGTATATGTTTGCAGCGCTAAGATAAATGATGCATAACAAAAGAATGATTACGGAGTTCACTCAATACAAGAATAGCCAAGCCGTAGACTAGTGTGAATAGATTCTGGCCAATCAACAGCTAAGCAATAGCTCCGAGCGCGAAAAGCGGGGATGTGATATCCATGGGTCCGTGAATGAGGTCGCTCCCAGGCGGGCCTCAATGGCCCCCCTCCCGCATCCGCGCTACAAACGCTTCCTCCTGTTCCTTGCTGGCCAGGGCGCCATCGTCGACGATGATGATCCGATCGGCGACATCCAGGATCTTGTTGTCGTGCGTCACCATGATGATGGTGGTCTGCTGCTCGGTGGCAAGCTGCTTCATTAGGTTCACCACGGTGCGGCCGGATTCCTTGTCGAGGGCGGCGGTGGGCTCATCCCCTAGGAGAATGCGGGGCCGGCTTGCCAGGGCGCGGGCGATGGCCACCCGCTGGCGCTGGCCGCCGGAGAGGTTGGCGGGGTAGTAGTCGAGTCGATCCCCCAGGCCCACCTTTTCCAGCATCTCGGCCGCGAGCCGGTCGAGATCCTGCTCCAGGTAGGTGTCGTGCAGCTCCAGGGACAGGCGCACATTGCGGCGAGCGGTGAGGAACATCATCAGGTTGTGGGCCTGGAAGATGAAGCCCACATTGAGCCGCAGCCTGGCCAGCTGTTCCTTGCTGGCCCCATGCAGCTCCTCCCCCAGAATGCGCAGACTGCCATCCATGCAGGAACGCAGGCCCCCCAGCATGGTGAGCAGTGTGGTCTTGCCGGAGCCGGAGGGTCCCGTGCAGATCACGATCTCGCCGGGGTAGATGTCGAGGTTGATGTCCTTCAGGGCGTGCTTGCGGTTTTCTCCGGTGCCGAACCAGTGGTTCACATGCTTCAGGGAGATCACCGGCTCCCGCCCGATACCGCCCGACTCCGGAGAGGTGGACATCTCAGAACACATCCGCCGGATCCAGTTGCACCAGCTTGCGGGTGGCCAGGGCACCCGAGCCCACGCACATCAGGAAGGTGAGCAGCAACACCTGCAGGGCCCGGCTGGTGGTCATGAACACCGAGAGCTTGGTGACGGTGGCCAGCAGCCAGTAGAGCCCCATGGAGGTGAGCACCCCGGGGATGAAGCCCACGAAGGCCAGAATCGCGCTCTGCTGGATCACCACGGAGATTACATAGCGATCGGTGTAACCCATTGCCTTGAGGGTGGCGTACTGGGGTAGGGAATTCATCACATCGCCAAAGAGAATCTGGTAGACGATGATGCTGCCCACCACGAAGCCCACCAGCACGCCCAGGGAGAAGATGAAGCCCACCGAGGAGTTGCGTTTCCAGTAGTTCAGCTCCAGGCTGGAGAGCTCGGCCCGGGTGAGCACCTTCACATCCTTGGTCATCAGCGGTTGCAAGGCCCGCTGCACGGCCAGAGGATCGGCGCCGGGCCTGAGCTGGATCAGGCCCATCTCGATCTTGCTGGGGCTTTTGTCCGGGAAGAGGAAGTAGAAGGTGTTGTCGCCCACGATCAGGTTGGCATCGGCGGCAAAGGTGGAGCCCAGGGAAAACGTGTCGATGATCCGTAGCTGCTTCTGGTTCACCTCCACGGTCACCAGCCCGTTGCGCTCCAGCTCCGCCGCAATGGGCCCGTATTGCTTCTTGGAATTGCGATCAAAGAGGGCGTTGCGCAGGGGTTGCAGCCTGGAAATCTCGGCTTCCAGCTCGGGAAAGGCCAGGGATGGTCGGCTGAGATTCACCCCATACACATAGATGTCGAACGACTTGCGGGTTTCGGGAGTGATCCACGTGGCCCGGGAGATGTGCAGGGGCGACACCCCTTCCACCCCCTCCACTCCAAGGGCCTGATAGAGACGGCTGCGGTCGAACACCTGCAGGGAGCCCATGTTGCTGTAGCCGGCGCTCACCATCACCAGATCGGCCCGCAGGCGCTCGATGGGTTTGCGCTGGCTGTTGTAGATGCTGTCCAGCAGGCCCAGCTGGAAGAACATCAGCAGATTCGAGAAGCTCACCCCCGCCAGCCCGATGGCCAATTTCACGGGGTTGTGGCTCACCTGCAGCCAGGCCAGGGGCGTGCGTTTGAGCGCCTTGCGCAGGGCACTGATCATGGCTGCGGCGCAGGCGTGGTTGGGGGCGGGGCCGCCGCATCAAACACCACATTCACCTGCAGATTGGAGGCAAAGGGCAGCTTCTTCTTCTGCTCGGCCGTGGGCAGAAGCCGGAGCTTCACCTCATAGACCCGCTGGTCCATGTTTTCGCCAGGGGTGCCGGCGAAGGTGCTCTGCTTCTGCACCTGGGGCAGCACCTTGTAGAGCACGGCCCTCACGCTCCCCTGGAAGCCATCGGCGGTGATCGTGGCTTCCTGGCCGATCTTCAGCTTGCCCATGTCGGATTGGTACACCTCCGCTGTCACCACCATGCTGGAGGTGTCGGCCATTTCCAGCAGGC
>JBJTQT010000004.1:0-3277 GCA_046075745.1 Cyanobium sp. | reverse complement strand
CCTCGCCGGCGCTGTCCTCGCACGGAACGCCGATCCCGCCGCCGAAGCCCAGAACCAACTTGTGGGACTCATCGGCTTGCTGCTGCTGGCGGCCATCACCTCCACCGAGGCGGGCCTGGCCGTGAGGCGCGTGCGGCAGGGACGGCAGGCCGACTGAGGCCCGCGGATAGCTCCGTTGCCCCGGTTGTGACTCATCTCATTCCTCTGCACAGCATGGACCCTGATTACATGTTTCGAGCTGAAGGGTGCTCCTGCGCAGGCCTAACTCCGCCAAGCGCTCCTGTGCCAGTATCAAAAGATCGTCACGGCTGAGACCCCCAGCCTCAAGCTGCTGGGGATCGATCACAACATGGGCGGTCAGCGCGGTGCGTGATGTGCTGAGCCCCCAGACATGCAGGTCCTCTAGCTCGATCACTCCCGGGAGGGAGACCAGGGCCTGCTCCACCTGGTTGAGATCCACATGCTTTGGTGCGGCATCGAGATTGAGGGCGATGGCCTCCCGCAGCAGCTCCAGGGCGCTCCAGATCACCGCGCCTCCCACGCCGATGGCCGTGAGGGCGTCCAGCCATAACCAGCCGGTGGCCCCCACCACCAGGGCACTGAGCAGAACCGCCACCGAGACCGCTGCATCGGTGAGCAGATGCAGCACCGCGGCCCGCTGATTCAGATCGTGGTGATGGTCGTGGCCGAACAGCCTGGCGGAGAGGAGGTTGACGATGATACCGGCGGCAGCGGCCCAGGCCACGGGGCCGGCGATCAGGGGAACGGGATGGAACAGGCGCTGGATCGCCTCAACGACCACCACGGCCCCGGCCCCGAAGATCAGCAGGCCGTTCAGCAGCGAGGCCATCTGGGTGCTGCGCCCAAATCCGTAGGTGAAGCGCCCCTGGGCGGGCCTGCGGCTGAGCCGATCGGCCCCCCAGCCCAGGGCCAGACCAATAACGTCGCCGAGGTTGTGGAGGGCATCGCCGATCAAGGCCAACGAGCCGAACCCAAAGCCGATCGCCAGCTGCAGCGTCGTCAGGCCGCTGTTGAGCAGGATGCTCCAGCGGAAGGCATGGCCGGAGCGGCTGCTGCTGTCGTGGTGATCGCTGTGATCGCCGTGATGGTTGCCGCCCATGGCCGGCCCTCAGGAGGAGCAGCTGTAATGGGACACGCCACCAGCGTTGAAGAATTCTTTTGGTTTCAGGCGGTCGAGCCTCGCTTCCAGTTCCGGCGACAGCTCGTGGTAGGGATGGGCAAAGGCCGCCTGAAGCTCCTGGAGCCGACTGAACTCCCCTTGGGCAGCCTGTTCGTAGGCCGGTGCGATCAGCCATTCGCGCCAGGTCACCTTCGGATTCACCCGTTTCATGGCAGCGGATGTCTCGCGGAGATCGCCGTTGCTGCTGATCACAGCTCCCCAGTGCTCCAGCCACTGCAACCATTGCCGATCGAGGTCTTCTGAGCTCGGCAGGTAGAAGCTCTCCTTCAGTCTGGAGAGGTGCCTGGGGATGTTTGAGGTCGTGTCAGCTGCACTGTCAGACAAGCGCCGGAAGAGCATCGTGAAGTCGACCCTGGAGCGCACCATCAGCTGCAGCAGTTGGTTCACCAGTGTGGCGTCGTAGCGCATCAGGCCGAGCTTGCTGGCCCACATGGCTTCCAACTTCCGCTCCATGGTCTCGGCAAAGCCCTCCCGGATCCGATCGAGCTTCTCCAGTCCGTCCTGGTTTCCCTCCAGCAGTGGTCGCAGGGCGGCCCAGAACATCTGGTAGTTGGCTTCGGCAGCCGCCGGCTGGTTGAAGAAGCTGAAATGTTCGCCGCCGCCGGTCCAGGGTTGAAAGCGGGGATCGAACAGTTCACAGAATCCAAAGGGGCCATAGTCGAGGGTGTAGCCCCCTGCCGCGCAGTTGTCGCTGTTGAAGTTGCCCTGGCAATAGCCCACCCGCAGCCAGTGGGCCACCAGGGAGGTAAGCCGACCACGGAACAACTCCGCCAGCTCCACCACCTGCTCCGCGAAGGGCTGCTGCCCATCAATCTCCTGACGGTAGTTGCGATCGATCAGGTGCTGCACGATCATCCGTAGCTCGTTCAGCGCCTCTGGATGGGCCTGGCTGCGGGCACGACGGGCAAACAGCTCCAGCTGGCCGACCCGCAGAAAAGAGGGTGCTACCCGGGTGGTGATCGCTACCGGGTTGTCCACCAGCATGTCGGGATCGAACGACCGGGATCCCGCCGAGTACCAGGGCCTGCGTACGGTTTCCAGGCGCGAGAGGTAGAGGGTCAGGGAGCGGGAGGTGGGAACTCCCAAGGCGTGCATGAACTCCTGCGCCAGAAACTCGCGCACGCTGGAGCGCAGAACGGCGCGGCCATCGGCCCCGCGGCAGTAGGGCGTTGGGCCACCGCCCTTGAGTTGCATTTCCCAGCGGCTGCCGTTGAACACGCCTTCAGACACGGCAATGGTCCGGCCATCGCCATAGCCGTTGCCGGTGCCGAAGGGGCACTGCTGAATGTATTCACTGCCGTAGATCGAGAGGGCATAGCCGGTGGCCCAGCCGAAGGGCCGCATCGGTTCTCTGGCCACGCTGATGTCGCCGGAAAACAGCCGCAGGAACGGTTCGTCGCGGGCCAGCTCTTCGTTGAGGCCGAGCTCCTGGAAAAGGGCGCTGCTGTGCGCCACGTACTCCGGCGCTGGCAGTGGCGTGGGCGTCACCGGCACGAAATGACCAGAGAACACCTGGCGCGGCCGGTGATCCTGGCCATCAGGGGTGGCCTGGGGATCGGCCCGCAGGACGTGCATCAGGGAATAGTCGGCCCGTTGGGCAAACTCCCCGAACGTTGTGATTGCCACCGCTTCTCGCCCTGCTGCTGGGGTGATCATCCTGGCGTGGGTCCGTTGTGAGGTGTCGGGTGCGGGTTCAATCCAGCACCGTGCGCATCACCCGGGCGACGGAGCCCTGCTCACCAGCGCTCACTTCAATGCCCGCACGGATCCGCTCCTTGAGGGCTCCCACGTGGCTGATGATGCCGATCATTCGGCCGCCCTCCCGCAGACGGTCGAGTTCGTCCATCGCCAGCTGCAGGTTGTCGGGATCGAGGGTGCCGAAGCCCTCATCGATGAACAGGGCCTCCAGATGCAACCCGCCCGACCGCGCCTCCACCGTGTCGGCCACCGCCAGGGCCAGGGCCAACGACGCCTGAAACGTCTCTCCACCCGAAATGCTGTTCACCTCCCGCGCCTCGCCGGGGTAGGCATCCAACACCCGCAGTCCCAGGCCGGCCTCCCCTCCGCCCCCCCCCC
>JBJTQT010000003.1:0-5975 GCA_046075745.1 Cyanobium sp. | reverse complement strand
CAGAAGATGACCGCGATCTGCTGGATCGGGCCGCGGCGGCCCTCGGCACCGACCGCAGTTCCTTCCTGCTCTCTCAGGGGCGGCTGGCGGCCCAGCGGGTGCTGGCCGACCGGGAGCAGTTCGTGCTCGATGCCGCCGCCCATCAGGAGTGGGAGCGGATCAACAGCCGCCCGGCCCGCAGCCTGCCCGGTCTGGCGCGGCTGTTGGAGCGGCCCTCGCCTTTTGTCACCCCAGCGGCGGATCAGCCCCAGGCATGAGCCCCTACCAACCGCCAGAGCTGTTGGCGGCCCATCACCAGCTCGCAGGCTTCCATTGCCGCACCTTCGAGCAGCTGCAGCGCAAGCAGGAGCGCGGCTACATGAGCAGCTGGGCCAGGCACATCTGGGCTGCCCGGCAGCGCGGCACTTAATCCCTGCCTGGCTTGCTGCCTGCTCCCAGGAGTTCAGCCTCCAGGCCCAGCTGTTGGGCCGCGGCCACCAACGGAGCATCCAGGCTGCAAAGGGTGGCGCCACGGCCGCTGGCGATGGCCAGATGCAGGGCATCGGCCGCTCGCAGGGACGTGCTCCAGCCGCGCAGACAGGCGTTGGCATTGCGGAAGTCCTGGGGCTCCAGTTCCAGCACCAGCAGGCCCGGCGCCAGGCTGCGCTCGAAACCCAGCAACACCGCTTCGGCTTGTGAGTGGCTCAGGGCCTTGCTGCGCACCTTCAGGCCGAGGGCGGAATGCAGCTCGGTGACACTCCAGGAGCTGATCGCCAGCGGTGCACTGGCCTCAGCGAGAAACGCCGTCGCCGTGGCGGAGTGCGCTTCCGGCGTCAGCACCGCCAGCAGCACACAGGTGTCGAGGTAGAGCATCAGGAGCCGGGCTCATCCCGCAACGCCCGCATGGTCTCCACGCCGCTGGTGGGTTGCTCAGGCAACGAGCCACGCAGGGCTGCGAGCTGGGGCAGCAGATCACGCACATGGGTGCGCGGCACCAGCTCGGCGATGGCCTTGCCGCGCCGGGTGATCACCACCGCCTGTCCAGCCTCCACCACATCCAGAAGGCTGGAGAGCTGGGTCTTGGCTTCCGCCACCGTCACCTGCACCATCGCCGTTGACCACCTGGGTGACCAACCCTAGGGCGGGATTGTGGCCCGGCAACAGGAGGCATGCCCTAAGCGCACAAACCACCCCTGCTGACTGACTCCAGAGATGACGAAACTCCCGCAGGGCGATCCAACCCTGGCTCCCCTCTCCCCTGAGGTGGATGCTCTCACAGCTTGGCACGGGCGAGCGGGGAACGGCAAAGCCTGTCAGCTCGAAAGCCTGATGCAGCAATGCTTCTCGGCTGAAAAATCAGGCTCTGACTGAAACGCCCCCTGATGGATTCGAACCATCGACCGGCTGCTTAGAAGGCAGCTGCTCTATCCAGCTGAGCTAAGGGAGCCCGGGGCCATCCTGCCAGTTCCACCTCCTGGATCGCTGAAACAGGGGGGCTGCAAGAAACGACCTACACTTGGAAACCGTGCCCGAAATGCCCGATGGCAACAGCCCGGCTCAGCGACAGTCAGAAACAGGAGCTGGTGCAGCGGTTTCGCCAGGGTGAGAACACCCAGGCGCTGGCGGACCACTTTGGTTGCAGCTCCACCACCGTCACCCGGCTGGTGCGCTCGGAGCTGGGGGAGGAGGCCTACGGGGCCCTGCGGGAGGAACGGCAGAAGAGGGGGGGACGGGACAGGCAGATCCCGCTGGCCATCGGCAGCACGTCCCCGGCCATCGGCACCACCGAGGCGGATGGGGCCTCCACTGAACCTGACCCACCGGTTGCGGCGCTGGTGGCCGAGGCGGCCCCGGCACGCAGCGGGCGCAGGCGCAGTTCCGCCACCATCCCCGTGGCTCACCCCTCAGTGGCAGACCCCCCTGTCGCTCCAGCACCCCCCGTGGCACCTGTAGCCAGGATCCTGGAAAACACCCTGGAGCCGGCGGAAGAGGAGACAACCACCCTGGCGATCGACGATGCCGACGACTTCGGGGAGGACGACGGGGAGGACGATCTGCTGAGCAGCGACGACGATGGGGATGAGGACGGCAGCCAGGACGCCGGTGAGTTCCACACCGTGGCCGTGCTGCCGATCTCCGTGGATGACCAGCGGGAAATCAGGCCCGCCCCCTGGAGCCCCGCTGTGCTGCCCTCCTGCGCCTATCTGCTGGTGGACAAGACCGTAGAACTCCAGGCCCGCCCCCTGGCTGAGATGCCCGAGCTGGGGCGGCTGCCCAGTGAGGAGCAGGAACGGCAGGCCCTGGTGCTGTTCACCAACCCACGCCAGGCCAAGCGCCAGTGCGGTCGCACCCAGCGGGTGATCAAGCTGCCCGACCCGGCCCTGCTGGGCCGCACGGCGCCCTACCTACTGGCCCAGGGCATCAGCCGGGTGGTGATCGAAGGGGCCCTCTATGCCCTGCCGGATCAGTAGTCCGCATCGTCCTCAGGGGAGCGGCCAAAGGCCACAGCGGCCGCGCTGCCGCCGCTGAGCACCCCCACCGCCAGCGCCATCCCCAGGAGAAAGCCGCTCGGCAGGGGGGCAGTCCGTCCCACCCCAAGCTGCAGGGTGGGGCGATCCGAAAGGTTCTGGGCCCCGAGGCACACCGCCAGAGCCACCACCAGCGCACCCACCAGGCTGCCCAGCAGCAGGCGCAGTCGCAGAAGCATGGTTGGAGTCAGGTTGGGCTTGCTCCATCTTCCCCTGCTGCGGGGCGATGCAACAGGGCATAGAGATCCCGCCGCCGATGACCCGTGCGGTCCGCCAGCAGGCGGCTGGCCTCCCGCGCACTGTGGCCCTCCGCCATCAGGGCAGCCAGAGCGTCCCGCAGCTCCGCCTCCACCCATTCCGGAGGCACCGCCGCTGCACCCCCAAGTACCAGGGTGCATTCCCCGAGGGGCGGGGTGGCCTGGAAATGGGCCAGGGCGGCACTCACCGTGGGGCCCACTTGCTCCTCATGGCGTTTGGTGAGTTCCCTGGCCACCTGCAAGGGCCGATCCCCAAGCTCCGCCAGAAGATCCTCCAGCAAGGCAAGGAGCCGGTGGGGCGCCTCGAAGAGCACCAGGGTGCGGGGTTCCGTTGCCAGCTCCTGCAGCCGCTGACGCCGCTGCTGGCCCTTGGGCGGCAGGAACCCCTCAAAGCAGAACCGACCGCAGGGCAGGCCGCTGCTCACCAGGGCCGTGGTGATGGCAGAAGGCCCAGGCACGCACACCACCCGCCGCCCGTCCTTCCGGGCAGCGGCGGTCAGTTCCTCCCCCGGATCGGAGAGGCCCGGCAGGCCCGCATCGCTGATCACCCCCACCGAGTCGCCTGCCGCCAGATGGGCCAGCAGCTGGGGGATCCGGCTTGACTGGTTATGGGCATGGAAGCTGAGAAGGGGGCGCTTGCACCCCAGGGCCTGCAGCAGCAGGCCGCTGCGGCGGGTGTCCTCACAAGCCAGGTGATCCACCCCCGCCAGCACCCGCCGGGCCCGGGGGGAGAGATCCTCCAGGTTGCCGATGGGAGTGCCCACCAGATAGAGCACGCCGGGGGCGGGTTCGGCCGACTCCAACACTGCTGCTCCTGAGCGTGGGCACAATGGCCGTTTGTTTCACCATGATGGCCGCTGCCCGCTCCTGGCCCGCCCATGTGCCCCTGCCGGCGGGAGTGGCGGGAGAGCAGCTGCTGGATCAGCTGCGTGGGCTGGCCTGGGGCGCAGCGGCCATCCTGCGGGCCTATGCGCGGGGCGAGGCGCCGCCCCATGGCTTTCCCCCAGCACTCACGGTGGAGGAAGGGGGCGAGGGGCCGGTGTCCGCGGCGGATCTGGCGGTGAACCAGTGGCTGCTGGAGGGGCTGGGCCAGGCCTTTCCCAATGCCCCCTGGACCCTCTTGAGTGAGGAGACGGCGAAGGAACAGCTCGCCTCAGGGGAGCCATTGGCGGGCGAATGGCTCTGGATCCTGGATCCCCTCGATGGCACCCGCGACTTTCTGGAGGGCAGCGGCGAGTACGCCGTCCATCTGGCCCTGGTGCGGAACGGGTGTTCGGTGCTGGGCCTGATCCTGCTGCCGGAGAAGGAAGAGCTATGGATCGGCGTGCTGCCACCTGCGGCAGCGGAAGGGGATGGGGTGGGATCGGGCCTGGCCTGGTGCGAACGGGTCGATGGCACCAGCCAGCCGCCCCGGTTGAGCGGGCGCCAGCAGGCTGGGGAGCTGGTGCTGGTGGCCAGCCGCAACCATCGCGACGGCCGGCTGGAGCAGCTGCTGGCGGCCCTGCCGATCGGGCCCAGCCAGGCCATGGGCAGCGTGGGCGGCAAGGTGGCCACCATCCTGCGGGGGGAGACGGATGTCTACATCTCCCTCTCGGGGAAAAGCGCTCCCAAGGACTGGGACATGGCCGCCCCTGAGGCGGTGCTGCGGGCCGCCGGCGGCGCCTTCAGCCATGCCGATGGTCGCCCGCTCACCTACAACACGGGCCATGGCCTCCAGGCAGGCTGCCTGATCGCCAGCCACGGCCTGGCGCACCACCTGCTCTGCCAACAGGCGATGGAGGCCATGGCCACCATCGATCCGGGCTTCGCTGTCTGATCCGAAAGCCTCCATCCCGAACGCTTTCACCCCACACGCCATGGTCATTCCTGAGGTTCTGCTCGATCGCTACAGAATTCTGTTCCGCTTCAACGACCGCCAGAACGCGGGGGTGCTCACCTTGGAGGAAGACTTCGCTCCGGCCGCTCGCAGGATTGAGGAACGCTGGCGGGGCACGACTCCCCCCTTCCCGAACCTGCTGCAGGTGCTGCTCAGCACCTACGCCCACGAGCAGCAACGGCGCGACCGGGATGGCGACGGGTGTGTGAATCTGGAGGAATTCCTGGCCTCACACGAGGCAGTGCTGGCGGCCTACCAGGCCAACCCAGAGCAGGCCCGTGCCTTCATCGAGCGCGCCGCAGGAGGCTTCTTCGACGTGCTGGATCTCGATGGCGATGGCGCCCTGGAGATCGCCGATCTGGAGGCGTTCGCCGCGGCCTATGGCCATTCAGGAGAGGATATCGCCGCCAATCTCAACATCATGCTGGCGGAGCTGGGATTGCCACCGGAGCGGCTGCCCCGCCAGGCCTTTTTGACACTGGTGGAGCAGTACTGGTTTGATGCCTCCCCCACCACGCCGGGGAGGAGGCTGTTTGGCGGGCTGCTGCTCAGCGGGCCGCTACTCAACCAGCAGGAGCGGGCTCCTGCTGGGGAACCCCCCGCAGGGTGAGGTTGATGCGGCCGCGGTTGTCGATCTCGCGCACCCTCACGGTCACCTGGTCGCCCACGTTCACCACATCTTCCACCTTCTCCACCCGGGCTTCCGAGAGCTGGGAGATGTGGATCATGCCCTCCTTGCCGGGAAGGATCTCCACAAAGGCGCCGATGGGGATCACCCGGGTGACCGAACCGGCGAACACCTCCCCTTCGCTGACGCGACGGGTGAGCCCCTCAATCATGCGCTGGGCTTCCTCGGCGGCCTGACCATCGTGGCTGGCGATGGTCACCATGCCGCCATCCTCGATGTCGATCTTGGTGTTGGTGCGCTCGGTGATGCCCTTGATCGTGCGCCCACCGGGGCCGATCACGGTGCCGATCAGCTCCGGATCGATGCGGAAGCTCAACAGCCGCGGGGCATGGGGGGAGAGGGTGTCGCGGGGCTTGTCGATCGCCTCGAGCATCTTCTCGAGGATGTGAAGCCGTGCGGGGCGGGCCTGCTTGATGGCCTCCGAGATGGTGGGCATGGCCAGGCCCGTGATCTTCATGTCCATCTGCAGGGCGGTGATGCCCTTTTCGGTGCCCGCCACCTTGAAGTCCATGTCGCCGAGAAAATCCTCGATGCCCTGGATGTCGGTGAGGATGCGCACCTCCTCGCCCTCCTTGATCAGGCCCATGGCCGCACCGCTTACGGGAGCCTTCAGGGGCACGCCCGCATCCATCAGTGCGATGGTGCTG
>JBJTQT010000002.1:0-15320 GCA_046075745.1 Cyanobium sp. | reverse complement strand
CACGATCGACAGCGAGTATTTCTCCCCCCTGGAGGTGGCTTGGCAGGGGCACCGCCTGCTGGATCCGGCGGGTAATGCCCGCATCGATGCCCGCCTGCGGCGGCTGGATCTCCCCGAAGCGGTGAATCCGGGCCAGACGATCAGCGGCTATGTGTTCACCAACCGGGATGAGGGCATCAAATATGCCGATGTGGAGTTGGTGGCGCCTGGCCGCAAGCGGGTGCGGCGGCTCTCTTTCCTCACCCGGGTGCCGGGGTTGCGAACGGATTTTCAGCGGGTGAATTGGGATCACCTGCAGGCACCCGGCCGCATGACCGTGCTCACGGAGGCGCAGCTCAAAACCTGGCTGGAGGCCCTCCCCTGCTGCGCCCTGGGGGGCGACCGCCGCACGCCCGCGGATCCCCTGAACATCGTGCTGATCGGCCATGCCGAGGCGGTGTTTCCGGCCCTGGCCCGGCGGGGGTGGCATGTCACCCAGACCCTTTCCGCCGATTCGGCCTGGCAGACGATCACCTCCTCCCTGTTTGGCCACCGCTACCGCTACGCGCCCGTGTCGCCCCTGTATCTGTTCGGCAGACCCCAGGATCTGGCGCTGCAGAAGGGCCGCAGCGATGTGAACCAGCGCAACCACATGCGCCTCTGGCTGGCGCCTGTGACGGTGACGGGCACGCCGGTGTGGGTGGGCCAGATTAGCCGTGACATCGGCGTGCGCCTCACCCGCAAGACCATCACCACCCACAAGATCGATCCCTCGGTGGATGAAACCCGCTGGTATCTGATGCAGGACCTCTACTTCTCCGAGGGGTTGGAGCGCTTCGGCTTTGTCACAGGCGTCGGCGCGGCGCCGCCGGAGCAGCCCCGCTACAACTACACCGGCGATCCCTACGAAACCGATGGCCTGCGAGCCGTGCTCTGGCTCACGGCGACTCCCGTGAGCGTTCACCGGGTGGCCACCCAGTGGCCGCCGCCCCAGCAGCCTGTGCCCTCTGTCCTCAACGGCCGCCGCTCTGTTGCACTTCCCACACCGCCATTTCGCCCAAACCCTTCACGTTGATCAGGGGCTGAGCATTTAAGCCGTAGTGCCCCCGCAGGGCCTTTTCGATGGGGGCGCTCACCTGGATCACGTTGCGTTTGCTGGATTCGTGGATGCCCCGGGCGATGTTCACCGTTTTCCCCCAGATGTCGAAGGAGAGCCGCTCATTGCTCACCACACCGGTGGTGAGGGGGCCAGCGTGGAGGCCGATGTCGAGGGAGAGGTTGACCTCATGGCTGGCATTGAATTCCTTCATCACCGCCAGCATGGCCAGGGCGCAATCCACCGCCCGCTGCTCGTGGTTCTCGCGGGGGGCGGAGAGGCCACTCACCGCGAGGTAGCTGGCGCCCGCATCCTGCAGTTTTTCCACGGCAAAGCGTTCGGCGGTGGCATCCAGGGCACCGGTGAGCTCCTTGAGTAGGCTGATGGACTCCTCCGCCGGAAGGCTTTGGGAGAGCTCATCCCACCCTTCGATTTCGGCGAAGAGCACGGTCACATTGTCATGGCTTTCCGCCAGCTCTTGGGTTCCCTGCCGCAGACGGGTGGCGGCGCTGCCGGGGAGGATGCTCAGCAGGAGCCTGTGGTTTTCCTCCGCCTGCTGGTGGAGCGAGGTGTCCCGCTCAATGATCCGCTCGGACATGGCGTTGAAGGCCTCGGCCAATTCGCCGAATTCATCCCGAGTGCTCACAGGGATCTGGATTCGGTAGTCGTCGGAGCTGATCTGCTCGGTGGCCTCCATCAGGCGGCGGATGGGCCGAGTGAAGGCCCGCGCCATCTTGAGGGTGAGGAAGGTGAGGGCGGGGATCAGCAGGGCCGCCAGCAGCAACATGTTGCGGGACAGGGCGCGGACGCCGCTGAAGAGCTCCGCTTGGTCGATCTCGGCGAGCAGGGCCCAGTCGAAGGGCCCGAAGCGAATGGGTTGGTAAGCCCCAACAACGGAGATTCCCCTGTAATCAGGATAGGTGGCTGTCCCTGTCCTCCCGGCCAAGGCCCGGATGGCTCCTGGGGTTGCGTTGCCTTCCACCAGGATGGGCGTGCCGCTCTTTTTGATCTCCTCGATCTTGGCCGCAGAAAGCCCCCTGTCTCTGAGCCGCTTTAAAAACGTCTTGGGACGCTCCAGGAAGCTCCGCGGGGAGGAGCGGAAGGTGGCGTCTTCGCCGATGAGGTAGGTTTCCCCGCTGCGGCCCATGCCCACCTCTTCCCATTTGCGATTCACGGTCATCAAGTTGTCGATCCGTTCGTTCGACACCTGCACCAGCAGAGCGCCGATCAAAGTGCCGCCATCAAAGACTGTGGTTCCTACAAACAGGGTGGGCTTGCCGAAGCTGGCCTCATCCTTCACCAAGTCGCTGAAGGTGAGGAAGAAGGGATCACGAGAGCTCTTGATCTCTTTGAAGATCTTGGCGGCTGGGGAATTGGCGTAGGAGCCGCTGAGCAGGTTGGCCCCCAGGTCAGCTTCCTTGGTGATATTATAAACAATATTGCCTGTCTTGATATCAACAAACATAATGTCTTGATAGTCAAACAGCTGGGCCACCCGAGCAAAGCGCGAATGGTTCTCCTTATAAATGGCACTCCAGGCGCTGCCATCCTTGGCATCCACCAGTGCCGCCGGGTCGCGGCTGTTTTCGTTGTTGGCAACAGAATAATGATATTTCAGGTAGCGTTCATTTCCCCGATCAGGGAAATAGGCCTTCAGTTGGGGATTGGCGGTGGTGGTTTGTTTGATTTTGGGAAGGAGCTCATTTTCGTAATAGGAACGCAGCTCTTTCTTTTGGGCTTCGCTGATATCTGGGAGCTGGTTGAAGGCCTGAGTCAAACGTTTGACCGAATCGATCACCATGCCCGTTTCCGAGAGCGTCATCACTTGATTGCTCAGCTGCTCGTCATAGGCCTTCACCGCTTCGGCCTGGGTGGCGCGAAGGGTGGTGAGCCGGCCAAAACCCGCCTCAGCCAGCAGTTGGCGGGCCACCCCAAAGCTCACCAGGCCGTTGAGCAGCAGGCAAGCCAGGCTTGCCGTGAGCACCAAAGCGATGAGCTTGGATTGCACATCCCAATGCTTGAAGCGCGGCAGCTTGAGCATCACTGAATTCGTTGCAGGGTGAAGGTCAGAAAGTTCACAGGACGGGTTGTTTTGTGTTGTTGGGCCATGTGGCTAGGTGTGGATCATGTCCAGCTCCTGAAGGATCTGCTGCCCCTGCTCCCGCTGCAGGCCCTCGATCGCCCGGCGGCGGATCGCCCGGATGCCTTCCAGATCTGCTGCCAAGCGAGGGTGGCCTTCCATCTCAAGCTGCAGGGTTTCGGAATCGATCACGAGCACCCGCAGATCACTGACCGCTCGCACGGTCGTATCGGCCAACCGATTGTGCAGTTGCCCCGCTTGCTCGCCGAAGCATTCCCCCGGGCTCAAGATGCCCACGCTGAGCTCCGATCCCCCCTTGGAGGTCACCAGCAGCTCGGCTTCCCCCCGCAGAATCAGGCGCAGGCTGGAAATGGTTGCCCCTTCGCGGAGCACGATTTCCCCAGCGGCAAACTCCCGCAGCAGGCCCGCACGCGCCAGGCGCTCCAGGTTGGCCTGGGGCAGGGCCGCAAAGCAGGAGTTGCGCAGGCTCCGCAGGCGTTCTTCGTTGGCCGTTTCCGGCAGCTCCGCGTCGGGAACGGCATAGGGCATGGACACCCGGGTGGGGAGGGGGATGGTGAGCCCCTCTCGGCGAGCCACATACCAGATGCGGCGCAGCAGTTGTTCCGCCAAGCCCCCGCCCTTGCCGTAGTTGGCGCAAGCAAATTCCAGGTCGTAGGTGATGGAGAAATCGTTGTAGCTGGCCACTTGGGCCTTGGGTGGGGGATCCACCAACACCCCCTCAATCTCCAGCGCTGTCCGCTCCAACGCCTCCTTCACGGCGTTGGGAGGATCGTTGAGGGAGAAATGGAGAGCGAGGTGTCGGATGTGATTCTCGTCGGGCCGACTCAGGTTGGTGAAGCATTTCTTCCCCAGCTCGGAGTTGGGGACCACCAGGAGATCCCCATCGCTGGTGAGCAGATGCACCGCTCGCCAATTCACTTCAACCACCTTGCCCTGCTGGCCGTCGATATCCACCCAATCCCCCAGGCGAATCGGCTGCTCAAACAGCAGGGCCACGCCAGAAAAGATGTTGCCCAGGCTGTCTTGCAGCGCCAGGCCCAGCACCAGAGAGCCCACCCCCAGGGCGGTGAGGAAGCCCCCCAGATCGGCCCCCCACACGGTGGAGAGCACGATCGAGGAACCCACCAGCACCAGGATGAAGCGGGTGAGATCCCGGAAGATCTGGGGCACCTTGGCCAGCCAGGTGCCCTCGGCCGCATTGGTGAAGAGCAGGCCATTGAGGAGGGTCAACGCCCCGTAGATGAGGCTGATCCACACCAGGGTTTCGGCCAGGCGCACCAACACGGTGGCGCGGGACAGGCCGATCACCTGCACCAGCAGCACCAGCAGGGTGAGGAAGGGGATGAGCCAGTTGCGCAGGATGCGCACCGCTGGCAGGTAGGGCGAGCGGAGTCGCTGCAGGCGGCGAAGGGCCTCCCCCAGCAGCACCATCGCCACGGGAAAGCCAAAGATCAACAACGACACCCAGCCCACCTGGCCTGCAGTCACGGCAGGGGCGAACACGGGATTCACGGACGGGCCCCCTGCAGCTGGCTGGATTCAGGGGTTTCGGCCGGTGTGATGGGCCCCTCTAGCTCCCACACGTCCACATCCCCGAGGCCCTTCACCGCGATGGCGGGCAGGGCCTGGAAGCGGTAGAGACCCTGCAGCGCCTCCACGATGGCTGCGCTCGCTTGGATCACGTTGCGTTTGGGGGATTCGTGGATGCCCCGGGCGATGTTGATGGTCTTGCCCCAGATATCAAAGGAGAGCCGCTCTCCCGTCACCACCCCGGTGGAGAGGGGGCCGGCGTGCAGGCCAATGTCGAGGGAGAGATCCACGTTGTATTTCTGGTTGAAGCGCCGCATCACCTGCAGCATGGCCAGCCCGCAATCGGCCGCCCTTTTCTCATGGTCGATGCGGGGGCGGGAGAGGCCGCTCACGGCGAGGTAGTTGTTCCCCACATCCTTGAGTTTTTCCACTTCAAAGCACTCCACGGCGTCATCCAAAGCACTGGTGAGCTCGTTGAGCAGGTTGATGGACTCCTCCGCCGGGAGGCTTTGGGAGAGCTCGTTCCATCCCTCGATTTCGGCAAAGAGCACCGACACGCTCGGGTGGGTTTCAGCCAGCGACTGGCCCCCGTGCTTCAGGCGGGAGGCGGCACTGCTGGGCAGGATGCTCAACAGGAGTCGGTCGTTTTCCTCCACCTGTTGCTGGAGGGTGTCTTCTCGCTCGCTGAGCTTGGTCGACATGGTGTTGAAGGCGGTGGCCAGATCGCCGAATTCGTCATCGGTCGCCTCGGGGATGTGGATGGCGTAGTTGCCGGAGCTGATGGTTTCGGTGGCATATAGCAGCCGGCGGATGGGGCGGATGAAGGCCCGTGCAATCCAAAGGGTGAGCAGGGTGAGGGCAGGGATCAGCAGGGCCGAAACCAGGAGCAGAGTTCTGGCCAGGCGGCGGATGCCATTGAAGAGCTCGCGTTGATCAAACTTGGCCAGCAACCCCCACTGGAAGGGCCCAAAGCGGATGGGTTGATAGGCGGCCTCCACGGGAATGCCCCGGTAATCGGTGTAGCTGGCGATGCCGGTGCGGCCCTCCAGGGCGTTGCGTGCCCCTTCGGTTTTCACCGGTTGCACCAGGATGGGCGTGCCGGTTTTTTGGATCTCCGCGATCTTTTCTTCGGACAGCCCACTTTTCCTGGCGATCTCTAGATAGGTCTTGGGATCCTCCAAAAAAGAGCGGGGCGAAGAGCGGAAGGTGGTGTCTTCCCCCACCAGGTAGGTTTCGCCACTCACGCCCATGCCCACCTCCGGCCACTTGCGATTGGTAGTCATCAAATCGTCAATGCGCTGGTTGGAGAGTTTGAAGATCAAAGCCCCCAGTAGCTCATCGCCCTCAAACACCGTGGTGGCCGCAAACATGGTGGGCTTGCCGAAGGCGGGTTTGTAGGGCTGAAAATCACTGAAGGTGATGAAAAAGGGATCTTTCGACTGTTTCACCTCCTGAAACACCTTCGCCAGGGAAGAGTCGGCATAGGGGCCGCTGAGCAGATTGGTGCCGAGATCATCCTCTTTGGAGGTGCTGTAGACAATGGCGCCCGTTTTGATATCGGCAATCATGATGTCCTCATAGCCAAATAGCTCCGCAAGCCTCAGGAAGCGCTTGTGATACTGCTTGTGAGCGGCGCTCCAGGCGCTGCCATCCTTGGCATCTTCAAGTGTGCTTGGTTCGGGCTTTGCAGCGTAATGATATTTGAGGTAGCGCTCAGGGCCGCGATCTGGGTAGTAGGTGGCCACCTGGGGATCGCCCACGTTGGTTTTCTTGAGCCTGGGGATGAAATTACTGCTATAGAAATTGCGCAGTTGTTTTTGTTGGTCCTCAGTGATATCTGGCAGCTGATTGAACCCCTGGCTGAATCTCTTGGAGGCGTCGATGCTCATGCGCGCCTCTGAGAGGGTCATCACTTGAGCTTTCAGCTGCTCGCCATACTCTCTGATGGCTTCCGCCCGGCTGTTGCGCAGCGAGTTCAGCCTCTGGTGGCCGGCCTCAGAGAGCAGGTGGCGGGCCACACCAAAACTCATCAGGCCGCTCAACAGCAAGCTCAGCAGGCTGGCTGAAAGCACCAGCGTGAGGAGCTTGGATTGCACACCAAAATTTCGGTAAAGTTGTTTCAACATTTCTTCGTGGCCGCCAGCGGTTGCGTGGCTACGTGAGTGTGGCGCCAAGAGGGAATCAGCGGGGGGCCTGTCAAAGGAAATGGACAGTCAGCGGAGCCGGCCATGGCGGAGGCCCTCAGGGTTGGAGGGTGACCAGGGCCGCCCTACTCTTCTCCAGCAGGGCCGGGGCCAAGCTGATGAAGCCCAGCTCAGGCGCCATCGCCTGGGCCGGCGCGCTGAGGGCATAGCTAAACACCTTGGTGAAGGCGGCTTGGTTTGTGGGGCCATTGCCGCTCTTCTTGAGCAGGATCCAGCTCATGGCCACTAAGGGGTATCCCTTCTGAGGATTGGGGTTCCTGCCCACCAGATCGGGCCCCACATCAGTCGCAGCCAGGGCCTCTCCCATGCTTCCGGGGGTGGGCTTCACCACCAGCCCGGAGCCATTGGTGAGGGCCGCGCTCTGCAGTGGGGCCCTCACATGGGAGAGGTCTACATAGCCCAGGGCCCCATCCGCCTCCTTCAGCTCCTTGGCCATGCCCTCCGTTCCCTTGGCCTTGGCGCCCACCGGCCAGTTCACGAGTTTGCCCGTGCCCACCTTCTGCCTCCAGCTCCCATCAATCGCGGCCAGGTGGGCCGTGATGTTGGCCGTGCTGCCGGATCCATCGGAGCGCACCACCACCTTGATCGGCTTGGGAGCGCAGCCCAGCTGGCCGTAGTTGCTGATGGCGCCGGTGAAGAGGCCCACCAGCTGGGCCTGGCTGAGCTTGAGCTCACAGCCGGGGTTGTTGTAGGCAATCGCAATGGCCCCGGCCGTCATCGGGATCTGCACCACCCCCTGGGGCACGGTGGCGATGTCTTTGGCCTGGATCGGCACATCGCTGGCGGCGAAATCCACGGAGTTGTAGAGAAATTGCTGGATTCCCACCCCGGATCCCACGGAGAGATACTTCACCCGCACCCCCTGGTTGGCCAGCTCCTCAAACCATCGCTGAAAGAGGGGGGCAGGGAAGGAGGCCCCGGCTCCCCCCAGCACCATCTTGATCGGGGTGGCCATCCCTTCCACCGTCTCGGTGTCGGCGCTGCCGTTGGTGATGCCGCAGCCCCCAGTGGCCAGGAGCAGGGTCGCCCCCAGAGCTTGCAGGAGGATGAGGCGCAAATCTCTGGTGGTGGGGAGAGGGGCCAATGGGAAACGGCAGCCGCTTTGAAGGTAAGCACCCCGACCATCGGATGGTCGTGCAGGGATGGGTTTTGCCACAGCTTCTCGCACCCCCTGGCTGCCTGTGATGGGCTCAGGCTGCCGCCTGGGGAAAGCTCCCATCCACCAGAAAGCCCTCGTGGGGGAAGCGATGCAGGCTGCCGTCGTCGTGGCAGAGAAAGGAGACCTGATTGCTCTGGATCTCCACGCTTAGGTCCACCTGGTCAAAGGGGGTGGAGCGCAGGGCCGTGGGGGTGATGACCCCCACCTGCACCAGGGGTTCACTGGATCGGGCGCTCAGATAGTCGAAGGCTTCGATTCCGCTTTCCCCCATCCAGGTGCCGAGCTGCTGGGTCGGTGCGTAGTGGCTGGGGTGCCGGAGCGCCGCCTGGGCCTGGGGATCCTCGATCATCTGCAGCCGTCGGCCCCGCCTGGTGCCCAGCAGCACCGAGAAGAGGGTCTGCCGGCGCCGGATCGGGGCCGCAGGGGGTTGGGCCAGTCCCTCCCAGAAGAGCAGGCCGTAGTAAGCCCCTTCCACCAGGGTGCCGGCCCGCGAGCGGGAGCCATAAAAGAGGCCGCGCTGCTGCCGCACCCCAAACCGGGAGCCATGGGGCAGGGGTGGAGTGCGAAAGGGGGTGATCAGCAGTGGATGGCTGGGGCTGGCTGGCAGATCCGTGCCCCGGGGAGGTTTGCTGCGCTCCACCAGGGCTTCCAGCCGGGCGAGCTGCTCCAGGGTGTCGACCAAGGGGAGAAGGCTCTCGATGCCCTGCTGTTGCACCAGCCGCATCACCGTTCCCTCCAGCTCCACCTCCGGGGTGGCCTCCACCAGGCTCTTGAGATCCACGGGTCCTCAGATGGGGGCGCGCATGGCATCGAGGTAGTGCACAATCTCCACCAGGGCCTCGGTGCGCTCCACCTGCTCGGCCGGCACGCCGCCGGTGTGGTGGTTGGCGGTGTGAAACCAGTGCCGCATCTGGGCCGGATCATTGCCCACCAGCACGGCCAGGCTGCGGTAAAGACGCACCAGCAGGAGAGCCAGCTCCCCGGTTTTGGACGCCGGGGCGATGCCTTTAGCCCTGGAGAACAGGGAGCGGTCGCGCCCCAGGGCCCGTGCCAGGGCGGAGCGGCTCAGATCGAGCTGGTCGGCGGCCCGAAGCACCGCCTGCAGCAACAGCTGGCCGTCGCTGATCAGCTCCCCACCGGATGGCGGGAGGGCCGATGGCGCACCGGTGGCCCGGGAAGACGCACCGCTGGCCAGGAGAGACGCAACGGTGGCATCGGGAGATGGTGGCCCGAGCTTGGGCATGGACATTGATGAATATGCATTCAAACTAGCAGCAATGCTGCAAATGCAGCGCCCTTCACAGCCAATGCCGTGGGTAGGGCATGGCTCCCGGCACCCAGGCACCTATCCGAAGTAGCGATCGATACAAATTCGGGATTGGCGGTCTTGGTCCAATACCACCCCCGGTTGTCTGTGGTCTGCCCCATCCCCTTCCCCCTGAGCCGTCCAGCCCTGGCCCCGTGCGCAGCCAGTGTCCCTATTGCGGCGTGGGCTGCGGTCTGGAGCTGAAGCCCCCCCCCGCCTCCGCCACTGCAGATGATCCCTGGACCGTTCGCGGCGATCGCCACCATCCCTCCTCCCTCGGCCAGGTGTGCGTGAAGGGCGCCACCGTTGCCGAAACCCTGCACCCCAACCGCCTCACCACCCCCCAGTGGCGGGAACGGCTGGATCAGCCCTTCACCTCCATCAGCTGGGAGCGGGCCTTTGGGCTGCTGGTGGCCCGCATCCGCGCCACCCTGGCGGCCCAAGGGCCGGGGGGGCTGGCGATCTACGGCTCGGGCCAGTTCCTCACGGAGGACTACTACGTGGCCAACAAGCTGCTCAAGGGGGCCCTGGGCAGCAACAACTTCGATGCCAACTCCAGGCTCTGCATGAGTTCGGCGGTGGCGGGCTATGCCCGCAGCCTGGGTTCCGATGGCCCCCCCTGCTGCTACGACGATCTCGACCTGGCCGATCTGGTGCTGCTGATCGGCACCAACACGGCGGACTGCCACCCGGTGCTGTTTCAGCGGCTGCTCAAGCGCCAGCGCCGGGAGCCCGGCTCCCTGCGGCTGGTGGTGGTGGATCCCCGGGCCACCGCCACCTCCGCCCCGGCCGATCTGCACCTGGCGATCCGCCCCGGCACCGATCTGGTGCTGCTCCACGGCGTGGGCCACCTGCTCCTGGAGCACCAGGCCCTGGATCAGGCCTTCATCGCCACTCACACCGAGGGCTTCGATGCGCTGGCTGCGCTCTGGCGGCAATGGACCCCCGAGCGGGTGAGCGCGCTCTGCGGCATCGCCGAGGCCGATCTCCGCCAGCTGGCCCGATGGTGGGCCGAGGCGGCCGGGGTGCTCAGTCTCTGGTCGATGGGGGTGAACCAGAGCAGTGAGGGCACGGCCACGGTGGCCGGCCTGATCAATCTCCATCTGGTGACCGCCCAGATCGGGCGGCCGGGGGCTGGCCCCTTCTCCCTCACCGGCCAGCCCAATGCCATGGGCGGCAGGGAGGTGGGGGGGCTGGCCCAGCTCCTGCCCGGCTACCGCAGCGTGGCCAATCCCCGGCATCGGGCCGAGGTGGAGCGCCACTGGGGCTTTCCCCCGGGCTCCATCAGCCCGGAGCCGGGCTTGGCGGTGTGGGAGCAGATCGAGGCGATGGAGCGCGGAGAGCTGGGGCTGTGGTGGGTGGCGGCTACCAATCCCCTCGTGAGCCTTCCCTCCCTGGATCGGGTGCGGGCGGCCGCCGCCAACTGCCCCTTGGTGGTGCTCAGCGAGGCCTACGGGGGCACGGAAACCGCAGAGGTGGCCCATCTGCTGTTGCCGGCTGCCCAGTGGAGCGAGAAGAGCGGGGTGATGACCAACTCCGAGCGGCGCATCACCCACTGCCCTGCCTTCCGGGAGCCCCCCGGTGAAGCCCGTGCCGACTGGGCGATCTTCGCTGAGCTCGGGCGGCGCCTGGGGTTTGAGGAGGCGTTCAGCTTCAGCTCCGCCGCGGCGGTGTTTGCGGAGTTCAGCGGCCTCACCGCCGGCCGGGTGTGTGATCTCAGCGGCCTCAGCCATGGGCTCCTGGCGGAGCATGGCCCCCAGCAGTGGCCCTTTCCTGCCGGCACCGCCCCGGGCCAGGGCCAGGCCCGGCTTTACGAAGCCAGCTCTCCCTATCCGGGGGCGCCTCCCGGTTTCCGGTTCCCCACGCCCAATGGCCGGGCCCGGCTCCTGGCGGATCCCCCCATGGGCCTGGCCGAACCCCCCTGCGAGCAGTACCCCCTGGTGCTCACCGTGGGTCGTTATCTCGGCCACTGGCACACCATGACCCGCACCGCCCATGTGGCCCGGGTGGTGAAGGCCCACCCCGAACCGTTGCTGGAGGTGCACCCGCAGGATGCCGCTGGCCATGGCCTCAGCGATGGCGGCATGGCGGAGGTGCGCTCCCGCCGCGGGGCGATCACGGCCCGGGTGCAGATCACCGAGCGGATTCGCCCCGGCACTGTGTTTCTGCCGATGCACTGGGGGGCCAGCCAGCCCAATCCCTGCGAGGCCAATCGGCTGATGCATGAGCTCGGCTGCCCCCATTCCAGCCAGCCGGAGCTCAAGGCCGCTGCGGTCACGCTGATCGCGGTCTGACCCCCGGCAACGATCCCTCAGGATTCCACCAGGTCTGGGGCCAGGCGCAGCAGGCGGTGGGGCCCCGGATCCTGCTCCAGCAGGCCCTGGCTGCGCCAGCGGGAGAACTGCCGCGACACGGTGACCCGCGTGTGCCCGCAGAGTTCGGCCAGATCCGCGTGGGTCATGGGGAAGCTCAGTTCATACCAAGCGCCGCGGCGGCGACCGAAGCGCCTCACCAGCAGCTGCAGCAGGGCGCTGATGCGGTGTTCGGCATCGCTCAGATTGCGGATCAACAGCATTTCCAGGGTCCAGTCGTGCAGGCTGTTGCCATCGGCCGCCGGCGGGATGCGTCCGCTTTCCTCCAGCCGGCTGTCGATGAGGGCCTGGAGGTGAAGGCGCTTCTTCCACAGCAGATCCAGCGCCAACTGATCGCCGGCCTGAAGAAAGCCGAGGGTCATCGGGTGCACCTCCAGCGGATCCTGCTCCAGGCGGGAGGCGGCCACCCGCACCAGCCCGGCCGTCACGGTGAGGGAGCGGTGGCGCTCCAGCTGCCGCTCCTCGAGCACCACGGTGACCCCCTCCCGGATCGAGAGCGGTGGGGAGGAGTCAACCGTCGTCATGGGCGTGACGGCGATAGAGGAAGTCGAGGGCCTGGTTGCGCAGCTGGCCGTAGCGGGGATCGGCCTGGATGGCCTCGTAGCTGCGGGGACGCTCGAAGGGCACCGAGAGGATGTCGCCGATGGTGGCGGCCGGTCCGTTGGTCATCATCACCACCCGATCCGCCAGAAAGAGGGCTTCATCGATGTCGTGGGTGATCATCAGCACGGTGGGTTTCTGCTCCCGCCAGATTCCCAGCAGCTCCTCCTGCAGTTCCTCCTTGGTGATCGCATCGAGGGCTCCGAAGGGCT
This sequence comes from Cyanobium sp., assembly GCA_046075745.1. Classification (GTDB taxonomy): domain Bacteria; phylum Cyanobacteriota; class Cyanobacteriia; order PCC-6307; family Cyanobiaceae; genus Cyanobium. Next base: position 2,761 of record JBJTQT010000002.1, on the reverse strand, counting down.
CATCGAGCACCAGCACCGCTGGCTTCACCGCCAGTGCCCGGGCGATCGCCACCCGTTGCTTCATGCCCCCGGAGATCTGTCCGGGCCGTTTCTCCGCTGCATCCGCCAGATGCACCATCTCCAGGTGGTGGTCCACCACCTCCCTTCGCCCCATCGGATCCAGCTCCGGCCGTGCGGCCTTCACCGCCAGCTCCACGTTCTGACGCACGGTCTGCCAGGGCAGCAGGGAATAGTTCTGGAACACCACCATCCGATCCGGCCCCGGCCGCTCGATCGGTCGGCCCTCGAGGGTGACCCGGCCGGAGCTGGGCTCAAGAAACCCGCTCACCATGTTGAGCAGGGTGCTCTTTCCGCACCCGGAGTGGCCGATCACGCAGACGAACTCACCCTTCTTTACCTGCAGGTTCACATCCCGGAGGGCTTCGAAGTCGCCCCGCCTCGAGTGGAACACCTGGCCCACGGCGGCAAATTCGAGGAAGGCAGCGATCTGGCCCATCTCAGGCACGCGCAGGGGTGAAGGGGGAAACGGCTGGTCGCTCTCCGGGCAGGCTCACCTGGGCCAGGGGCGGCTCAGGGCTGCCCGGCAGCGCCCTCAGGTAGCCCAGGGGGTCGTCCTGGTTGAAGGGGGGGCCATCGGCCAGGGCGAAGGCATGGCGATCGGGGCGCTGCACTGGATAGCCCGCCTCCTCCAGGGCCCGGTCACAGAGGTCGGGTCGATAGACCTGGGCGAGGAGTTCCAGCCGGTTGGTGGGGAAGGGGCACCAGCCCCAGCGGCTGAACTGGGTGAGGAACCAGGCTCCTTCGGCACGGTTCGGAATGTGGGCGCGATCGGCGTGGTAGCGGTTGAAGGAGAGCAACTGTTTGGGTTGCTCGCCCGTACCGGCGTCGAACTGGCGTGTCAGGGCGATGGCGGCGCGGGTGCCCAGCCACTGCGGCTGGCTCAGCACCTGCATCATCTCCCGCCTGCGGCCGCCGTCATCACAGCGTTCCGCTGCCCGCATCAGGCCGCTGCAGAGAGCGTCGAGCGCATCGCCATGGCGCTCGGCCCAGCCCTCCGCACAGGTGAGCACCTTTTCGGGATGGCCGCTCCAGATGTCGAGATCGGTGGCCAGCACAAACCCTCGCCCATCCTCCACGGCTTCGGCCACCCGGTAGCGACCGGCCACAAACCCATCGATCTGCTCACTCCGCAGTGCACCGTGCATCGCCATCGGAGAGAGAACGGGATAGCGCACCTGGCGTTCCGGGTCGATGCCCCCGGCCGCCAGCCAGTGGCGCAGCAGCAGCTCGGCGGTGCCATGGCGCTGGGGCACGGCGATCCGCAGGGGGTCCTGCCGTTGGCGCAGGATCTCCGCCAGACCCTCGCGGTTCTTCACGCCCTGCCGCAGAAACCCCCGCGCCAGGCAGAAGGCATTGCCGTTGCGGCTCACCGTCATCGGCGTGATGGCGGGCCAGGGTGCCTGTCCAGCGAGGCCCAGGGTGAGGGCCAGGGGGGTGGTGGCCGCTGTGATCGCCGCATCCAGCTCTCCCTCCATGAGCTTGGCCTCCAGCCGTTCCCAGCTGGCGAAGGGAACGGCGATCACCTGCACCCGTTGGGGATCGAAGAGGTTGTCGGCCAGGGCAAGGGCCAGAGGGGCGATGTCCAGCCCCGGGATCACGCCCAGCCTCACGATCGGTGCTCCCTGCGGCTGGGAGGGGCTGGGGGTGGGCGCCGCGGCCAGGGCCAGGTCCTTCTCCTTCTCGATCTTCCGCTGCCGCAGGCGCCGTTGCTGCTGCAGAAAGCTGATCAGTTCGGCCCGCAGCTGGTAGTACTGCGGGTGGTCCATCACCTCCAACCGATGGCGGGGCCGGGGGATGGGCACCTCCAGGATCTGGCCGATCTCCGCCTCCGGCCCGTTGGTGAGCATCACCACCCGATCGGAGAGCAGCAGGGCTTCATCCACGTCGTGGGTCACCATCACCGTGGTCACCCCCGCGTCCTGGCAAATCCCCATCAGCTGCTCTTGAAGATTGCCTCGGGTGAGGGCATCCAGGGCGCCGAAGGGCTCATCCAGCAGGAGCAGCCGAGGGCGGATGGCCAGGGCCCGGGCGATGGCCACCCGTTGCTTCATCCCCCCTGAGAGCTCACTGGGCAGTTTGTCGGCAGCAGCCCCTAGGCCCACCATCGCGATGGCCCTGTCCACGGTCGCTTGTCGCTCGGCTGCGGGCCGATCGCCCATCACCCGGTTGACGGCCAGGGCGATGTTCTGGCGCACGTTCTGCCAAGGCAGCAGGGAGTAGTTCTGGAACACCACCATCCGATCAGGACCGGGTTCGGTGACCTGTCGGCCCTCCATCAGGATGCCGCCGTTACTGGCCTGGGTGAGCCCGGCGAGCAGGTTGAGTAGGGTGCTTTTGCCGCAGCCTGAATGGCCGATCAACGACACGAACTCCCCTTCGGCGATCTCCAGATCGATGTCCTTCAGGGCGACGTAGCGGCCGCCATCGGCGAGCGGAAACACCTGGGTGACATCATCCACCGTGAGAAAGGCCGCCATCTCAGTTGGCCCCCCGTGCCACCCGTCGACCCACCCAGGCCACGAGGCGATCGAGGGCAAGACCCACCAGGCCCACATAGAGAATGGCCAGGATGATCTGGCTGGAGCTGGAATCGCCGCCCGCGTTGTAGGCATCCCAGATGAAGTAGCCGATGCCGCCATCGGCTTTGAGCATCTCGGCCGCCACGATCGCCAACCAGGCCAGGCCCACGGCGATCCGCAGG
>JBJTQT010000001.1:0-3750 GCA_046075745.1 Cyanobium sp. | reverse complement strand
CGATGCGCTGCCATGGGTCAGTTCACCTCCTCCACCCTCACCATTGGAGAGCTGCAGGCTGGCTATCCCCTGTATTGCAAGGCCATGCGAATCCTGATCCGTGAAGAGAAATCCATGGAGCAGATCAAGCGCAGCGTCTGCTGGCACAGGCTCACCACACTCCATGCCTGTATGCCGAGGCAATACAAGGATCCTGAACATCTTTACTTTCATCTCCGGCGGGAATTGAGCCAGCCCACCTGATGTGACGGCAGGTGGCACCAGCAGGGCAGGAGATCCTCTGCTTCTGCCATGGCACCACGTTCCGCGTCAGTCGTTTCCGGCCGGGAAGACCGGTTGGTGAGCTCGCTTATCACCTTGATGGAGAAGGGCACAACGCCCTGGCGGCGCGAATGGGAGAGCAGCGGCGGCCACCACGTGAATCTCTTCACGGGGCGAGCCTATCGAGGAGCCAATCCGATCCTGCTCACCCTTGGGCTGCACCAGCGGGGGACCTGCCTGCCGTACTGGTGTGGGGCAGCGGAAGCCAGGGCCCATGGATTGGTTCCGCGGCAAGGCTCCAGGGCCGTCCACGTGCTGCGGCCCCAGGTGAAGCGAAGACCACCAGCGCCAAGGAAGCCTGCTTCCCCAGCCCCACCTGCTCCTGAGGCGGAAAGGGACGGCACCATCTGGGTGCGCTACGTCCCTGTGGGGCTCTTCAATGCGGCGGATCTGGAGGGAGAGGCCCTGCAGGAGCTGATCACAGCGCGCCGGGACGCGGAAACCCTGCACAGCCGGCCGGAACCTACCCGGCTGGCCGGTGCAGAGACCACCCTTTGCCGCTGGCCCGTGCCCGTTCTCCAGGGAGGCTCCTCAGCCTTCTACAACCCCCTGACCGACCGGATCCACCTGCCTGATCGCAAGGCCTTCCATTCCGGTGCCGCCTTCTATGCCACCTGGGCCCACGAAGCCATCCACAGCACAGGGCACCCATCCAGGCTGGGACGGGATCTCTCCGGCGTGATGGGGAGCAGCACCTACGCCACTGAAGAGCTGGTGGCGGAACTGGGGGCCGTTCTGCTGGGAGACCGGCTGGAGATCGGCAGCAACGTGGGCAACCATGCCGCCTATCTCGCTGACTGGATCAGGCTGCTTCAGCACTCCCCTCAACTGCTTTACAAGCTGTTGAGCGCAGCCCGGCGGGCCGCTGATCTGATCTGCCCGCCTACCGACCCTCCAGGGGGGGAGAAGCGGTCGGTCACAACTCCAGCAGACCTGGTGGGGGGGTGAGGCCGATCCAGCCCTCCTCCAGGTGGACCTCGGGCACGATGGCTTCTACGAAGGGAATCAACAGGCGCCGGCTGCCGCCGCTGAGCTCCACCTCCAGCAGATCGTTGCCGCCATGAATCAGATCGGTGACCGTGCCGATCAAAGAGCCATCCGCCAGGAGCTTCACCTGCAGGCCCTCCAGATCCAGCAGATGGAATTCACCCGGGCCCAGGGGGGGACGGTCCGCAGCACTGGCCAGCAGGAGGGAGCCCACGACGGCCTCTGCAGCCGAGCGGTTGTCGATCCCGGCCAGGCGCACCACATAGAGCTCCTTTCCCGGCAGGCGGCGCCCCGCGCGCAGATCCACCCAGCGCAGGGTGCCCTGGGGCGAGCGCAACCATCGCTCCCCTGGGGAGGTGAAGCGTTCCGGGAAATCACTCAAGGGCAACACCCGCAGCTCCCCCTGGAGTCCCTGGGGCGCCACCAGCCGCCCCACCTCCAGAAGGGAGGGCTCCTGAAGCGAGGCGGGGTCGGATGGCATGCTGAACTGCAAAGACCCAGACTATGAACGGCCTCGGCAGGAGGCCTCCCATTGTTGTTCGCGCCCGACCATGGCTGATGCCCAGGTGATCGCTCCCGCCGGTGTGGCCTTGCGATCCCAGCCGTCCACCGCCTCGAGCCGGCTGGCGCTGCTGCCCCAGGGCACACCTCTGCAAGTGGTTGGCACCGTGCCTGGCGAGGCCTATGACGCACCTGAAGGAGCACCCAGGACCGACTGGCTGGAGGTGCGCACAGGGGAATTGAACGGCTTCGTGGCCGCGGTGTGGGTGCAAGCCGATGCCCCTGAGGAGACGAATGCGGCTCGGGAGCTGCGGGGGGTGTGGATCTGCAGCCACCATCACAGCCCGGTGTGGCAGACGCGGGACACCCTGGCCGAGGCGCTGGATCAGCTGGTGGAGCTGGGCTGGAACACGATGTTTCCTGCGGTGTGGAACCAGAGCTACACGGCCTGGCCCAGCGCCGTGATGGAGCGGAATGGGCTCCCCAGGCAGGATCCGGTGTATGCCGAGGCCGGGGTGGATCCGCTGCAGCTGGCGGTGGAATTGGGCAAGGAACGGGGGCTCAGGGTGATCCCCTGGCTGGAATACGGCTTTGCCGCCGAGCCGGTGGGGCCATCGCGGCCGCTTCTGGCCGCCAAGCCCGGGTGGGCCGCTGTGGATCGGCAGGGGAAGGTGGTGGAAGATGGCGGGCTGCGCTGGCTGAATGCGCTGAATCCAGAGGTGCAGGGCTTTCTGGAGGGACTGTTTCTGGAGGTGGTGGAGCGCTATGGGGTGGATGGGGTGCAGGGGGATGATCACATCGCGATTCCCCGCAGCGGCAGCCACGACCCGGCAACTCTGGAGCGCTACCGGCAAGCGACGGGAAAACGCCCGGCAGCCCGGGATGACGACCCCAGCTGGAGCCGCTATCGGATCGAGAGCCTGAGTGGCTGGGTGAAGACGGTGGGGGAGCGAATCCACCAGGTGCGGCCTGATTTGCTCTGGTGCCTGTCGCCCTGCCCTCTGCCCACGGGCCTCAGCCAGCTGATGCAGGACAGCACCAGCTGGCTGGAGACCGGCAGCGTGGATCTGCTCTTCCCCCAGCTCTATCGGAGCACCGTGGGGGCCTATCGACAGGTGTTGGAAGGGAATCTGCGACCGCTGGCGCGGGCGCGGCGGCGGCAGGTGGTGGCGGGCCTCACCCTGCGGGCCAATGGACAGGATCTGGCAGCTGCCACCCTGCTGGAGATGGTGCGGCTGGCCCGCCAGAAAGGACTCGGTGGAGTAGCCATCTTCCACCACACGCCGTTGATGGGCGGCGATCAGCCAATCGCACGGGCTCTGCAGGCCCAAGGGGGCTTTGATCGGCTGGCCCAGGTGCCGAGGGCGGAAAGACTGGGCTGAATCCTGAGCGGTCGGCATCTCGTGAGCGGCTCCACCCAGAACCAGGGCCTCTCCACCCTGTTCAGTAGGCGGATGGACGATGTGGAAGCGATATGGCCGAGGTGTTTTAAGGCAGCGGGTTGCGAGTAATGGAAGATTGCGGCTGATGGACCACGACCATGATGTATACCCACATGATCAATCGAGGCTCATACGGCAGCAGCAACCCCACCGACGCTCTGTACACCATGATCACATCTTAGGCGGGTCCGCTTAAGATGAAGGAATGTCGGGCCTTGAAGCGTGAGATCCATTGTTGCGCAGTGCTTCCGCCGTGCGGCAGCCAGTAGAGTTCTGAGTCTTAGGCGGACAACCAAGGGCATCGGTACGACTTAGACGGATCCGCCCAAATAGTTGTTCGAAGGAATCAACCGCGATCGCTCTGGCATGGTTTGGTAGAAAGTGTTATTCGCTGAGTTTATAAGTAGCCAAAGTTAATACCCTTCATTGATTGCAGTATCACCCTAAGCCAAGGCTTTTTTGGCTGGAAACGTATGTCAATGTTAATCGATCTGGACAC